>JAPSIR010000014.1 GCA_031178625.1 Cellulomonas sp.
GCGACGAGCTCGCGCACGCGCCGACGCGCGATCACCGGGGCGAGCGCAGCCGTCGCGGCGCGGGCGCCGACCAGGCACGTCGCCAGGCCCAGCACCGCACCGACGACGCCCGCGAGCGCCGCGAGCGGCTCCCGCACCCAGACACCGGCGGTGCCGAGCGCGACGCACGCCGTGACGGCGCCGGGCACACCCACGAGGCCGGCGAGCGTCAGGCCGACGAGCAGGTCGCGGCGCGGGACGGCGTACGTGACGAAGCGGCGCGGGTCGAGCGTCGCGTCGACGCCGAACGCGACGAGCGGGACGACCCACCAGCCCAGCACCAGCGCGGACCCGAGCAGCACGAGCACCGTCTCGCGCAGCGCGGCGTCCTGCACCGAGAGCGCGACGAGCCCCACGGCCGCGAGCCCGAGCAGCACCAGGCCGTACAGGCCCGCGGCGACGAGGCCGAGCACCTGCCAGACGCTGCGCCGCAGCCCGTTGCGCAGCAGCGCGAGCTTCAGACGGACGAGGTGCCCAACCACTCCAGCCCCTCCCCCGTCACACGGCCGCCGACGAGGTCGACGAACCGCTCCTCCAGCGAGCGGCCGGCGCGCACCTCGTCGACGGTCCCCGCAGCGAGCACGTGCCCGCCGGCGATGACCGCGACGTGGTCGCACATCCGCTGCACGAGGTCCATGACGTGCGACGACACGACGACCGTCCCGCCGCCCGCGACGTACCGCGCGAGGATCTCGCGGATGTTCGCGGCCGACACCGGGTCGACCGCCTCGAACGGCTCGTCGAGCACGAGCAGCCGCGGCGCGTGCACCAGCGCGCACGCGAGGGCGACCTTCTTCGTCATGCCCGCCGAGTAGTCGACGACGAGGGTGTTCGCGTCCGCCGCCAGGTCCATGGCCGTCAGCAGGTCGCGGGTGCGCGACTCCACGGTCGGCCGGTCGAGGCCCTGGAGCAGACCCGCGTACGTGATGAGCTGCGCGCCCGTGAGCCGGTCGAAGAGGCGCACGCCGTCGGGCAGCACGCCGAGGCTGCGCTTGACCTCCACGGGGTGCGCCCACAGGTCGACGCCGTGCACGTGCACGGTCCCGTGGTCCGGCCGCAGGAGGCCCGTGGCCATCGACAGCGTCGTCGTCTTGCCGGCGCCGTTCGGCCCGACGAGGCCGTAGAAGGAGCCCGCGGGGATCGTCAGGTCCACCCCGCCGACCGCGATCTTCTCGCCGAACCGCCGCCACAGGCCGCGCAGCTCGAGCGCGGGCGTCGACCCGGCCGGTGCGGGCCACGCCGGCACGGGCACGGGGGCAGGCACGGGTGCCGCGCCGGCCGGGGGCGGGACGGCGGGCCCGCGGGGGGACGGGTCCGGCTCGCGCGGGTGCTCGGTCGCCATGGCCGCCAGCATAGGTGCAGGTCCCGGAGCCGGGTCCGGGCGCCGTGCCCGGTCGTCACCGGTCCGGTCGTGTCGGTGGCGCCTGGCAGGGTGCGGCCCATGGTGCAGATGTCGGTCGGTGCGCTCGTCCTCACGCTGCTCGCCGGCGTCCTCGTCGGCGCGGCGCTCGGCGGCGCCGTCGCCTGGGTCGCCGCCGGGTCCCGCGCGGCGCGCGCGGCGGAGCGGCGCGTGCGCGCGGCGGAGGTCGAGGCGACACGTGCCCGCTCGCTGCTGGAGGCGCGCGGCGACGGCGACGACGAGCGGTTCCGCGCCCTCGCGGCCGACGCCCTCACCGCCACGAGCGAGCAGTTCCTCGCGCTCGCGCACCAGCGCATGGCCGCCGAGCACCAGACCAGCGCGGCCGAGCTCGCGCGCCGCGAGGAGTCGGTGCGCACGATGGTGGAGCCGATCGCGCGCACGTTGGACCAGGTGCGCGCGGAGCTCGCCACCGCGCAGCGGGCGCGTGCCGCCGGCGACGCGGCGCTCGGCGAGCAGGTGCGGGCCATGCGGGAGGCGTCCGAGCACCTGCGCGGCCAGACGGCCCAGCTCGTCACGGCGCTGCGCGCGTCGCACGTCCGCGGCCGCTGGGGCGAGGTGCAGCTGCGGCGCGTCGTGGAGGCCGCCGGCATGCTGGCGCACGTCGACTTCGTCGAGCAGGCGTCGGTGCGCACGGACGACGGCGTGCTGCGCCCCGACATGGTGGTGCGGCTCGCGGGCGGCAAGAACGTCGTCGTCGACGCCAAGGTCGCCTTCCTCGGGTTCCTCGAGGCCAGCGAGGCCACGGACGAGCACGTCCGGGTGGAGCGCATGGCCGCGCACGCCCGCCACCTCCGCGCGCACGTCGACGCCCTCGCGGCCAAGCGGTACTGGGACCAGTTCGCACCCGCGCCGGAGTTCGTCGTCATGTTCGTGCCCGCCGAGTCGTTCCTGCACGCGGCCGTCGAGCAGGACCCCGGCATCGTCGAGTACGCGTTCGAGAGCAACGTCGTGCTCGCGACCCCGACGACGCTGCTCGCGCTGCTGCGCACGGTCGCGTACGCGTGGAAGCAGGACGCGCTCGCCGCCAACGCACAGCAGGTGCTCACGCTCGGCAAGGAGCTGCACGGGCGGCTCGCGACCCTCGGCGGCCACCTCACCCGGCTGGGCCGCGCGATCGACACGGCCGCCGGCGCCTACAACCAGACGGTCGCGTCGCTCGAGACGCGCGTGCTGGTGAGCGCGCGCCGGTTCGCCGACCTGCACGTCGTCGACGCGGACCTGCCGACGCCGCCGCCCGCCGACCCGCGGCTCGCCACGGTGAGCGCGCCCGAGCTCGTCGCGTTCTCCACCGCGCAGGCGGTCGTGCTCGACGAGCACGTGCCCACCGACCGTGTCACCACCGACCGCGTGCCCGCGGCCGACCACGTGCCCGGCGCGCGGCCGTCCGCCGATGACGAGGGGGCGCGCACGGGCGCGCGATGAGCTGCCGCGGCACGACGGGCCGGGGGGCGGACGGGCCCGGCGGTCGGACGGTCAGACGGGCTGGACGCTGAGCGCGCGACGGCCCTCGCGGCGCGGCCGCGGGTCGCCGGCGCCACCGGCCTTCAGGTCGGCGCGCAGCTCGCGCGGCAGCGAGAACATGAGGTCCTCGGTCGCCGTGCGGACCTCCTCGACGTCGCCGTAGCCGAGCTCGGCCAGGCGGGCCAGGACCTCGTCCACCAGCACCTCCGGCACGGACGCGCCCGACGTGACGCCCACCGTCGACGCACCCGCGAACCACGCGGGGTCGATCTCCGCGGCGCCGTCGATGCGGTACGAGGAGCGCGCACCGGCGTCGAGGGCGACCTCGACGAGGCGGACCGAGTTGGAGGAGTTGGCCGAGCCGACCGTCAGCACGACGTCGCACTGCGGTGCCAGCTTCTTCACCGCGACCTGGCGGTTCTGCGTCGCGTAGCAGATGTCGTCGCTCGGCGGGTCCTGCAGCTGCGGGAAGCGCTCACGCAGGCGGCGGACCGTCTCCATCGTCTCGTCGACCGACAGGGTCGTCTGCGAGATCCACACGACCCGCTCGGGGTCGCGGACCACGACGTCGTCGACCGCGTCCGGGGAGTTGACGACCTGGATGTGCTCGGGCGCCTCCCCCTGCGTGCCCTCGACCTCCTCGTGGCCGTCGTGCCCGATGAGCAGGATGTCGAAGTCGTCGGACGCGAAGCGCACGGCCTCCTTGTGCACCTTCGTCACGAGCGGGCACGTCGCGTCGATGGTCTGCAGGCTGCGCGCCTCCGCCGACGCGCGCACCGCCGGCGAGACGCCGTGCGCGGAGAACACGAGGCGGGCACCCTCGGGGACCTCGTCGGTCTCGTCGACGAAGACCGCGCCGCGCGCCGCGAGCGTCTCCACGACGTACTTGTTGTGCACGATCTCCTTGCGGACGTACACCGGGGCGCCGTAGTGGTCGAGCGCCTTCTCGACGGCGACGACGGCACGGTCGACACCCGCGCAGTAGCCGCGCGGGGCGGCGAGCAGGACGCGCCCGCGCACGTCGGGCCGGTCGGTCGCGGAGAGGGTCACCGTCCCAGTCTAGGTCGGGCGGGGCGCGCACTCCCGGGCACGTGGTGGGCGCCACGTGGTGATCCTGTGCACGGGCGGGCCGGGCGGGTGCGCGGCGGCGTCGGTGGCGTGGGGCAGGCTGGGCGCGTGGACCTCGACGACTCCCCCGGCGGCCCCGCCGCGCCGGCGCCCGAGCGCCTGCCCCTGCCGCTCAAGGCCGCCGAGACGACGCCCGAGCGCCCGTGGCCGGTGCGGCACCTCGCGCCGAAGGTGGCGGAGTACGTCGCGCGGATGCCCCCGGTGTGGGTGGAGGGGCAGGTGCTCAACCTGCGCCGGTGGAACTCGCTGCTCTTCCTCACGCTGCGCGACACCGACCTCGACATGTCGCTGTCGGTGACGCTGCCCGCGGTGGCCGCGATGTCGCTCGGCGAGCGGTTCCACGACGGCGCGCACGTCGTGGTGCACGCGCGGCCCCAGTTCCAGCCGAAGAAGGGGTCGCTCGGGTTCTCGGCCGACCGGGTGCGCCTGGTCGGCCTCGGCGAGCTGCTTGCCCGGATCGAGCACCTGAAGGGCGTGCTCGCCGCCGAGGGCCTGTTCGACGTGGGCCGCAAGCGCCCGCTGCCGTTCCTGCCGGGCGTCGTCGGGCTCGTGTGCGCGCAGCAGGGCGACGCCGAGCACGACGTCGTGTCGAACGCCCGCGCCCGCTGGCCGGCGGTGCAGTTCGAGGTCCGCCGCGTCACCGTGCAGGGCCCGGCGGCCGTGCCCGAGGTGACGGCCGCGATCGCCGAGCTCGACGCCGACCCGCGCGTCGACGTCGTGGTCGTGGCACGCGGCGGCGGCTCGTTCGAGGACCTGCTGCCGTTCAGCAACGAGACGCTCGTGCGCGCCGCGGCCGCGTGCCGGACGCCGCTGGTCAGCGCGATCGGCCACCACATGGACTCGCCGCTGCTCGACCTCGTCGCCGACCTGCGCGCGTCGACGCCCACCGACGCCGGCAAGCGGGTCGTGCCGGACGTCGCGGAGGAGCGCGCGCGCCTGGTCCAGGCCCGCACCCGCGCGCACGCGGCGCTGCAGCACCGGCTCGCGCGCGAGGAGCACCACCTCGCGCAGCTGCGCACCCGCCCCGTGCTCGCGCAGCCGTGGACGCTCGTGGACCCGCACGAGGTCCGGCTGCACCGCGCGGTCGACCGCGGCCGGGGCCTGCTCGACGGCGCGCTGACGCGCGCGGCCGGCGAGGTCGGGCGGCTCGCGGCGCAGGTGCGCGCGCTCTCGCCCGCCGCGACGCTCGAGCGCGGGTACGCGGTGGTCCAGCTCGCCGACGGGCGCGTGCTCCGCTCCCCCGACGACGTCGCGGCGGGCGACCCGCTGCGTCTCCGGCTCGCGGACGGCGAGGTCGCGGCGACCGTGCGCGGCTGACCGCGCGCCGGCGACCGGGGCGGACCACCGGGCGCGACTACCGGGCACGGCGACCGTCCGCCGCCGGGCGTCCACGGCCCGCCGGGCGGCTCCCCGTCCCCCGCGCCGGGCGGGACACCCGTGCCCGTGTCCGGACGTGCTGGTTGACTGTGCCCGTGGCACGCCCGACCGACCCCTCGCCCGACGACGCGGCCGCCCCCGGCGCGGCCCCGCCCGACCCCGCGACCCTGACGTACGAGCAGGCGCGCGACGAGCTCGTCGGCGTCGTCGACCGTCTCGAGACTGGGGCGGCGACGCTCGAGGAGTCGCTCGCGCTCTGGGAGCGCGGCGAGGCGCTCGCGGCGCGGTGCCAGCAGTGGCTCGACGGTGCGCGGGAGCGGCTCGAGGCCGCCCGTCGCGAGGGCCGTGACGCCGCCGGCGGCGCCGGCGCCCGGGACGAGGTCGCGTCGTGAGCACGGGCGACCACGGCCCGCGGGACGGGTCCGCGACGCAGGCCCGGCGCGCCCTCGTCGTCGGCGAGGCGCTCGTCGACGTGGTCGCGCGGCCGGACGGCACGCGGGAGGAGATCGCCGGCGGCAGCCCTGCGAACGTCGCGGTCGGGCTGGCGCGGCTGGGCCGGCGCGCCGACCTGCTGACGTGGCTCGCGCCCGACGCGGCGGGCGACCTCGTGCGCCGCCACCTCGAGGGCGCGGGCGTCCACGTGCTGGCGGGCGACCGGGCCCCGGCGCGGACGTCGGTCGCGACGGCGCACCTCGACGCCGAGGGCGCCGCCACCTACGACTTCGACCTCGAGTGGGACCTGCCCGACGCGTGGGACGGCGACGGCGACGACCCGCTGGTCGTCCACACCGGCTCCATCGCGGCCGTCCTGCGACCGGGCGGCGCGCGCGTCGCGGACCTGCTGGAGCAGCGGCGGGGCACGTCGACGGTCACGTACGACCCGAACCTGCGGCCCGCGCTCATGGGTGAGCCGGCCGACGTGCTGCCCGTCGTCGAGCGCCTCGTGCGCACGGCCGACGTGGTGAAGGTGAGCGACGAGGACCTCGCCTGGCTGCTGCCGGGCATCGCCCCGGCGGAGGTCGCGGAGGAGTGGAGCCGCGGCGGGCCGGCGCTGGTCGTCGTCACGCACGGCGGCGAGGGCGCGTTCGCGTGCACCGCCGCCGGTGCGCGCCTGCAGGTGGCCGCGCCGCGCGTGCGCGTGGCCGACACCGTCGGCGCCGGCGACTCGTTCATGGCCGGGCTCGTCGACGGGCTGTGGTCCGCGGGCCTGCTCGGGGCGGACCGGCGCGACGCGCTGCACGACGTCGCGGCGGCGACCGTGGAGGACCTCCTCGCGCGCTGCGCACGCATCGCCGCGATCACCGTCTCCCGGCGCGGCGCCAACCCGCCGCGTACCGACGAGCTCGACGACCCGTCGGTGCTCGCCGCCGTCCTGGCCGACCCGCCGGCCTGACGGGGGCCCACACCTCCCCCCTGCCCCCGCACCCCGCCCGAGGAGCCGCATGACCACCCCGCCGCAGTCCCTCACGCCCGCCCAGGCCTGGGCCTCCCTCGCCGCCGGCAACACGCGCTTCGTCGAGGACCGGATGGAGCACCCGTCGCAGGGCATCGACCGGCGCGCGGCGATCAGCGCCGAGCAGCACCCGTTCGCTGTCGTGTTCGGCTGCTCGGACAGCCGCGTCGCCGCCGAGATCATCTTCGACCAGGGGCTCGGGGACGTGTTCGTCGTCCGCACGGCGGGGCACGTGCTCGACACGACCGTCATCGGGTCGATCGAGTACGGCGTCGAGGTGCTCGGCGCGCCCCTCGTCGTGGTGCTCGCGCACGACCGCTGCGGTGCCGTCGCGGCCGCGTCCGAGGCGCTGAACGGCGGTCAGGTGCCCGCCGGCTTCGTGCAGGCCGTCGTCGACCGGGTGATCCCGTCGATCATCGGGCTGTCGCAGAACGGTCGGTCGGTCGGGTCGTTCGACGCGGCGGAGCTCGGCCACGAGCACGTCCTGCACACCGCGAAGCAGCTGCACGGCTACTCCGTCTCGCTGGCCGACGCGGTGGCCGAGGGCCGGTGCGCCATCGTCGCGGTCGAGTACACGCTGGCCGACGGCCACGCGAAGCTCGCGCACGTCATCGGCGACATCGGCGTCGCGCCGGACGAGGCCGCCCTCCCCGCCTGACCCGGACGGCGACGGCGACGGCGTCAGCGCGGGGACCGCACGCCCGGCTCGTCGTCGTGGGCCGTGAGGCGCTCGCGCCAGTACCGCGACCCGTCGGCGCGCCGGCCGACCAGGCCGGCCTCGACGAGCTCGCGGCGCAGCCGCACGGGGTCGTCGGCGACCGGGACGAGCCGCGCCATGAGCTCGTCCTCGCCCAGCTCCTCGCCCGGTGCGACGAGCATCGCGGCGACGTGCTCGACGAGGTCGTCGCGGTCCCGGGTCCGCCGGGGCGTCGTCACGAACCGGCCGCGCACGAGGAAGCGCTCGGCGCCGCATCCGGAGCCGGCAGGGGTGCTCTCCATGCCTCCATGCTGGGCGCGCCGTGCCGGGAGGGGAAGCGGATACGCGTCCGCGCCCGCTCCGGTGTGACCGGAGCGGGCGCGGGGCGCGGCGGGTGACGGGCGTCGCCGGTCAGGCCGCGGGCGTGCTCCGCTCGGCGCGCCGCGCCTCGCGCCGCTGCGCCCGCTCGAGCGCGCGCGCCCGCTCGGACTCGCTCTCGGCGTCCGCCGCGCGCGCGGCCTCCTCGTCGTACGTGAGGTTGTCGCCGGTCTCCGGGTCGAAGACCATCAGCCGCGACGGGTCGAACCAGAGCTCGGCGACGTCGCCGTCCCGGACGTGGCTCTCGGCGCCGAGTGCCGCGACGAGCTGCGTGCGCATGCCCTCGCCGTCGAGGTCGCGGTCGAGCTCCTCGAGCGTGCCGCGCACCTCCTCGCGCGTCTCGAACGGGATGTACGCGTAGAGCTCGGCGCCCAGCCACTCGACCACGTCGACGTCGGCCTCGAACGTGACGCCCTTCGCGGCGGTCGCCTCGTCGAGCGTGTCCGCGTCCTCCAGGTGCTCGGGGCGCAGGCCGACGATCACGAGCTTGCGGTCGCCGATCCGACGGCGCAGCCCCTCGGACAGCGGCACGTCGGCGAGCGGCATGCGCAGCACGTCGCCCTCGACCTGGCCCGGCAGGAAGTTCATCGGCGGGGAGCCGATGAAGCCGGCGACGAAGAGGTTGACCGGCTGCTCGTACAGGGCGCGCGGGCTCGCCGCCTGCTGCAGGACACCCTTCTTCAGCACGGCGACGCGGTCGCCCAGCGTGAGCGCCTCGGTCTGGTCGTGCGTGACGTAGATCGTCGTCGTGCCGAGGCGGCGCTGCATCCGCGAGATCTCGGTGCGCATCTGCCCGCGCAGCTTCGCGTCGAGGTTGGACAGCGGCTCGTCGAAGAGGAACGCGCGCGCGTCGCGGACGATCGCGCGGCCCATCGCGACGCGCTGGCGCTGGCCGCCGGACAGGTTCGCCGGCTTGCGCTCCAGGTGCTCGTTGAGCTCCAACGTGTCCGCCGCCTTCTGCACGCGCGTGCGGATCTCGTCCTCGGAGTACCTCCCCTTCTCCAGCCGCAGCGGGAAGGCGATGTTCTCGTAGACGGTCAGGTGCGGGTACAGCGCGTAGTTCTGGAACACCATCGCGAGCTTGCGGTCGCGCGGCGCCTTGTCGTTGACGACGTCGCCGTCGATGACGATCTCCCCGTCGGAGATGTCCTCGAGGCCGACGACCATCCGCAGCAGCGTCGACTTCCCGCAGCCGGACGGCCCGACGAGGATGACGAACTCGCCGTCCTTGATGTCGAGGCTGACGTCGTTCACGGCGGGGTACCCGTCGCCGTACTTCTTCACCACGTGGCTCAGCGTGATCGCGGCCATCTGCGCTCTCCTCGGTCGTGACGGGCGGCGGGCGTCAGCCCTTGACCGCGCCCTGGGTCAGCCCGGCGACGATCTGGCGCTGGAAGAGCAGCACGAGGACGACGACGGGGATGGTGACGATGACGGCGGCGGCGGACGTCGCGCCGGTCGGCTCCTCGAACTGCGAGGCGCCGGTGAAGAAGGCGAGCGCCGCGGGCACGGGCCGCGCGGCCTCGGTGGACGTGAGCGAGATGCCGTAGACGAAGTCGTTCCAGGCGAGGAAGAACGCGATGATCGCGGTCGTCGCCACGCCCGGCCCGGCCAGCGGGACGATGACCTTGCGGAACGCCTGCCACGTCGTCGCACCGTCGACCTGCGCCGCCTGCTCCATCTCCCACGGGATCTCGCGGAAGAACGCGGTGAGCGTCCAGATGGACAGCGGCAGCGTGATCGACAGGTACGGGATGACGAGTCCGGCCCACGTGTCGTACAGCCCGATGGTGCGCCAGATGTTGAACAGCGGCGTGACGATCGAGATGACCGGGAACATCGACACGGCCAGCGACAGGCCCAGCACGAACGCCTTGCCGGGGAAGTCGAGCCGCGCGATGGCGTACGCGGTGAGCGCCGCCAGCACCACGGCGATGAGCGTCGCGATGAGGCAGATGCCCACCGAGTTGCGCAGCGCCGGCAGGAACAGGTCCGACGCCGAGCCCGTGAGGATGAGCTGGTAGTTCTGCCACGTCACCGCGGACGGGAGGAACGACCCGTTGTCGAGGTCGGACGGCGCCTTGAGGCTCAGCGAGATGATCCAGGCCACCGGGAAGAGGCAGTACAGGATGATCAGCAGGCCGCCGACCCACCACCAGACCTTCGTGCGCGCGGTGCTCATCGGCCACCCCTCGTCGACGCGGCGAGGTTCACCTTGAACCCCTTGACGAACAGCAGGGCGATCAGCGCGACGAGGATCGTCAGCAGCACCGACACGGCGGAGCCGACACCGATCTCGAGCCGCTGGATGGTCTGCCGGTACGCGAGGAACGCGACCGACTCGGTGCCCGCCGCACCGTTCGTCATGATGAAGATGTTGTCGAAGATGCGGAACGCGTCGAGCGTCCGGAACAGCAGCGCGACCATGATCGCGGCCTTCATGTTCGGGATCGTCACCCGCCACAGCCGCTGCCACGCCGTCGCGCCGTCGACCTTGGCGGCCTCGGACAGCTCGCCCGGCACCTGCGCGAGCCCCGACAGCAGCAGCAGCGAGATGAACGGCGTGGTCTTCCAGACCTCGGACAGGATGATGACGCTCACCGCGGAGCCGAACGTCGCGAACCAGTCCTTGCTGTCCGCCACGAACGGCAGCCAGCTGTTCACGAACCCGCTCGTCAGGTCGAACATGTAGAGGAACGCGAACGCGGAGACGACGGTGATGATCGCGTACGGGATGAGGATCGCCGTGCGCAGCGCGGGTCGCAGCGTGGTGAGCGCGTGGTTCATCACGAGCGCCAGGCCGAAGCCGAGGACCAGCTCGATCGCCACCGTGATCACCGTGATGAGCACCGTGACGCCGAGCGCCTGCCACCAGATCGAGTCGGTGAGGACCAGCAGGTAGTTCTGCAGGCCGGCGAACGCGCGTGCGTCCGGGTTGGTGAGGCGGTAGTCGAACAGGGAGTCCCACACCGCCTGGAGGATCGGGTAGCCGACGACCGCGACCAGCACGAGCACCGCCGGCGCGCACAGCAGCATGCCCAGCCGGGCCTCCTGCCGGGCGCGGTCGGAGCGGCGCGGGGCACCGCTGCGGGCGCTGCGGCCGCGCGGGCGGTCGTCCTGCGCGAGGGCCGGGGGTGCACCGGCGACGGAGCTCACAGCAGCGCCTCCCCGCTCAGCACGGCCGTGATCAGCTCGTCGGCCTCACGCGGGCTCGTGTCGGGGCTGACCGACCCGGGCGAGTGCCACGTGCGCTGCAGGCTGGTCGAGACCTCGTTGTAGAACTGCGTCTGCGGGCGGGGCGCCGCGTTCTGCAGCGACTCGCGGATGACGTCCGCCATGGGGAAGGCCTCCTGGACCTCCGGGTCGTCGAACGCGACCAGGCTGGACGGCGGGTTGCCGTCGGAGACGAAGTACTCGGCCTGCTTGGCCGGGTCGACGATGCACTGCACCGCCTCGAACGCGAGGTCGACGTGCTGGCTGAAGGCGCCGACGCCGAGGTTGATGCCGCCGTAGGGCGGGCGGGACTCCTGCCCCTCGTCGACCTGCGGGTACAGCGCCCACCCGTAGTCCTCGACGACGGACGGGTCGAGCGACCCGGACTCGACGGCGCCGTTGGCGCGCGGCCAGACGAACGGCCAGTTGACCATGAACCCGGCCGTCTCGTCGTTCTCGAACATGCTCGCGTTGATGTCCTCGTTGGCGTTCGCGAGCTGCGGCCCGCCGACGCCGGCGTCGGCGAGCGTCGCGACGACCTCGGCGGCACGACGCCCCGCGTCGGTGTCGAGCGACGGGGCGATGTCCGCGCCCTCCTCGGCCTCGGGGTCGCCGAGCACGTGCCCGCCGGCGGACTCGACCAGCGCGTTGACCCACACCGTGAGCGACTCGGCGCGCACGCCCTGGACCGCGACGGTCTTGCCCTGGTCCGCGGCCGCCTGGACGATCTGGTCCCACGTGACCGGCTGCGACATGTCGAGGCCCGCCGCCTCCGCCACCGACGTGCGGTACCAGAGCAGCTGCGTGTTGGCCCAGAACGGGACCGTGACGAGCTCGTCGCGGAACGTCGCACCGGCGACGGCGCCCTCGGCGACGTCCTGCGTGACCGCCTCGGCGACGTCGTCGGGGATGGGCGCGAGGAACCCGGCGTTCGCGAACTCGGGGATGTACGGCGGGTCGAGGGACATGATGTCGATCGACGCGTCGTTGGCCGCGAGCCGGCGGATGAGCTGCTCGCGCTGCCCGGGGGCGTCGCGCGGCAGGAGCGCCGTCTCGATCGCGTAGGCGCCGCCGGACTCCTCGGTGCACTGCTCCGCGATGCGGGACTGCCCGCCGGAGTCGGGGTTGATGTACCACATGAGCGTCGGCGGCCCCGCCTCGGCCGTCGCGCAGGCCGCCAGCGGAGCCACGAGGGCTGCCGTGGCGAGCAACGCTGCTCGTCGTCGCACCGTCCCTGCCTCTCTGTCCCGGGGGTCGGGTGGACCCATCCGACTACCAGTCGGCCGGTCCCGCCACCGGAGCGGACGCGGGTCCACCAGTGGGAGGATGCAGGGCATGACTTCCCGCACCGGTCCCGACGTCGCGGCTGGCCCGGAGGCCGCCGCCACCCCGCCCAGCGCCGCGCAGCCCGAGTTCCGCGTCGAGCACGACACGATGGGCGAGGTCCGCGTCCCCGCCCACGCGCTCTACCGCGCACAGACGCAGCGCGCGGTCGAGAACTTCCCCATCTCCGGCAGCACGCTCGAGCGCGGGCACGTCGAGGCCCTCGCGCGCGTGAAGAAGGCGGCGGCCCGCGCCAACGCGGAGCTCGGCGTCCTCCCGCAGGACGTGGCGGACGCGATCGTCACCGCCGCGGACGAGGTGGCGAGCGGCATGCACGACGCGCACTTCCCCGTGGACGTCTACCAGACGGGGTCGGGCACGAGCTCGAACATGAACACCAACGAGGTGCTCGCGACGCTCGCGACGCGCCTGCTCGGGCGCGACGTGCACCCGAACGACCACGTCAACGCGTCGCAGTCGTCGAACGACGTCTTCCCGACGTCGGTGCACGTGGCCGCGACGGCGGGCGTCGTGCGCGACCTCGTGCCCGCGCTGGAGCACCTCGCGGGCGCCCTCGAGGAGAAGGCGACCGCGTGGGCCGAGGTCGTCAAGGCCGGCCGCACGCACCTCATGGACGCGACCCCCGTCACGCTCGGCCAGGAGTTCGGGGGCTACGCGGCCGCCGTGCGGTACGGCGTCGAGCGCCTGCAGGCCGCCCTCCCCCGCGCCGCCGAGGTGCCGCTGGGCGGCACGGCCGTCGGCACCGGCATCAACACGCCGGCCGGGTTCCCGCAGCGGGTCATCGCGCTGCTCGTCGAGGACACGGGTCTGCCGCTGACCGAGGCGCGCGACCACTTCGAGGCGCAGAGCTCGCGGGACGGGCTCGTGGAGCTGTCGGGCGCGCTGCGCACGATCGCCGTGAGCCTGACGAAGGTCTGCAACGACCTGCGCTGGATGGGCTCCGGTCCCAACACCGGTCTCGGCGAGCTGGCCATCCCGGACCTGCAGCCGGGGTCGTCGATCATGCCGGGCAAGGTCAACCCGGTCGTGCCCGAGGCGGTCCTCATGGTGTGCTCGCGCGTCGTCGGCAACGACGCGACGGTCGCGTGGGCCGGCGCGAGCGGGTCGTTCGAGCTCAACGTGCAGATCCCCGTCATCGCGTCCGCGGTGCTGGAGTCGGTGCGGCTGCTCGCCAACGCCTCGCGCGTGCTCGCCGACCGCACGGTCGCGGGTCTGACGCCGAACGTCGAGCGCGCCCGCGCGCTGGCCGAGTCGTCGCCGTCGATCGTGACGCCGCTCAACCGCGTCATCGGCTACGAGGCCGCCGCCGCGATCGCCAAGCACGCCGTCAAGAACGGCGTGACGATCCGCCAGGCGACGATCGACCTCGGGCACGTGGAGCGCGGCGACCTCACGCTCGAGCAGCTCGACGCGGCCCTCGACGTGCTGGCGATGACGCGCCCGCCGCAGGCCTGACCGCCCGCCGGGACGCACGAGGGCGGCGGCCCGTCAGGTCACCCTGACGGGCGGCCGCCCTCGCGCCGTCCGTGCTCAGGCCGCGTGCCCGTCGTCGAGCCGGAAGCGCTCGACCTCCTCGCGCAGCGTCGCCGCCACCCGCGTCAGCCCGCCCACGGCGCCGTGCACCTCGGCTGCCTCCGCCCGGGAGCGCGACGCCTCGTCGGCGAGCTGCTGCATCGCCAGCGCGATGTCGTGCGTCCCGCCCGCGGCCCCCACGAGGTTGCGCTCCACCTCCGCGGTGGTCGCGGACTGCTCCTCCACCACGGCCGCGATGGACGACTGGTGCTCGTCGACCGAGCGGATCGCCGCGGCGATCCGCTCGACGGCACCGCTGACGTCGTCGGCGTCGCGCTCGACCGCCGTGAGCACCGGCGCGATGGTGCCCAGCGCGTCGGACGTCTGCTCCGCGAGGTCCTTCACCTCGCCCGCGACCACGGCGAACCCGCGGCCGGCCTCGCCCGCGCGCGCGGCCTCGATCGTCGCGTTCAGCGCGAGCAGGTGCGTCTGCGCGGCGATCGCCGACACCGCCGCCACCACGTCCTTGATCTGCGACGTCGAGGACGCGAGGCGCTCGGCGGCACCTCCTGCCTCGGCGACGATCTCGACGGCGTTGCCCGTCTGCCGCTGCACTGACGAGACGTCGCGCGCCACCGAGACGATGGTCGTCTGCATCTCCGTCATGGCGGCGGTCACCGCACCGACCTCGGTGGAGACGGCGCCGGCGCTCTCCGAGACGCCGGCCGCGCGGGTGGCCGACTCCCCCGCCGCGGTGGCGAGCGCGGAGCTCGACTGGTCGAGCCGCTCCGCCGTCCCCCGCACCTCGACCGCGCCGTCCCGCATGCGGGCCACGGCGCCCCGCATCCCCTCGATCGCCACGGCGAGGGCGGCGCTCATGGCGCCGATCTCGTCCGCGCCCTCGGGACGCACCTGCACCGCGAGGTCACGGCGCGCGACGCGCTCGAGCGCGTGCGTGAGCCGGGTGACCCGTGCGACGAGCCGGCCGGTGTAGACGGCCACGGCGGCGACCGCGAGGACCGCCACGCCGAGGCCGACGAGCAGCAACGTCGTCACGAGCGTGCGCGAGCCGTCCCGCAGGTCCGCGGCGACGGCACCGACGTGCGACTCGGGAGCCCACGCGACGACGGTCCACCCCCAGGCGGCGGACCGTGCGACGACGGCGCGCGCCGGTGCGCCGGCGACGTCCAGCGTCCGCACGATGTGCTCGCCGTCCTCCAGGGCGGCGGCCTGCGCCACGAGGTCGGACGCGTCCGAGTCGCGGACCACCGCCGACGCCGGGACCACGGTGGACCCGTCGGCCGCCAGCACGGTCAGGCCGCCGGCGTCGCCGGCGTTCATCCCGTCCAGCGACGCGCGCACGGGGGCGTCGACGTCCGCCTGCGGCACGCCGACGAAGAGGGCGCCGACGACGCGGCCGTCGACCACCAGGGGCGAGTAGGCCGTCACGTACGGCTCACCCACGACCGTCGCGACTCCGCTGTACGTCTCGCCCGCGAGCAGGGCCCGCACCACCGGTGTGGCGGTGCCGTCAGCGGCGACCGCCGGGATGTACGTGCCGATGGCGCGGCGGCCCTCGGCGTTCGGGACCGTGGTCCCGACGCGCAGCATGTCGCCGGCGTCGTCCACGCGCTGGAAGACGGTCACGGCCGCCCCGAGGAGCGCCGCGACCTCGTCGACGACGGCCGTGGGCGTCGCCGGGTCGTCGTTCTGCCCGAACCCCTGCCCGCCGACCTCCAGCGCGGGCAGCACCACGTCACGCTGCACCCCGCTCACCTGGTTCGTCGCCGTCCAGGCGACGGGCTCGCCGAAGCCGAGCGCCCCGCGCTGCGCCACCAGCTGCTCGGCGATGCGCAGCTGGCCGAGCATCTGCGCGCTCACCGTGTCGACCTGCGTGCCCACGACCGTGACGGCGTGGTCCGCCGAGTCCGTCAGGGCCGTGCCGACGAGCCCGGCCACCTCGTCCGCCGCGCGGTCCGCGAGCCGGGACGTGAGGACCCCGCTCACCACCGACAGCACGAGCGCGGTCACCACGACGGCGCCGCCGCCCGCGGTGACGAGGCGCGCGCGCAGCCCGCCCCGGCCCCGAGCGCCCGGTCGGGACGACGCGGGCGGCATGCCCAGCGGCGCGTCGGCCGGAGGCCGCGGTGCCGGTACGCCGGTGGCGCTCGGAGGGCGGCGGAGGGCGCCGCTGGCGGCGGGGGTGGTCACGAGGTGCTCCCGGGTCGGTGGCTGTCCGACGTACCGAGGGCGACGCCCCGGCCGTCGGTGGCGTCTCCGGGACCATCGGCCTGTGCGCGCCCGGGACAAGAAGTTCCCCGCCCCGTCACGCCATCAGGTGACGGCTGCCGCGCTCCCCCTGCCCGCGCGTCGTCGCCCACGACGCGCCGGTGGCGTGGGCGCGCGAGGACCCGACCGGGACGGACCCCAACCTTTCGGCCGTGTCCGGACCGTGACCCGCGCACGCGGCCCTCCCCCGCAGGCGCGCCCCTAGCCTGACCGCGACCACGCCCGGCGGCGACGTCGCCCGGGCCGACGCGAGGGGGACCACGTGGGGTGGCGGCTGCGCGTGCTGACCGGCCGGCTGCGCGACCAGGCGGTGGTCGTCGGGACGGTCGCGCTCGTCGCGCTGGTCGCCACGACCCTGCTCGGCACGTTCGCGCTGCTGCTCGACGGCACGGCGCACGACGCGCTGGACGAGGCGCTGCACCGCGCGGACACCGACGACGTGCGGATCGACGCGGTCGCGCGCGTCAACGGGGGCGACGTCGCCACCGTCGTCGCGACGACGAGCGGGACCCTGCGGAGCGTGCTGGGCGCGCTGGACGCCGACGAGGAGGTCTGGCTCACCGGCGGCCTGCACTGGCTGCCCGGCCTGGCGACCGACGGCGGCATGATGCCCCTCGCCTACGCGGCCGACTACCCGGCCGTGACCGAGCACGCCGAGCTCGTGGCCGGTGCGCTGCCCGACCGCGCGCGCGACGACGCGGGGCGGTTGCTCGTCGCCGTCCCCGCCGTCGCGGCCGAGCGGTACGGCTGGCAGGTCGGCTCCGTCGTCGAGGCGGGCGCCGGACCGCGCGAGGGCCCCGACACGTGGGTCGTCACCGGCCTGCTCGACCTCGGCGGACCGGTCGGCACGTGGGACCGCGACCGCCTGCGCGGCGCGATGCACGACCCGCGCCACCCCGTGCCTGGCGGCGGCGGCATGGTCACCACCGACGCGTGGGGGCCGGTGGTCGTCGCGCCCGGCGCCCTGACCGCCACGGGCGCCGTCGAGACCGTGCACACGACCGTGGTCCCCCGGCTCGCGGGTGCGCCGCGCGGGGCCGTGGCCGCCCTGCGCACCGCCGTCGACGACGCGCAGCTCGCGCTGACGTCGGCCCTGGACGGCACGCCCGCCAACGCGCGGGTCAGCACGCTCGTGCACCGCACGATCGACGCGACGTGGCGCGAGCTGGCGGTGACGCGCGTGGCGGTCGTCGTCGTCGGCCTGCTCCTGGGCGTCCTGGCGGCGACGGTCATGCTGCTCGCGGCCGGCCTGCTCGGCGAGCGCCGCGCCACGGAGAGCAGCCTGCTCGTCTCGCGCGGCGCCTCGCCGCGGCAGCTCCGCTCGCTGGCGGCCCTCGAGGCCGCCGTGCTCGCGGTCGGGGCGACGCTCGTCGCGCCCTGGCTCGCCCTCGGCGCCTACGGCGCGCTCGTGCCGGGCGGGCTGCTCGGCGCCGCGGGCTTCCGCGTGCCGGCCGTGCCGCCGTTCGCCGCCGTCGCGACGTGCGCGGTGGTCGCCGCGGTCCTCGCGGTCGCGGTCGTCCTGCCGCAGTGGCGCTCGGCCGCCTCCGCCCGCGCCGGGCGGGCGCGGCTCGCGCGCGCCGGCGCGGACCTGTCGCTCGTGGCCGTCGCGTGCCTCGCGGCGTGGCAGCTCCTCAGCTACGGCGGGCCGCTGCCCGGGGGCGCGCCGCGCGTCGACCCGGTGCTCGCCGTGGCCCCGGCTCTCGTCGCCGTCGGCGGCGCCGTGCTCGCCCTCCGGCTGGTGCGTCCGGTGGGCGCCGCGGCCGACGCGCTGGCCCGCCGCAGCCGGGCCCTGGTCGGGCCCGTGGCCGCGTGGCAGGTCGCCCGCCGCCCGGCGTCCGCGTCGGGCGCCGTGCTCGTGCTCGCGATCGCCGTCGCGTGCGCGACGTTCGCGCAGGCGTTCCTGGCGACGTGGCGCACGTCGCAGGTGGAGCAGGTCGAGCTGGCGGTCGGCACGGACGTGCGGGTCGACGACCTCGAGGGCGACGGCGTCGCGAGCTCGCGGGCCGTCGACGAGGTGCTCGCCGCGCACCTGGGCACGGCCGCCGTTCCCGTCCTGGACCGCTCCGTGACGCTCGGCGCGGCCCTCGGGACCGACAGCACCGCGACCACGTCCGGCCGGGACGCGCGGCTCCTCGCCGTCGACGCCGCGCGTCCCGACGTGCTGCGCGGCCGCACGGACGCCGGCTGGGCCGCGGTGCTCGCCGACCTGGCGCCGCCGCCGGCGGAGCAGGAGGAGGACGACCTCGCCCGGACCGCCGCGGTGCCGCTGCCCGGCGACCCGGCCTGGCTGGTGCTCGACGTGGCGCCCACCGCGACCCGGCCGTCGACCGGCCAGGTGCACCTCTCCTTCCTGCTGCGGGACGCGCGCGGCGTGCACGCCTGGACGCACGGCACCCTGCCCGACCTGACCGAGCCGCTGGAGGTGGCGACGGGCGTGCCGACGCTCGCCCTGCCCGTGGAGCTGGTGGGCGTCACGGCGCACGTCGTGGTCGACGAGGCCGCGCCGCCGCTCGAGGGCGGGTTCGGCGCCGACCAGCTGCAGCTCGACCTGAGCTCCGTCCGCGTCGTGGACCGTGCGCAGGGCGTCGAGTGGTGGGAGGCCGGCACAGCGCCGTCCACCCCCGTGGCGATCGGGTCGGTGCGCTGGGGCGGGACCGCCACGACCGCCCTCGGCGAGAAGCCGCTGCGGCTGCGCCCGGCGGGCATCGACGGCACGACGATCGGCGGCTCGATCGAGCTCACGGACACGTGGGCCGGCGCGGGCGGCACCCTGCGGGCGGCGGCGTGGACGCCGGCCGAGGGCCTCCCGGTGGTCCTCGCCCGGCCGCTCGCCGCGGAGCTCACCCTCGGCACCGGCGACGTCGTCGTGCTGGGCGTCGGCGAGGCGCGCGTCCGGGCGCGGGTCGTGCGCGTCGCGCCGCAGCTGCCGGGCGCCGTCCGCGGGACCGACGTGCTGGCCGACACGCGGGCGCTCGCCCAGGCGCTCGCCGACGCGGGCAGCATCGCCCAGCAGGTCGACGGGTGGTGGGTCGCCGCTCCCGCCGGCGACGCGGCCGCGCGTGCGGTCGGCGACGACCTCACGGCTGTCGCGGTCGGCGACGTGACGGTCCGCGCCGACGCGGCCGTGGACGCGACGCGCGGCCCGCTGCGCGTCGCGGTGCCCGTGGCGCTCGCGCTCGTGACCCTCGCGGCGGGGCTGCTCGTGCTCGTCGGCATCGGCGCGAGCGCCGGCGTGGCGCTCCGCGGGCGCCGGCTCGAGCTCGCCCGGCTGCAGGCGCTCGGCGCGGACCGGCGCGACCTCGTCCGCGCGCTCGTGCTGGAGAACGCCCTGCTGATCGGGCTCGGCACCGCGGCCGGCGTCGCCGTCGGCGCGTTGCTCGGCCACGTCGTCGGGCCGGTCCTGACCACGTCCCCCGACGGACGCAGCCCCGTGCCTGCCGCGCGCGTGGTGTGGGACTGGCTGCCGCAGACCGGGCTCGTCGGGGGGCTCGCGCTCGGCGCGTGCGCCACGGTCGCGGTCGTGGGGACGCTGCTCGTGCGCCGCACCACCGGCGCGCTCCTGCGGCTGGGGGACGACCGATGACGACCTCGGCGACGCGGCTGCGCGCCACGACGGCCGACGCCCTGCTGGTCGCACGGCGGCGCGCCGCGCAGGACGTCGGCCTGCTGGCGGGTACCACGCTGCTGCTGCTCGCGGCGCTCCTGCTGGCGCTCGCGCTGCCGCGGCTCGTCGACCGCGCGGCCGACACCGCCGCCCGAGAGGCCGTCGAGCGCGCCGGCACGGCCGCCGACCTCGTGGCCGACCCGGGCGGCTCGGTCGTCGGCGACGTCCTGGGGCCCGCGGCCGCGACGGCGGGCTGGCTCGCCGCCGAGCTCCCCACGGGCCTCGGCCCGCGCAGCGCGTCGGCGCGGACGTCGACGTTCCTCGCGGACGCCCCCGACGGCAGCCGGTTCTTCACGCGCCTCGCCGTCGTGGTGCCGCTCGAGGACGCGGACCGCGACGACGGGCTCGTGCGCTGGGTCGCCGGCACCGCGCCGGCCCCGGTCCTCGCGGAGCTGCAGGTCGGCCCGGAGCGGCCCGACCTGCCCGGCCGCGTGGAGGTCGGCATGAGCGCCGCCGCGGCGCGCACGCTCGGCGTCACGGTCGACGACGGGCCGTTCGTCGTCGAGCGCGGGCGCACCGCGCGCGGGCCCGAGTCGCTCCTGGTCGTCACCGGCCTGTACGAGCCGCTCGACCCGGACCACACCGCGTGGCGCGACCTGCCCGAGCTGGTGGACGTCGTGCCCGTGACAGCGGCGTCGGACGTCGACACGCTCGCGGGGCTGTACGTGCCCGTCGGCGTGCTCGAGGACCTGGCGACGGTCGTCCCGCCGCAGACGCTGCAGACGACCGTGCGGGCGACCGTCGACACGACGGGCACCACGCTCGACGAGCTGCGTGCGCTGCGCCGCACGGTCCTGCACGTGACCGCGACGTCGGGCCGCGTCAGCACCGACCTGCCCGCCGTGCTCGACGCCTTCGAGGACCGCCTCGTCGCCGCGCGCGCGCAGGCGTCCCTCACCGTCGTCGGCATCGCCGCGACGGCGGCGCTGTGCCTCGTGCTCGCCGGCGGCCTGCTCGCCGGGCGGCGCCGCCCGCTGCTCGCGGCCGAGCGGGCGCGCGGCGCCTCGCTGGCGTCGGTCGTCGTGCGGGCGCTCGTCGAGACCGTGCCGCTCGTGGTCGTGACCGCCGTCGTCGCGGTCGCCGTGGTGCTCGTGGCACTGCCGGGCGCGCACGGGACCGTCGCCGTCGCCGCGGCGGTCGCCGCCGTGGCGGTGCTCGCCCCCGCGGTGCTCGCCGCGCACGCCGCCGCCGCCGCGTGGACGCGGCGGCGGGTGCCGACCGACGCCGACGAGCGCGCGCACGCGGCCACGGTCCGCTCCCTGCGGCGCGTGACCGCCGAGCTCCTCGTGGTCGTGGTGGCCGTCGCCGCCGTGGTCTCCGTGCGCCGCCGCGGTCTCGTGCCCGTCGGGGACGGCGACGTCGACCCCCTGCTCGCGGCCGCCCCCGTGCTCGTCGCGGCCGCCGCGGCGCTCGTCGTCGTGCGGGTCGCGCCGGCGGCCGTGCGCGCCGCCGGGCGCCTCGCCGCCCGGTCGCGCGGCCTGGCGGCACCGCTCGCGGTCGCCCGCGCGCACGGCGCGGCGACAGCGGTCACGCCGCTGCTCGCGGTGACCGTCGCCGTCGCGCTGGTCGTGCTGTCCGGCACGCTCGTGCAGAGCGTGCGCAGCGGGCAGCGCGACGCGGCCGACCTGCGCGTGGGCGGAGACGTGCGCCTCGACGGCCGCCTCGACCGCGAGCTCGGCCGCGCCGCGCTCGCGGCGCTGCCCGACGCGGCCGGCGTGGACGCGCTGGCGTCCGGCAGCCAGCTCCCCGGGCGCACGGTGGGGTCGGGGCTCGGGCTGACCGCGACGCTCCTCGTCGTGGACGCCGCCGAGCTGGCGCGCGTGCGGGCCGACCGCGGGCTGCCCGTCGACGCCGGGCTGGCGGCCCTCGGCACGCCGGACGCCGACGGCGCCGTCCCCGCGCTCGTGAGCGCCGGCCTCCTCGAGCGGCTGTCCGCCCACCCGGTCCAGGACGACCTGAGGATCGGGGTCCTGGGCGAGCCGGTGACGGTCGACGTGCGCGGCACCACCGCGATGCTGCCCGACGCCGGGGCACCGCCGCTCGACGCCCGCGCCGCCGCACCGGCCCGGACCGAGGACGACGGCCTCGTCGTCGTGGACCGCGACGTCCTGGTCGCCACGGGCGTCGACGTGCCGGCACCCGACCGCGCGTGGCTGAGCGGTCCCGGCGCCGTGGCCGCGGTCGGCGCGCTGGGACTGCCGCCCGCGTCGGCGTCCGGCATCACCGTGACCACGCACGACGGGTGGTCCCGGGCGTGGACCGGGGACCCGCTGACCGCCGCGCTGCAGGGGCTGCTGGCGGCCGGCGTGGGCGTGCTCGCGCTGCTGCTCGTGCTCACGCTCGTCCTCGTCGTCGTGGCGACGTCCCGCGAGCGCGGGCGGACCCTGTCGACCCTGCGCACGCTCGGGCTCGACGCCCGGACGGCACGCGCCGCGACGCTCGGCGAGCTGGCGCCGCTCGTCCTCGGCGGGCTGCTCGGCGGCACGGTGATCGGGCTGGTCGTGCCGTGGCTCGTCACGGACGCCCTCGGTCTGCCGTGGCTGACGGGCGACCCCCGCGGCGGGCACGTGGTGCCGGTCGCGTGGCCGGTGCTCGTGGCCGCGGCGGCGCTGCTCGCGGCGCTCGTCGTTGCGGTCGGGACCGAGCAGCTGGTGCGCCGACGGGACCGGCTCGGTGACGTGCTGCGGGTCGGCGAGCGCTGACCCGCACCGGGTCGCGCGAACTTCCCCCCGCCTCGCACCCAACGTTTTCGGCGTGTCCGTAACGTGACGTGGAAACGGTCCCACCTGCGGGGACGTGGCTCCTAGCCTGATCGCGCAGCACGCCGGGGACGACACCCGGGCGGCGACACGAGGGGGTTCTGCGGTGGGATGGCGATGGCGCGTCCTGGTCCGGCGGCTGCGGGACCAGTCGTCGGTGATCGCGACCGTCGTCGCCGTGACGCTCGTGGCGACCACGCTGCTCGGCACGTTCGCGCTGCTGCTCCAGGGCAGCGCCGACGACGCGCTCGCCGAGGCGCTCGAGCGCGCGCCCGCGGACGACGTCCGGCTCGAGGCGGTCGTGCGGGTCTCGGGCAAGGACGCCGACGTCGCGCTCGCCACGGCGCGCGAGGCCCTGCGCGGCCTGCACGCCGGCGTGGAGGCGCACGAGGAGACGTGGCTGACCGGGAGCACCTGGATCCTGCCGGGCCGCGGCGCGTCGGGGGCCGCTCCCTACGGCTACCCCGCCTCGAGCCCCCGCGTGCCCGGCGATGCGCGGCTGCTCAGCGGTACCTGGCCCGACCGCGCCCGCGACGACGCGGGCCGGCTGCTCGTCGCCGTGCCGGCCGTCGCCGCCGCCGAGTACGGCTGGGCGGTCGGCACCGAGGTGCCGGTCCGCTCGCAGGGCGGGCAGCGGACCGACACCTGGCTGGTCACCGGCACCCACGAGCTCACCGGACCGCCGGGCACCTGGACCCGCGACCGCATCGACGGGCGCGGGCACGACCCGCAGTTCGTCGTGCCCGGGTCGATGGGGCGCCTCGTCACCGACCTCTGGGGGCCGATGGTCGTCGGTCCGGGCGCCCTGTCCGGCAGCGGCGTCGTCGACGTCGCGCACGTCGTGAGCGAGGTCCGGCTCGGCGACGCCCCGCCCGAGGCCCTCGCCCACCTGCGGGCGGCCGTCGACGACGCGCAGGTCGCGCTCACCGCGGGGCTGCGACCGACGGGCATGGGCGGCACCGTGCGCACGACCGTGGGCGACGCCATCGACGCCGCGTGGCGCGAGCTGTCCGTCACCCGCGTCGGCGTGGTCGTCGTCGGGCTCCTGCTCACCGTGCTGGCGACGACCGTCATGCTGCTCGCGGCGCGCCTGCTGGGCGAGCGGCGGTCGGCCGAGGGCGAGCTGCTCGCGGCGCGCGGGGCGGCGCCGCGGCAGCTGCGCTCGCTGGCGGTCCTGGAAGCCGTGGCGCTGGCGCTCGCGTGCGGTGCCGCCGCGCCGTGGCTGGCGCGGGCGCTGTGGTCGGTCGTCGTGGCGGGCGGGCCGCTCGAGCGCGCGGGCTTCACCGTGCCGCCGGGCGTGCCGCTGCTGGCGTCGGCCACCTGCGCCGTCGTGGCGTTCGTGCTGGCCGTGGCGCTGGTGGTGCCGCAGTGGCACGTCGCCGGCTCGTCGGCGCCGGCCGCGCACGCGGGGCTGGTCCGCACGGGTGCGGACCTCGGCCTCGTCGCGGTGGCCGGCGTCGCGCTGTGGCAGCTGCTCACCTACGGGTCGCCGCTGACGGTCGGCCCGACCGGACCGCGCCTCGACCCCGTCCTCGCGGTCGGTCCGGCGCTCGTGACGCTCGGTGCCGCCGTGCTCGCGCTCCGGCTCGTCGGCCCCGTCGGGCGCGGCGCCGACGCGCTCGCCGCCCGGTCGCGCGCACTCGTGGGCCCGCTCGCCGCGTGGCAGGTCGCACGCCGCCCGGCCGCCGCGTCGGGCACGACGCTCGTGCTCGTGCTCGCCGTCGCCGCAGCGACCTTCGGGCAGTCCTTCCTCGCGACCTGGCGCGTGTCGCAGCTCGAGCAGGTCGACCTGGCACTCGGCACCGACGTGCGCGTCGACGACCTGAGCGGGGAGCGCGTCCTGGGCTCCGCCGCCCTGACGGGGCCGCTCGACGACGCGCCGGGTGCGACGGGGCAGCCGGTCGTGGACCGCTCCGCGACGCTCGGGCGCACGTTCACCGCCGACATCGGCGTGCCCGGGTCGTCCTCGTCGATGCCGGTGCACCTCGTGGGCGTCGACACCACGCGGCCCGAGGCGCTGCGCGGCCGCAGCGACGTGCCGTGGGCGCAGGTCGTGGCCGACCTCGCACCGCGCGGTCCGCAGCGGCCCGTCCCCCTGCCCGGCGACGCGCAGTGGGTCGTCGCGGACGTCACCGCGGGGGTCACGCCGGCCGCCCCCGGCACCGGCACGCTGACGCTCGTGGTCGAGGACCGCCACGGGGTGCGCACGTCGCTCGACGCGCCGCTGCCCCTGCTCGACGAGGCCACCACCGTCGTGCTCGAGGTGCCCGCCCTGGCCGGCCCGGCCCGCGTGGTCGCGGTCAGCGGACGCATCTCGCTCGCGCTCGCCCCGCCGAGGCCCGAGGGCCAGGAGGAGTCCCGCGAGACCTTCGGGTTCGGCACGGTGCACGTCACCTCCGCCCGGGTCGTCGACCGCGCCGCCGCCGTCGACGCGGACGACGCCGCGACCGCGGCTGCCACTCCCCTCCCGCTGGCCGACGGCGGCTGGGACGGCTTCGCGTACAGCGGCACGAGCCGGTACACGCTGGGCGTCACGGGCGACCTCGACACCCTGCGGCTCACCGCCGAGATGAACCTGACGGCGATCGTCGGCGGCAGCGGGCGCCTCGGGGCGGTCGCGTGGCAGACCGGCAGCGGGCCCGTGCCCGTGGTCGTCAGCGAGGCCGCCGCGCGCGCCGGCGTCCTCGAGCCGGGTGACGACCTGGCGCTCAGGCTCGGCAGCACCACCGTCCCGGCCGAGGTGGAGCACGTGGTCCCGTACCTGCCCGGCGCGCCGCGGGGGCCGGCCGTGCTGGCGGACCGTGCCGGGCTCGGCCGAGCGCTCCTCGAGCAGGGCAGCACGGACCCGCTCGTCGACGCCTGGTGGGTCGCGGCGCAGCCCGGTGACGACGGCGTCGCGCTCGGCGCCGCGCTCGCCGTGACCGGTGTCGGGGACGTCGCGGTCCGCACCACGGAGCGCCAGGTCGCCACCGAGGGGCCGCTGCGGGTCGCCGTCCCCGTGGCCCTGTCGCTCGTCGCGCTCGCCGCGACGGCGCTCGTCGTGGTCGGGCTCGGCACGAGCACGACCGTGGCCGTGCGCACCCGGCGGCTCGAGCTCGCGCGGCTCCAGGCGCTCGGCGCGGCGCGCGGCGGGCTCGTCCGCGGGCTGCTCGTCGAGCACCTGCTGCTCGTCGGGCTCGGCACCGTCGCGGGGCTCGCGATCGGGTGGGGCGTCGCCGCCACCGTCGCGCCGCTGCTCACCGTGTCGGGCGACGGGCGGCGACCGGTGCCCGGCCCGCTGCTCGTGTGGCCCTGGCTCGGCCAGCTCGGCGTCGCCGCGACGCTGGCCGCGGCCGCCTGCCTGGTCGTCGCCGCCGTCGCCGCGCTCCTCGTACGTCGCGCCTCGGGGGCGCTCCTTCGACTGGGGGACGACCGGTGACCCTGCTGACCACGCGCGCACGCGCCACCACGTCCGACGCCCTGCTCATCGCCCGCCGGCGGGCCCGGCAGGACTCCGCCCTCCTCGTGGGCACCGCCGTACTGCTGCTCGGCACGCTGCTGCTGGCGCTCGCCCTGCCACGGCTCGTCGAGCGCACCGCCGACGCCGCGGTCCGCGACACGCTGCGGGCGGCGGGCACCGACGCCGACGTGCTCGGCTTCCCGTACGTGACGCCCGGCTCGTTCGACCCCGACTACGTCGGGGAGGCCGTGACGACGGCGCGCTGGCTGACGGCGCAGTTCGGCACGGGCCTCGGCGAACCCGTCGCGAGCGTCCGCACGCCGACGTTCGTCGCCCGCACGCCGGCGGGTGCGTTCCTCACCCGGCTCGTGACGGTGGTCGTGCCGGACCGCCCGGCCGCGCAGGAGTCGGTCCGCTGGGTCGAGGGCACCGCCCCGGCACCCGTCCCTCCCGCCGGGGACCTCCCCGACGGGACGCCGGTGCCGCCGAGCGTGCAGGTCGGGCTCAGCGTCGCCGCCGCGCGCAGCCTGGGGCTGACCCTCGACGACGGCCCCGTGCGCATCACGCGCGGCGCCGAGTCGGTCGACGCGTACGTCGACATCACCGGCCTGTACGAGCCCGTCGACCCGGACGACGTCCTGTGGCGCGGCTCCGGGGACCTGCTCGGGACGGTGCCGACGGCGCCGGGCTCGGAGTCCGCCGACCTCGCCGGCCTCTACGTGCCCGCGTCCGGGATCGAGGACCTCGAGCAGGTCAACGGCACGCGCAGGCTCGAGACGTCGGTCCGGGCCGCCGTCGACACCGACGGGATGACGCTGGACGACGCCCGTGCGCTGCGCGACCGGGTGGTGCGGCTCACCGCCACCACCGGGAGCGTGGGCAGCGCGCTGCCCGACGTCCTCGAGGCGTTCGAGGCCCGGCTCACGGCCGCCCGCGCGCAGTCGTCGCTGGTCGTCGTGGGTCTCGCCGCCACCGGTGCGCTGTGCCTCGTGCTCGCCGCCGGGCTGCTGGCGGGTCGCCGGCAGACGTCCCTCGCCGGCGAGCGCGCCCGCGGCGCGTCGATCGCGTCGGTGGTCGTGCGCGCCCTCGTCGAGACCCTGCCCGTCGTCGTGCTGGTCGCCGCGCTCGCGTACGCCGCGGTGGCGCTCGCCCTGCCGGGCCGGGGCGGCTCCGTCACGGTGGCGGCCGGCGTCGCGGTGGTCGCCGCGCTCGCCCCCGCGGTGCTCGCCGCCCGCACCGCCGCGCAGGCGTGGACGGGCCGGCGCGTGCCGGCGGACCGGCGGGAGCGCGCCCGGCTCGCGGCACGCCGGCGGGCGCGGCAGGGCGTCGCCGAGGCGCTCGTGGTCGTGCTCGCCGTCGGCGCCCTCGTCGCGGTCCGCACGCGCGGGCTCGTGCCGTCCGGCACCGCGGACGTCGACCCGCTGCTCGCGGCGGCGCCCGTGCTCGTCTCGGCCGCCGCGGCGCTCGTCGTCGTGCGGGTGGCACCCGCGGTCGTGCGGTCGCTGGGGCGCGTCGCCGCCCGCTCCCGGGGCCTCGCCGCGCCGCTCGCCGTCGCGCGCGCCCAGGGTGCCGCCACGGCGCTGACGCCCCTGCTCGCGGTGACGGTGGCGGTCGCGCTGGTCGTGCTGTCGGGTGTGCTGGCGCACTCCGCACAGGTCGGTCAGCACCGCGCGGCCGACGTGCAGGTGGGCGCCGACGCACGCCTCGACGGGCGCCTCGACACCCCCCTCGGCGTCGCCGCGCTCGAGGACGTGGCCGACGCGCCGGGCGTCGACGCCGTCGCCACGGCCGTGCAGATGCCCGCCCGCGGCTACAACACCGGGTCCGGCCTGTCCGCCACGGTGCTCGCGGTCGACGCGCAGGCGTGGGCGCAGGCGCGCGCCGCGCGCGGCCTGCCGGTCGACGACGGGCTCGCCGCGCTCGCGACGCCGTCGGCCGACGCGCCCGCCGGGTCGGTGCCCGCGCTCGTCAGCGCCACCCTCCTCACGCGCTCCGCCGGGGCGGGCGACGCAGGCCCGCCGACCGTCTCCCTGCCGCTCGGCTCCGTGACCCTCGACGTGCGCGGCACGACCGACCTGGTGCCCGACCGCGGCGCGCCGCCGCTCGACGCCCGCGCGGCCTTCCCCGTCGAGAGCGAGGACGAGGGCCTCGTCGTGGTCGACCGCGGCGCGCTCGCGGCGGCCGGCGTGACCGTGCCGTCCCCCGACCGCGCGTGGGTCGCGGGACCGGGCGCGGCCGCGGCGGTGAGCGCGCTCGCGCTGCCGCCGCCCGAGGTCGCCGGCGTCGTCACGACCACGCGCGACGGCTGGTGGGAGGCCTGGTCGTCGGCACCGCTGACGTCGTCGCTCCTGACCATGCAGCTCCTGGGCGTCGGCGTGCTGGCGGTCCTGCTCGTGCTGGCGCTGGTCCTCGTCGTCGTCGCCACGGCGCGCGAGCGGGGGCGCACGCTGTCCACGCTGCGCACGCTCGGCCTGGACCCGCGCACGGCCCGCGCCGCGACCCTGGGCGAGCTCGCGCCGCTGGTGCTGGGCGGCCTCGTGGGCGGCACGCTCATCGGGCTCGCGGTGCCGTGGCTGGTCGCCGACGCGCTCGGCCTGCCGTGGCTGACGGGCGAGCCGGGCGACGCGCGCCTGGTGCCCACGGCGTGGCCGGCGCTCGTCGCGGCGGCCGCGCTGCTCGTCGCGCTGGCGGTCGCCGTCGCGGTCGAGCAGGCCGTGCGGCGGCGGGACCACCTGGGCGAGGTGCTCCGGGTGGGCGAGCGGTGAGGGCCGGCGGCGAGGAGCCGGGATGAGGCGGCGACGGTGACGGACGGACGCGGCACGGGCAGGGACCAGTCGAGGACGAGGGAGGAGCCGGCATGGACGCCGTGGACCAGCTGAGCGTGGACGAGGCACCCGCACCGACGGCGCTGTCGGCGCTGGAGGAGCAGGCGCGACGACGCCCCGAGGAGTTCGGGCGGACCGCGCTGATCGTGTGCGAGTCGCTCGTGCGCATCTACCAGTCCGAGGGCATCGAGGTGCAGGCGCTGCAGGGCCTCGACCTGCTCGTCGAGTCGGGCGAGCTCGTCGCCGTCGTCGGGGCGTCCGGCTCGGGCAAGTCGACGCTGCTGTCGGTGCTGTCGGGCCTCGACGTGCCGACGGCCGGACGCGTGCGCGTGGGGCCGTGGGACCTCATGACGATGAGCGCCCGCGACCGGGTGCGGTACCGCCGCAGCATGGTGGGGTTCGTGTGGCAGCAGACCGCGCGCAACCTCGTCCCGTACCTGACGGCGGCCGAGAACGTGGCGCTGCCGATGGCGCTCGCGGGGCGGCCGCGCAGGCAGCGCGCGACGGACGCGGCGGCCCTGCTCGACGTGCTCGGGGTGGGCTACTGCGCCGACCGCCGGCCCGGGCAGATGTCCGGCGGCGAGCAGCAGCGCGTCGCGATCGCCACCGCGCTCGCGAACTCCCCGCAGGTGCTGCTGGCCGACGAGCCGACCGGCGAGCTCGACACGGCGACGTCCGCCGACGTGCTCGAGGCCCTGCGCTCCGTCAACCGCGACCTCGGCACCACCGTCGTCGTCGTGACGCACGACCCCGGCGTCAGCGAGCACGTGCAGCGCACGGTCGCGATCCGCGACGGCCGGACGAGCTCGGAGGTGCTGCGCCGCACCGCCACGCGCGACGACGGCACCGAGCACGTCGTCGCCGAGGAGTTCGCGGTGCTCGACCGCGCGGGACGCGTGCAGCTGCCCCGCGAGTACCGCGAGACCCTCGACCTGGTGGGGCGCGTGCGGCTCGCGCTCGAGCAGTCGCACGTCGAGGTCCACCCCGACCGCCGCGCCGAGCAGGAGGGCGACCGATGACCGCCACGACCACCGCCACCGCGTCCGGCGCGGCCACCGCCGAGGGGCCGATCGTCCGCGTCGAGCAGGTCGGCCGCACGTACGGCAGCGGGCGTGCGGCCGTGCACGCGCTGCAGGACGTGTCGCTCGAGGTGCACCCCGGCGAGCTCGTCGCGATCGTCGGCCGCTCCGGCTCCGGCAAGACGACGCTGCTCAACGCGATCGGCGGCCTCGACCGCCCTGACGAGGGCCGCGTGCTCGTCGCCGGGCGGGAGGTGTCCGCGCTGGACGAGCGCGGGCTGGTGGAGCTGCGCCGCGACGTCGTGTCGTTCGTCTTCCAGACGTTCGGGCTCGTGCCCGTGCTCACGGCTGCGGAGAACGTCGGCGTGCCGCTGCGGATGCGCCGCACGCCCGTCCCCGAGCGGGAGGCCCGCGTCGCGCTGCTGCTCGACCTCGTCGGCCTCGGCCCGCACGCCCGCCAGCGACCCGGGCAGCTGTCCGGCGGCCAGCAGCAGCGCGTCGCGATCGCCCGTGCGCTGGCGAACTCGCCGCGCCTGCTCATCGCCGACGAGCCGACGGGTCAGCTCGACACCGAGACGGGGCGCGCCGTCATGGCGCTCATCCGCGCGGTGGTCGAGGCCGAGGGCATGACGGCGATCGTGTCGACGCACGACCCCGTGATGGTGGCGCTCGCGGACCGGGTCATCCGGCTCGCGGACGGGCGCCTGGTGCAGGACTGAGCGGGCCGGCCCGACCGTTGGTGGGGTCGGGCCGGCCCGCCGGTTCAGGCCCGCCGGCTCAGGCTCGGCGTCGCCGCCGCACGAGCTCCGCACCCGCGACCACGAGCAGCAGCGCGAGGCCGAGCAGCACCGGCACCGCCGCACCCGTGACGGCGAGCCGACCCGGGGACGCGGCGTCCGTGCGGCCGTCCGCCGCACCGGCACCCGCGCCCACACCCGCGCCGCCACCGCCCGCTCCGCCCCCCGGGGCGGCGTCGACGTCGGTCACCAGCGCCACGCGGTCGAGCGCGACACCGGCGTGCGGCAGGGCGAGCACCCCGGGACCGGCCGCCTCCGGCGTGCCGGCACCCGCGCCGGCCGTCGCGACCGACAGGCCCCGCACCGCGGTGAGCGACAGGCCGTCGTCGGGCGCACCGGCCGGCTGGTCCGCGACGCGGTCGAACTCGTCGAACGGCAGCACGACGTACCGCCAGCCCGCCGTGTCGTCGGCGAACGTCGCGGCGAACCGCTCCGCCGTGTCCGGCGCCTGGTAGACGCGGACGTAGTCGATCGCGAGCT
>JAPSIR010000131.1 GCA_031178625.1 Cellulomonas sp.
GTCATCGCCGCGACGTCAGATCAGCGGCAGGAACCGCTGCAGCTCGTACGGCGTCACCTGCGCGCGGTACTCGGCCCACTCCTGGCGCTTGTTGCGCAGGAAGTAGTCGAAGACGTGCTCGCCGAGCGTCTCGGCGACCAGCTCCGAACGCTCCATCACCTGGATCGCCGCCTCGAGCGACGTCGGCAGCGGCTCGATGCCGAGGGCGCGCCGCTCGGCGTCGGTGAGCTCCCACACGTCGTCGTCGGCACCCTCGGGCATCTCGTAGCCCTCCTCGATGCCCTTGAGGCCCGCGGCGAGCATGACCGCGAACGCCAGGTACGGGTTCACGGCGGAGTCGATCGCGCGGTACTCGACGCGGCTCGAGTTGCCCTTGCCCGGCTTGTACATCGGGACGCGCACGAGCGCGGACCGGTTGTTGTGACCCCAGCAGACGAAGCTCGGCGCCTCGGCGCCGCCCCACAGCCGCTTGTAGGAGTTGACGAACTGGTTCGTCACCGCGGTGATCTCGGCGGCGTGCTTCAGCAGGCCGGCGATGAACTGGCGGGCGACCTTCGACAGCTCGTAGTCGGCGCCGGGCTCGTGGAACGCGTTGCGGTCGTCCTCGAACAGCGAGACGTGCGTGTGCATGCCCGAGCCCGGCTGGTCCGCGAGCGGCTTGGGCATGAAGGACGCGAACACGCCCTGCTCGAGCGCGACCTCCTTGACCACCGTGCGGAAGGTCATGATGTTGTCGGCCGTCGTCAGCGCGTCGGCGTAGCGCAGGTCGATCTCGTTCTGACCGGGGCCCGCCTCGTGGTGGGAGAACTCGACCGAGATGCCCATGGACTCGAGCATCGTGATCGCGGCGCGGCGGAAGTCGTGCGCGGTGCCGCGCGGCACGTGGTCGAAGTAGCCGCCCTGGTCGACGGGGACGAGCGGCTGCGCCGGGTCGGCCGGCGCGTCGAACAGGTAGAACTCGACCTCGGGGTGCGTGTAGAAGGTGAACCCCCGGTCGCTGGCCCGGTTCAGCGCCCGCTTGAGCACGTTGCGCGAGTCCGCGAGCGACGGCTGGCCGTCGGGCGTCAGCAGGTCGCAGAACATGCGGGCGGTGCCGTGCCGCTCCCCGCGCCAGGGCAGGATCTGGAACGTCGAGGGGTCCGGCTTGGCGATCATGTCGGCCTCGTACACGCGCGTGAGGCCCTCGATCGAGCTGCCGTCGAAGCCGATCCCCTCGGCGAACGCGGACTCCAGCTCGGCGGGCGCGACCGCCACCGACTTGAGGATCCCGAGCACGTCGGTGAACCACAGACGGATGAAGCGGATGTCCCGCTCCTCGACGGTCCGGAGCACGAACTCCTGCTGCCTGTCCATGGCGCACATCTTGCCTGATGACGGGGCGTCGGCGGGCGCACCGACCGGGTGTGGCGAGACGCACGCCGCCCGTGCGGGCCGCACGGCCCGGTCTACGCTCGACGCATGCCCACGAGCGACCCCTCCGCCGCCGGCACGGCCGGCGCACCGACGGCCCCGGGCGGCGCGTCGTCCGCCCGCCCCGCACGCGTCCGCGTGCACCACCTGCAGGCGGCCAAGCAGCGCGGCGAGCGGCTGACGATGCTGACGGCGTACGACGCCGTCACGGCCCGGATCTTCGACGACGCGGGCATCGACATGCTGCTCGTCGGCGACTCGATCGGGAACACGATGCACGGGCACGCGACGACGCTGCCCGTGACGCTCGACGAGCTCGTCGTGGCGGCGCGCGCGGTGGCCGGCGCGGCGCGGCGCGCGTTCGTGGTCGCGGACCTGCCGTTCGGCTCGTACGAGGCCGGGCCCGAGCAGGCGCTGGCGAGCGCCGTGCGGATGATGAAGGAGACCGGCGTCGCGGCGGTGAAGATCGAGGGCGGTCAGCGCGTCGTGCCGCAGATCCGGGCGCTCACCGCCGCGGGCATCCCCGTCGTCGCGCACCTCGGGTACACGCCGCAGTCGGAGAACCTGCTGGGCGGTCCGCGCGTCCAGGGCCGCGGCGACGCCGCCCAGCGGCTGAGCGACGACGCCGTCGCCGTGGTCGACGCGGGCGCCGTCGCGGTCGTGCTCGAGATGATCCCCGCCGAGGTCGCCGCCCGGATCACCGAGGTCGTCCCCGTGCCGACGATCGGCATCGGCGCCGGGCCGGAGTGCGACGGGCAGGTGCTCGTGTGGGTCGACATGGCGGGCATGGGCGACTGGTCGCCGCGCTTCGCCAAGCGGTTCGGCGAGGTCGGCGCGGCCCTGTCGGCCGCGGCGCGCGACTACGCCGACGAGGTCCGCTCCGGCGCCTTCCCGCAGGACGCGCACTCGTTCGACGCGTGACCCGGTCCGGGGCATGAGCGGACGTCGCGTCGTCGCCGCCGTCGCGGCCACGGCCGTGCTGGGCGCCGGCCTGGTGACCGTCGTCCCGCTCGCGGCGGGGTCGTGGCCCGTCGCGCAGGCCGTGGCCCTGCGCGGTGCCCTGGCGGTGGCCGCCGCCGCCGCGGCCGCGCTGCTGCTCGCCCTCCCCCGGGCCCGGCGGGCGCTGCTGCCGGTCGCCGCGGCGTGCGCGGTCGTCGCCGGCGCCCACGCCGCCGTGCTGGTCGCGCGGTCCGTGCCCGTGACCGACCCGAGCACCGGGTCGGCCACCGCGGCGGCCGGCGACCGCGGGCCCGACGGCGCACCGCGCGGCGACCTGGTCGTCCTGACGTTCAACACGCTCGACGCCGTACCGGCCGGGACGCTCGCCACGCTGGTGCGCGAGGTCGACGCGGACGTCGTCGCGCTGCCGGAGACGTCGCGGTCCACGGCCGAGCGGCTCGCGACCCTGCTGCCCGACCGCGCGTGGCAGGTGCTGCACGGGCCGAGCGACCTGCCCCACGTCGCGGGGACGTCGCTCCTCGTCGACGAGCACGTCGGCACCTACCCCCGGGGAGAACGCCTCGGTGACCGCCTCGGCTCGCTCGTCGCCGTCCCGGACGGTCCCGGACCCGTGCTCGTCGCGGCGCACCCGTTCCCTCCGACGTCACGCGGGGCGATGGCCGTGTGGCGCACCGAGACGGAGGCCGTCGCGGAGACATGCCGCACCACGCGCGACGTCGTCGTCGCCGGGGACCTCAACGCGACGCTCGACCACCCCGCGCTGCGCCGCACCGGTCCGTGCGTCGACGCCGCGCGCGCGGCGGGAGCGGCGGCGCACGGCACGTGGCCGGCGCACGTGCCGACGCTCCTGGCCGCCCCGATCGACCACGTCCTCGTCGACGCCCGGACGTGGCGGGTCGTCGACGCCCGCGTGCTGCCGGCCACCGGCGCGAGCGACCACCGGCCGCTCGTCGCCGTGCTGGCGCGGCGCTGACGGCACGTCGCGGCCGCGGACGTCAGCGGTCCTCGGCCTCCTCGGCGTCCCACGCCTCGGTGCGTCGCCGCGCGCGGTCGAGCGCGTGCTCGGCCTCCTCGCGCGTCGCGTACGGGCCCATGAGGTCGGCCCACTGGCTGCGCTTGCCCTCCTCCACCTGGTGGGTGCGGGTGTTGTACCAGTACTCGACCACGGCGCTCCTCCGTCCTGGGCACGCCCGCACCGCTCGACGCGTGGCGGGCCGTTCCATCCGTAGACTGCCAGGCATGCCGCCGGTCCACGCGTCGCGCGCCGCCCTGGTCCCGGGGCGGGTGAGCCCGCGCCGGCCGGTGCCGGCGACCATCCCCCGCCCCGAGTACGTCGACCGTCCCGCGCCGACCCCGTGGCGCGGTCCCGACGCCTTCGACGCGGGCACGGTCGCGCGGATCCGCGTCGCCGCGCGCCTCGCCGCGCAGGCGCTCGAGGAGGTCGGCCGGCACGTGCGCCCCGGCGTGACGACCGACGAGCTGGACGCCGTCGGCCACCAGTTCCTCGTCGACCGCGGCGCGTACCCGTCGACGCTCGGCTACCGCGGCTTCCCGAAGTCGATCTGCACGTCCCTCAACGAGGTGGTCTGCCACGGCATCCCCGACTCGACGGTCGTGCAGGACGGCGACATCGTCAACGTCGACATCACGGCCTACGTCGACGGCGTGCACGGCGACACCAACGCGACCTTCCTCGCCGGCGACGTCGACGAGGAGTCCCGCCTCCTCGTGGAGCGCACCCGCGAGGCGCTCGACCGCGGCATCAGGGCCGTCAAGCCGGGGCGCGAGATCAACGTCATCGGTCGCGTGATCGAGAAGTACGCCGGCCGGTTCGGGTACGGGGTCGTCCGCGACTTCACCGGGCACGGCGTCGGCCCCGCGTTCCACACGGGCCTCGTCGTGCCGCACTACGACGCCGCGCCCGCGTACGACACCGTCATCCAGCCCGGCATGGTGTTCACGATCGAGCCGATGCTCGACCTGGGCACCGCCGACTGGGAGATGTGGGACGACGGCTGGACGGTCGTGACGGCGGACCGCCGGCGCTCCGCGCAGTTCGAGCACACCCTGCTGGTCACCGACGACGGCGCGGAGGTCCTGACGCTGCCATGAGCCATGACGCGAAGCACAAGATGCACAAGGTGACGACGGCGTTCGGCGTCGACATCGGCGGCTCCGGTATCAAGGGGGCGCCCGTCGACCTGGCGACCGGTGAGTTCGCGGGCGAGCGCCTGCGCATCCCGACGCCGCAGCCGTCGACGCCCGCCGCGGTCGCCGCGACCGTCGCGCAGGTCGTCGACTCCTTCGACCTCGACAAGGACGTGCCGATCGGCGTGACGTTCCCGGCGGTGATCCTGCACGGCGTGGCGCAGTCCGCGGCGAACGTCGACAAGTCCTGGATCGGCACGGACGTCGAGAAGGCCGTCGCCGCCGCGTCGGGCCGCCGCGTGCTCGCGGTCAACGACGCGGACGCCGCCGGGTTCGCGGAGGTCCAGTACGGCGCCGCGAAGGGCGTGCCCGGGGTCGTCCTCGTCGTCACGCTGGGCACCGGCATCGGCTCGTGCCTCGTCGTGGACGGCGTGCTCGTGCCGAACACCGAGCTGGGCCACCTCGAGATCGACGGGTTCGACGCCGAGACACGGGCGTCCGACGCGGCCCGCGACCGCGAGGGGCTGACGTTCCCGCAGTGGGCGGAGCGCCTGCAGCGCTACTTCACGGTCGTCGAGAACCTGTTCTGGCCGGACCTCATCGTGGTCGGCGGCGGCGTCAGCAAGAAGCACCGGGAGTTCCTGCCGCTGCTCGACCTGCGAACGCCGATCGTCCCGGCCGGCCTGCGCAACGCCGCGGGGATCGTCGGGGCGGCGCGGCTGGCGGCGCAGGGCGCGCACTGACGTCCGGTACCAGGCTTCTCCCAGGAAGGCCCCGTACCGTCGAGGCATCCGCGAGTCGAGCACCCGCTCACCCCCACGGCTGGGAAGTCGAACCGAGCCTGGAGGCCATGTGGCTGCAGCACCCGTCATCGCCCCGCCCGTCCGTCCGACGTCGCCCCGCGTGGCGGCGGCCGGCACGTACCACGAGCTCTCGGCGGAGGTGAAGGCGGCGGGTCTGCTCGAGCGCACGCCCGGGTTCTACATCTCGCTCCTCGCGGGGCTCACGACGGCGCTGGCCGGGCTCGTCACGGCGTTCGTCCTGCTGGGGCACTCGTGGTGGCAGCTGCTGGTCGCGGGCCTGCTCGGCGTGGTGCTCACCCAGTTCGCGTTCGTCTCGCACGAGGCGTCGCACCGCCAGGTGCTCCTGACGGGGCCCGCCAACGACCGGCTCGGCCGGGTGCTCGCCAACGGCGTCGTGGGCATCAGCCACCAGTGGTGGATGACGAAGCACACGCGTCACCACGCGAACCCGAACCGCGTCGGCAAGGACCCGGACATCGCGCCGGACACGGTCGTGTTCCTCGAGGAGGACGCGCGCGAGACCCGCGGGTTCGTGCGCCGGATCGTCCGGCACCAGGGCTGGCTGTTCTTCCCGCTGCTGACGCTCGAGGGCCTCAATCTCCACCTCGTGTCGATCAAGAGCCTGCTGGCGCTGCCCGGGTCGCGCGCCCGCACGGTGGAGATGCTCACGATCGCGCTGCGGCTGTCGCTGTACGTCGCACTCGTCGTCTGGGCGCTGCCGTTCGGCATGGCCGCCGCGTTCCTGGGCGTGCAGCTCGCGGTCTTCGGCGTGTACATGGGCGCGTCGTTCGCGCCCAACCACAAGGGCATGGCGATCGTGCCGGCCAACAGCCGCCTCGACTTCCTCAGCAAGCAGGTGCTGACGTCGCGCAACATCAACGGCGGCCGGTTCGTCACCGCGCTCATGGGCGGCCTCGACGCGCAGGTCGAGCACCACCTCTTCCCGAGCATGCCGCGCCCGCACCTCGCGCGCGCCCGCGAGATCGTCCGCGAGCACTGCGCCCGCAACGGCGTGCCCTACACGGAGACGTCGCTGGTGCGCTCGTACGCGATCGTCGTGCAGTACCTCAACCGCGTCGGCCTGGCCGCGCGCGACCCGTTCGACTGCCCGGTCCGCACGCAGTACCGCTGACCCGCCTCCCCTGGTATCCAGGGGTCGTGACGGGCGTGGGATGGGTGCTGGTGGTCGCGGGCGTCGTGCTCGTGCTCGTGCTCGTCGACCGCGCGGTGGCGCAGGGCTGGTTCGACCGGTTCCGGCTGTCCGTCCGGTCCGGCCCCGGTGCGGTGGGCGGCGGCGGGCTGCTGCCCGACTTCGTCGAGATCTTCCAGCCGGCGCACAAGCACCTCGTCGAGGAGCAGGAGCGGCAGCGGCTCGACGTGGTGCGCGAGGGTGACGCCGCACCGCCGTGGGACCTGGACGCCGGGCCGGTCGTGCTGGGGGCACCCGACGTCGCGCGCGCCCGAGCCGGCTCCCCTAGCGTGGGCCGCATGCCCGTGGTCGTGTCGCAGTTCTGCATCGACGCCGCCGACCCCGCCGCGCTGGCGCGCTGGTGGTCCGAGGCGCTCGGCTGGCCCGTGACCGAGGAGGACGACGACGAGGTCACGATCGCGCCGCCGGACGGCTCGGCGACCGAGTGGCTCTTCGCCCGCGTCCCCGACGAGCGCCGCGTGAAGAACCGGGTGCACCCGGACGTCCGTCCCGCCGACGGGTCCGACCAGGAGACCGAGCTCGCCCGGCTGCTCGAGCTCGGGGCGACGCGCGTCGACGTCGGCCAGGGCGACGTCCCGTGGGTGGTCCTCGCGGACCCGGAGGGCAACGAGTTCTGCCTGCTGCGCAGCACGCCGTCGCAGCTCGCCGCCGCTGACGGGGACGGCGGCCGTGCCCCCGACACGCCGGCCGGCGCGAGCTTCTGAGCCACGCCGCCACAGGACGTCCACGCACCCTCCCCCGGCCCACCGCACCGACCACGAGCGCGGTCGCGGGTGCCGGTGCTGAGGTGGGACCGTGCTGCGACGCCCCGGCCCCGTCCCCTCCGCCTCGCCTGCGGAGCGCGGCTTCACGGGCGTCGAGGAGCGCATCGACCGCTGGGCGCACACGCGGCTGCGTGCGCTCGGCGACCGCGGGTGGCGCACGTGGTCGCTGGAGCTGCTGGTGTTCGTCCTCAAGCAGGCGTGGGCGTGCCTGTTCGGCGCGCTCATGCTGGCGCTGCTGCTCGCCGCGCGGTTCTGGTACCCGGACGGCGCGGGGCTCGCGCGCGACGACGCGCTGACGCTCGCGGCGGTGGCGCTGCAGGTCGTCATGCTGGTGACGCGGCTCGAGACCGCGCGGGAGATGCGCGTCGTGGGCCTCTTCCACGTCGTCGGGACCGTGATGGAGGTGTTCAAGACCTCCGCCGGGTCGTGGGCGTACGCAGCCGACGGCGTGCTGCGCATCGGGGACGTCCCGCTGTACTCCGGGTTCATGTACGCCGCCGTCGGCTCCTACCTCGTGCGGACGTTCCGCATCTTCGACCTGCGCTTCGACCGCTGGCCCCGCCGGTGGGTGACGGCCGCGCTCGCCACCGCCGTCTACGCGAACTTCTTCACGCACCACTGGCTGCCGGACGCCCGGTGGCTGCTGGTCGCGGCGGTGCTGGCGGTCTTCGGGCGGACCGTCATGCACTACCGCGTGCACGCACGCACGTGGCGGATGCCGGTGGTCGTCGCGTTCGTCCTCGTGGCGTCGGCCATCTGGGTGGCCGAGAACGTCGCGACGTACGCCGACGCCTGGCTGTACCCCTCCCAGGCGGACGGGTGGCACCTGGTCTCGCTCAGCAAGCTCGGCTCGTGGTTCCTGCTCATGCTCATCTCGGTCGCGCTCGTCGCGTGGGTGTACCCGCCGCAGCCGCCGGACGCCCGTGCCGCGGGGGGCGTGCCGCCGGTAGGCTGTCCGCTGCGGATGAGTCAGCCAGGCGGCCGCGTCGGCCCCTCCCCGGAGGGACCGCCGAGGAACGTCCGGGCTCCGCAGGGCAGGGTGGTGGGTAACACCCACCCGGGGTGACCCGCGGGACAGTGCCACAGAGAACAGACCGCCACGTGCGACCGGTCCGCCGGCCGCACGGGGTAAGGGTGAAACGGTGGTGCAAGAGACCACCAGCGTGCCGGGCGACCGGTGCGGCTAGGTAAACCCCACCCGGAGCAAGGCCAGACAGGGAGCGTCCGAGGGCTGCCCGCCCGAGCTCCCGGGTAGGCCGCTGGAGGCGTGCGGCAACGTACGTCGTAGATGGATGGCCGCCACCCGCGCGGGGG
>JAPSIR010000357.1 GCA_031178625.1 Cellulomonas sp.
TCGAGCGCCCAGTCCTCGTACCGGACGCCCGGGTAGAACGGGCAGACGTCGCCGCAGCCCATCGTCACGACGACGTCCGACGCCTCCACCGCCTCGGCGGTCAGCACCTTCGGCTGCTCGCCGGTCAGGTCGACGCCGACCTCGCGCATCGCCTCGACGGCGACGGGGTTGACCCGGTCCGCCGGCAGCGACCCGGCGGACCGCACCTCGACGGCGCCGCCGGACAGCGCGCGCACGAACCCCGCGGCCATCTGGGAGCGGCCCGCGTTGTGCACGCAGACGAACAGGACGGACGGCGTGCGCGTGGTCATCGGGCTCCTCCGGCGGGTGCGAGCGTCGCGGCGAGGGCGCCGGCGACGAGGTCGTGCGCGCCCGGCGCGACGCGGAAGTACGCCCACCGGCCGCGCTGCTCACGGGTCACGAGGCCCGCCTCGGCGAGCGTCGACATGTGGTGGGACACGGTCGGCTGCGACAGCCCGACGGGGCCGGTGAGGTCGCAGACGCACGCCTCGCCCGTCTCCTGCGCCGCGATGAGCGAGAGCAGGCGCACGCGGGTCGGGTCGCCCAGGGCCTTGAACGTGCGCGCGGCGTCGCGGGCGGCGTCGGCGTCGAGGCCGGGCGCGGCGGTGCCGCAGCACGCGTCGGCGGCGAGGGGCAGGGCGGTCGGCACGGGGACATCGTGGCACGACCCATTGACGCCTGTCGATGTGATGCGTCAAGGTGCACACATCGAAGTTCATCGATGAGTGGAGGAGACATGACCACACCGACCAGCCCCGCGATCCCCGGCACGGAGGACGTGCACGAGCTCGTGCGGCGGCGCTACGCGGAGGCCGCGACCGCCGCGGCGCAGGGCGACGACGCCGACGCCGGTGCGCCGGACGGCTGCTGCGGCGGTACGTGCGGCGCCGGCGCAGGCACCGCCGACAGCGCAGCCATCGCCACCGGCAGCACCGTCTTCGGCGCCGGCCTCTACGACGCCACCGACCTCACCGGCCTGCCCGGCACGGCAGTCCGCGCGAGCCTCGGCTGCGGGAACCCGACCGCCGTCGCCGACCTGCGACCCGGGGACCGCGTGCTCGACCTCGGGTCCGGCGGCGGCATCGACGTGCTCCTGTCCGCCCGCCGCGTCGGGCCCAGCGGGTTCGTGCACGGCGTCGACATGACCGACGAGATGCTCGACCTCGCCCGCCGCAACGCCGCCGAGGCGGGGGCGACCAACGTGGCGTTCCACCGCGGCACCATCGAGGACCTGCCGCTGCCGGACGCCTGCGTCGACGTGGTCGTCTCGAACTGCGTCGTCAACCTGTCGCCCGACAAGGCGGCCGTCCTGGCGGAGGCGTACCGCGTGCTCGCCCCCGGCGGCCGGCTCGGCATCTCCGACGTCGTCGCGGAGGACCACCTCACGCCCGCCGACCGCGCCGCCCGCGGCAGCCACGTCGGGTGCGTCGCGGGGGCGCTGTCGGTGTCCGAGTACGTCGACGGGCTGACCGCGGCAGGGTTCGTCGACGTGCGGGTCGAGCCGACGCACGCCGTCGCCGACGGCATGCACGGCGCGGTGGTGCGTGCGCGCAAGCCGGCCGACGCCGGGGCGTGAGCGCGCCTCAGCAGGTCCCGTGGACGGCGTCCTCGGCGCCGCGCGGCAGCACGTCGAGGTCGCGCAGCACGACCGACAGGCCGGGCAGGGCCGTCGCCGGGTCGCGCTGCGCCGCGCACACCGCGGCGAACGCGTCGGCCTCGTACTCCACGTCGAGCACCACGGGGTACGCGTCGGCGTAGGCGGCGCACTCGTCCCAGCGGGCGCAGTCCTCCGCGACGACGAGGTCGGCACCGGCGGCGCGCACGCGCGCGGTCACGTCGACGGCGTTCTTCTGCGCGTACGCGAGGC
>JAPSIR010000132.1 GCA_031178625.1 Cellulomonas sp.
CGGGATGACGATCCCCGCCGTGGAACGGCGCTCCGCCGGGTCGCCCTCGAGGGCCACGAGGAGGCGGTCGTTCAGCATGCGGATCGGCAGGTCGGCGGTGCCGTCGGGGGTCGGTGCGCTCACGCCGTCGACGCTACCCGCCGCACGTAGGGTGGTCGGCGTCCCGTCCCCACCTTCACGCCCAGGAGCGCCCGTGCCCCGCCTCGCCGTCGGCGACACCGCCCCCGACTTCACGCTGCCCACCGCGGACGGCGGCAGCGTCACGCTCTCCGCGCTGCGTGGGCAGCACGTCGTCGTGTACTTCTACCCGGCCGCGGGCACGCCCGGCTGCACGAAGCAGGCGTGCGACTTCCGCGACTCCCTCGCGTCGCTGCAGGGCGCGGGCTACGCCGTGGTCGGCGTCTCGCCGGACGGCGTGGACAAGCTCGCCGCCTTCGCGGAGGCGGAGCAGCTGACGTTCCCGCTCGCGTCGGACCCGTCGCACGCCGTGCTCGAGGCGTGGGGCGCCTGGGGCGAGAAGCAGAACTACGGGCGCACCGTCACGGGCGTGATCCGCTCGACGGTCGTGGTGGACCCCGACGGCACGGTGACGCTCGCGCAGTACAACGTCCGCGCCACCGGCCACGTCGCGAAGCTGCGGCGCGACCTCGGCCTCGACTGACGACGTCCGGCCGGTCCGGGGCGCACGCGCGCGCGTGTGCCAGACTCGACCGGCCGCGGGAGTGGTGAAACGGCAGCCACGCCAGGTTTAGGTCCTGGTGCCCGAGAGGGCGTGCGGGTTCGACTCCCGTCTCCCGCACCACCGTGCGGGTCCGCCGGCCCGGACGCCCGAGGACGCCGTGGCGCCCGCCGCGGGTGCGACGGACGCCACGGCGCCTGGTCCGGACCGCCCAGGTCGGTCACCAGGCGGCGGTCAGCGGCACCGCTCAGCGGAACGGCAGCGTCACCACCGAGTCCGCGGTGCCCACCGTGCTCGTCGCGGAGCCGATCGCGTTCCACAGCGCGACGCGGACGGCGCCGCCCTGCAGGTCGCCGAGCGTGCCGGTGGCGCGCTCCAGGCCCGCCGCCTGCGTGTACCGCTCGGCGCCCGGCACCGGGTCCGTGGCGAAGTAGCGGTACACCTCGACGCGGTCCCACGTGCCGTCACCCGTCAGGTCGTACGACACCGACACGCGCGTGCCGTTGCCGACGACGGTGCCGGCGTCGAGCGCGAGGTCGAACGCCGTCGCCCCGCCCGTCGCACGTCCGGTGAGGCCGGTGGCCTGCAGGACGAGGGCGTCGGCCGGCTCGGTGGCCGTGTCGATGCCGCCCGCGGCGGGCACCGTCAGCGTGCCGGGGCCGCCGGGCGGGGTGACGAGCCGGCCGTCGCCGCCGAGCGCGAGGGTGAACCCGGCCGGCGCGCTGGGCGTCGGCGTGGGCGTCGGTGTCGGGGTGGCCGTGGGCGTGGGCGTCGCCGTGGGCGTGGGCGTGGCCGTGGGCGTGGGCGAGGCCGTCGGCCCCGTCGTCGGGGACGGACCACCCGGCGCACCGCCGCCGCTCCACGTGTGCGCACCGGCCGCGACGATCCGACCGGCGGGCACGTCGACGCGCGTGCCGTCGGAGAACGTGACGGTGCGGTCCCGCGACGTCACGTTCGACGCGACGTACGTGCGCTCACCGTCCGCCGTGAACACCGCGGACAGGGGCGAGTCGCCGTGCACGGAGGCGTCGAGGGTGCCGAGCGCCGCGAGGTTCGCGACCCAGTGGTACGTGTGCGCCCGCGACTCGCCCTCCTCCACCGTGTACCCGGGGTCCGCGGTCAGCAGCTCCAGCGCGCGCGGGGCGTCGCCGAGCGCGAGGTAGCTCCAGAGGATGTCCTGCCACACGGTCGGCGGACCGCCGTTCGCCTGCTCGAGCTCGGCGTAGTTCTCGACGACGTCGTCGGGACGCAGGCCGAGGTAGAGGTGCGAGCCCGTGATCGGCAGCGTGTTGATGCCCTGGATCATCTCCGGCTCCGCGCTGAACCAGGTGGCGTATGCGCCGCCGTCGCCCCAGATCATGCCGACGGTCGAGTGGCCGAAGCCCTCGGGGATCGCGCCCGCCCGGTCGAACCAGTACTCCTGGATCGCCGCCGCCTGCGTCGCGTACAGGTACGCGCCCGCGTCACGCGCGGCCGTGTCGCCCGTCGCCTCGCCCCACTGGACGAGGGCACCGGCGAAGTTCATGCCCTCCGAGCTGGACTCCTGGTTGTTGCCCGCCGCGAAGGAGCCGTGACCGGACGCCCAGTCGTGGCCGGCGTAGACGTCGAAGTCCCGCAGGTACGGGAACCGCGTCTCGTCGCGGTCGTAGCCGTTGGCGTCGGCCACGATCAGGTCGACCATCCCGCCGTACTGCTCGTCCGACGCCCACGTCGGGTCGAAGCGCGCCAGCGTGGCCGCCGCCTGGACGTAGTAGCCGTAGTGGAAGTGGTGGTCGTTGAGCTCGGTGTCCGACCCGTACGAGCCCGGGTAGCCGATGAGGGTCCCCCACCGGGCGTCGTAGGCGAACACCTGCTCGACCTTGCCCGGGGTGGCGGTGAACCAGTCGGTGAGCGTCGCGCGGATCTCGTCGAGCGCGCGGTCGCGCACGTCGGTCCGGCCCAGCTGGTCCGCGATCTCGACGATGCGCGTCGCGCGGCCCAGCGCCTTGCCCGTCCAGTAGGTGTCCGCGCGCAGCACCGGCATGGGGTCGGCCGCGACCTCGTCGAGCAGGGCGTCGAGCCGGTCGCGCGCGTCGCCGCTCGCGGTGGCGACGGCGGGCACCTCGGTGAGGACGCCGGTGAACGGCGTGCGGGTCGTGAACGACGTCGCGCCGACGTAGGCGGTCATGGCGCCGCGTGCGCTCGGGTAGGTGCCGAGCTCGGCACCGCCGGCGACGTCGTCGACGTACCGCTGCTGGTGCGGGTAGAGGGCGACGGCCGTGCCCTCGGCGTCCCCCTCCAGGGGTGTCGTCTCCAGGTGGTACGTCGTGACGACCTCGCCGTCGGACGGCTCGTACGCGTAGTCGGCGCGCGTGCCGGTGACCTCGGCGAACGCGACCGGCTCGAGGGCCTGCGCGGCGTCGACACGCTCGGCGTCCGTCGCGTCGGCGTCCGTCGCCAGGGCGCCGACCGCGAGGTACCCCTCCCCCGCGAGGGAGGAGCGCAGGGTGCTCCCGTCGACCGTCCACGACGCCCCGGACGGGGCGAACGCGACGTAGTCGTGGCCGTTCGCCGTCAGGCCGAGCGACGCGCCGTCGCGCCACCAGACCCGCACGCCGGCGTCGGACGTGAGGACCGCGTCGCCACCCTCGACGTGGTACCAGCTGACGGGCAGCCCGTGCCCGATGGTGGCGCGGAGCGACCGCGTGCCGTCCGACCAGGCGGGGGTCACGGTCCAGTCGGACCAGTCCGCCACCTGCACCGTCGGCGCGTCGAGGCCGTCGACCCCGACGAGCAGGTCCTCCGCGTACGGGTAGTGGAACTCCCCGATCCCGCCGGGGGTGCCGGACAGGACGGCCTCGCGCGGTGTCGACAGGCCCAGCCCGGCGGGCGTCGGCTGGTACGAGACCGGGTGGGCGTGCAGCGGAGCGCTCGTGCGGCACTCGAGCCGCTTGTAGAGCAGGGACGACCACCAGTCGTTCGTGGGCAGCGGTCCCTCGGGCGCGTCGGCGGTGAGCGCGGAGCGCGGGTCGGCCTCGACGGCGTCGCACCCCTCGGGCGTCGGGCCGACGGGCGTCGCCGCGTAGCTGCCGGCGCCGACGGCGACGACGTCCGCGGCGGACGCCCCCTGCGGCACGAGGACGAGACCCGTGGCGGCGGTGACGGCCAGCGCACCTGCGGCGGCCGTGGCCCGCAGCCGGCGGCCGGGGCGGTGCTGCCCGCGGTGCGCGGACGGTGGTGACGACGTGCCGGCGGCACGCGTCTGGTGCATTGCTCGCATGGTGTGGAACCCCCAGGGACGGGGCCCGGAGCGACCCGGGCCGCCGCCGTTCTCACCGGGGCCGGCACCGTTGCCGGGCCCCGTCACGCCCCCCGCACGACCCCCGTTGGCCGCGCTCCGTGAGAGCGGTTCCAGCACCGTAAGCCACGTCGAAACGATCCGACATCCCCAGCGCCGAAATTCGTACCGCAGGCGTGACCGATAACGATGTCGACGCTCGTCGGGCCGCCCGGCCGGGCCGGGCCGGCACGTCCGAGGGGCGCCCGCCGTGCGGCGGGCGCCCCTGGGACGTGCGTACCGACCCGGGCGGACCGTCCCGGGCCGCGCCGGGCACCGGTCCCCCGGTCGTCGGGTCAGGCGTCGGCGGACGCCCCCTGACGAGCGGCGATCTGCGCGCGCACCTCGTCCATGTCGAGGTCCTTCACCGCGGTGAGGACCTGCTCCAGGGCGGGCGCGGGCAGCGCACCGGCCTGGTTGAAGACGAGGATGCCGTCACGGAACGCCATCAGCGTGGGGATGGACGTGATCTGCAGCTCCGCGGCGAGCTGCTGCTCGGCCTCGGTGTCCACCTTGGCGTGGACGATCTCCGGGTGCTGCTCGGACGACGCCTCGAACACCGGGCCGAACTGGCGGCACGGGCCGCACCAGGACGCCCAGAAGTCGACCAGCACGATGTCGTTGTCCTTGATGGTCTCCGCGATCGTGTCGACGGTCAGCGCTGTGGTGGCCATGTGTCTTCCCTCCTGGCGGTTGCGTGCGGTACAGCACCCGTCGGCGCCGGGGTATTCCCCCGGGCGCGGGCCGCGCGGCACCGGCGCGACGCGTGCCGACGGCCCCGACGTGAGCCGCGTCGCGCGCGGCGGTCGGGCGGACGCCCCCCGGCACGCGGTAGAACTGCACGGTGACCGCGTCCGCCGAGTTCCCCCGCGACCCCGAGCGTCCCGCCGGCTGGCTCAGCCGTGAGGACATCGCCACCGTCCGCGCCCAGATCCCGATCCTCTACGTGGACGCCGTGCCGGTGCGCGTGGACGACTCCGGCGACGTCGTCGCGGTCGGCCTGCTGCTGCGCGTCACGCCCGAGGGCGTCATGTCCCGCGCGCTCGTCAGCGGCCGCGTCATGCACCACGAGCGCGTGCGTGACGCGCTGCTGCGGCACATCGAGAAGGACCTCGGCCCGATGGCGCTGCCGCAGGTGCCCGCGTCGCCGCAGCCGTTCACCGTCGCCGAGTACTTCCCCACGCCGGGTGTCACCCCATACCACGACCCCCGCCAGCACGCGGTGTCGCTCGCGTACGTCGTGCCCGTCACCGGCGACTGCCGGCCGCAGCAGGACGCGCTGGACCTCGCGTGGCTCACGCCCGAGGAGGCGTGCACGGAGGCCGTCCAGGTCGAGATGAACGGCGGCCAGGGTCTGCTGCTGCGGCAGGCGATGGCCTGGGTGGGTCGGCTGCCCTGACCGGCGCCGTGCCCGGTGCCCCGGCGCCGGGCACGGCCGGTGCCAGGGCTCAGCCGAGGGCGAGCTGCGGCCAGTCGGCGAGGTCTGCGCGCAGGGCGCGGTCGTGCGTCGCCACGACCACCGCGGCCGACGTCGCACGCAGGGCCGCCGTGAGCTCGTCCACCAGCCCGACCGACAGGTGGTTCGTCGGCTCGTCGAGGACCAGCACGTGCGGTGCCGACAGCAGCGCGCACGCGAGGTCGAACCGCCGGCGCTGACCCAGCGACAGCTCGCGCAGCGGCCGCTCGAGGTCCGCCTCCGTGAGCAGCCCGAGCGCCGCGACGGGCACGAGGCGGTCCGGGTCGAGGACGCCCACGTCGAGCAGGCGCAGCGCGTGCCGCGCGTACGCGTCGAACGCGGTCGGTGGCGGCTCGCCGGGCGTCGCGGGGGCGACGTGCTCCGCGGGACCCTCCTGCGAGAGCACCCCCAGGCGCACCTGCGGGCCGACGTCCCGCGTGCCGCGGTCCAGCGCCACGGCCCCCGCGAGCGCCGCCAGCAGCGTCGACTTGCCGGCGCCGTTGGGCCCCGTGACGAGCAGGCGGCCCGCAGGCGGCACCTCGACGCGACGCCCGGGCAGGTCGAGCCGGCCGTCCACGCGCGGCGCGCGCAGGTCCAGCAGGGGGCCGCCGGGCCAGCCCGGCGGGACCGAGGGCAGGGCGGGGAACGTCAACGTCGGCGGTGGCACGGGCACGTCGACCGCGTCGCGCTCGAGCTGCTGCACGAGCCGGTCGGCGGCCTTGACGTGCGTGCGGGCCCGCGTGCCCCGGCGGTGCTTCTGGGATCCCTTCGGGGGGCGCCACTCGTCGGACAGGCCCTCGTAGGACGCGTCGAGGCGGGCCGCCAGCACGGCGGCACGCTTGCGCTCCGCGCGGTAGCGGGCCCGCCAGCGGCGCAGCATCTGGTCGCGGGCGAACCGGTAGTCGGCGTACCGCGCCGCGCCGTACAGCACGGGGCGACCGTCCATCGACGGGTCCATGTCGAGGATGCCCGTCATGACGTCGTCGAGCAGGCGGCGGTCGTGGGTGACGATGACCAGCCCGCCCTGCCACCCGCGCAGCCGCTCCGTCAGGTGCTCGATGCCCGCGACGTCCAGGTGGTTCGTCGGCTCGTCGAGCAGGAGCAGGTCCGCGCGCTCCGCGACGCGGCACGCCAGCCGCACCCGGTAGCGCTCGCCGACGCTCAGCGCGTCGAGCCGGCGGTCACGGTCGCGCGGGGCGCCGAAGCGGGCGAGGGCCTCGTCGACGCGCCGGTCGACGTCCCACGCCGCCAGGTGCTCGTACCGGGCGATCGCCGCCGACAGCCAGGTGACGTCGCCGCCCTCGTGGTCGAAGGCGTCGATGGCCGCCTGCAGCTCGTCCGCCGCCGTGCGCGCCGCCGCGAGGGTCGCGTCGACGAGCGTGCCGATCGTCTCCCCCGGGCGCACGTCGAGGTCCTGCTCCACCACCGCCAGGGAGCCGTGCCGGCGCACGCGCCCCTGCTGCGGCACGAGCCGGCCGGCCAGCACCGCCAGCAGCGTCGACTTGCCGGCGCCGTTCTCGCCGACGAGGCCGATGCGGTCGCCGGGTGACACGGTGAGGTCGAGCGCGTCGAGCACGGGGCGACCGGGGTAGCCGAAGGTGACGCCCTCGGCGACGAGCTGCACGTCGCCCGGGCGGCCCGACGTGCCCGGGACCGGTCCGGTCATGCGCGCGGTGCTCCTCCGGCCTCGCCGAGGGCCGCGACGAGCGCCGGCACCAGCGCCCGGAACGCCTGCCCACGGTGGCTGATCGCGTTCTTCTCCTCCGGCGTCAGCTCGGCGCACGTACGGGTGTCACCGAGCGGCACCAGGACGGGGTCGTAACCGAACCCGCCCGCGCCCAGCGGGGCCGTCGCGAGCGTCCCCTCGAGCGTGCCGAGCTCCACGTGCTCCGTGCCGTCGGGGGTGACCAGCGCCGCCGCGCACACGAAGCGCGCGGTGCGGTGCTCCGGCCGCACGTCCGCGAGCTGCGCCAGGAGCAGCGCGAGGTTCGCGGCGTCGTCGCCGTGCCGCCCCGACCACCGTGCGGAGAAGATGCCCGGCGCCCCGCCGAGCACGTCGACCGCGAGACCGGAGTCGTCCGCGACCGCCGGCAGGCCCGTGTGCGCGACGAGGGCGCGCGCCTTGAGGAGCGCGTTCTCGGCGAACGTCACGCCGTCCTCGACGGGCTCGGGCGCCTGCACGTCGCGCGCGCCGACGACCGCCTCCGGCGCGAGGTCCGGGAGGGCCGGGGCGAGGATGGCGCGCAGCTCACCGACCTTGTGCTGGTTGTGCGTCGCGAGGACGAGCCGCGCGCCGGCGGGGACGCTCACGCGGTCGTCCCGGGGGCCGGGGCGGCGGCGGCCCCGGCGGCGGCAGCGCGCGTGGCGGAGCCGTCCGACGGGTCGGCGGCGAGTGCGGCCTGCTGCAGCCGGGTGAGCTCGGCGGTGCCCGCCAGCGCGAGGTCGAGCAGCGCGTCGAGCTCGGCACGGTCGAACGGCGCGTGCTCGGCCGTGCCCTGCACCTCGACGAACGTGCCGGAGCCGGTGACGACCACGTTCATGTCGGTCTCGGCGCGCACGTCCTCCTCGTACGGCAGGTCGAGGACCGGGCGCCCGCCCACCACGCCGACGCTCACCGCCGCGACGGAGTCCCGCAGGACCTGCTTGCCCGGCTTCACGAGCCGCTTGCGCTGCGCCCACGCCACCGCGTCGGCGAGCGCCACGTACGCGCCCGTGATCGCCGCGGTGCGCGTGCCGCCGTCCGCCTGCAGGACGTCGCAGTCGAGCACGATCGTGTTCTCGCCGAGGGCGGCGACGTCCACGACGGCACGCAGCGACCGGCCGACCAGCCGCGAGATCTCGTGCGTCCGCCCGCCGACGCGGCCCTTGACCGACTCGCGGTCCGACCGGCTGCTCGTCGCGCGCGGCAGCATCGCGTACTCCGCGGTCACCCAGCCCTCGCCGGAGCCCTTCCGCCAGCGCGGCACGCCCTCGGTGAAGGAGGCGACGCACAGCACCTTCGTCCCGCCGAACTCGACGAGGACGCTGCCCTCCCCCGCGTCGAGGAAGCGCCGAGTGATGGTGACGGGCCGGAGCTGGTCGGCGCGCCGACCGTCGGCGCGCACGGAGAGGTCAGAGGTCGA
>JAPSIR010000133.1 GCA_031178625.1 Cellulomonas sp.
GAGCTCGAGGCGGCGTACCGCGAGCTGGTCGCCGCGTGCGGCGTCCCGGCGGACGACGTCGTGCGCACGGCCGCCCTCGTGCTCGGCCTCGTCGAGAGCGTCATCCTCCAGCGCCGCCGCGCACCGGGCACGCTCGACGACCGCACGGCCGACGTCGTCGCGGACGCCGCGCTCGCCCTCGTCGGCCTCGAGCCGGCCCACCGGGCGGCGCACGCGGGCACCGGGCGCCGCCTGGCGACCCCCGCGCCGGTCGCCGCGGGCTGAGGCAGGGACCCGCGCACGCGTCGGGCGGCACCGGCGTGCGGGCGGCTTAACACGATCGTTTCGTGCGGGACGCGGGGCGGTCACACCCGCGCGGATGAATACGGGTCGAACGACAGAAACGCGCGCAGCGCCACCGCGCGCGCCCCCTCGACTCCGCCGCATCCCGCCGGGAGCCCTCATGATCATCGCTGGAGTGGGCCTGACCGTCCTGGTCGTCCTCGTCGTCGGCGTCGCCGTGGCGCGCAAGGTCGACGGGGACAGCGCCAACTACCTCGTCGCCGGCCGCCGCCTCGGCGTCCCCCTCGTCGCCGTCTCGCTGACCGCCGCCGCGGTCGACTCGAACGCCACCGTCGGCAACACCGACCTGACGTCGCAGTTCGGGTTCTGGTCCGGCGCCTCGCTCGCCCTCGGCCTGAGCATCTGCCTGCTGCTGACCGGCCTCTTCCTGGCGAAGCCGATCAATCGCATGAAGCTGTTCACGCTCGGCGACTTCTTCCGCATCCGGTACGGCCGCCGCACCGAGGTCGTCGCCTCGCTCGTCATGCTGCTGTCGTTCGTCACCCTGCTCGCGGGCAACCTCGTCGCGTGCGGGTTCCTGCTGGAGCGCTTCGCGCACATCCCCTACGCGTGGGGCGTGCTGCTCTCCATCGCGCTCGTGCTCGCCTACACCGTGGCCGGCGGCCTGTTCTCCGACGCGTACACGGCGGTCATCCAGACCGCCGTCACCGTGGTCGCCGCCGTCAGCCTGCTCGCGTGGGTCGCGTACACCTACGGCATCGTCGTGCCCGAGGGCCTCGGGCCGTTCGACCTCGGCCAGCTGACCGACAGCGCCCAGGGCGCGCCGATCAACTGGGCGACGCTCGTGGCGCTCGGCATCGGCGACATCGTCGCGATCGACTTCATGCAGCGGGTCTTCGGCGCCCGGAGCCCCGAGGTGGCGCAGCGCTCGTGCTTCGTCGCCGCGGGCTTCACCGCGGCGATCGGCACCGTGTTCGCGCTCGTCGCCCTGACGGCGTCGGCAGTGCTCGGCATCTCCGTCGACGACGGCCCCGTGCTGTTCACGCTGCTCGCCGAGCACGCGCCGCCGCTGCTCGCGGTCCTGGTGCTGTCGGGCATCGTCGCCGCCTCGTTCTCGACCGCGTCCGGCGCGATCCTCGCGACGTCGGCCATCGCGGTGCGGAACCTGCTCGGGCAGCGGCGCATCGTCGTGGGGGGTCCGGACCCGCTGCTGCGCTGGACCCGGCTCGCGATGGTCCCCATCTGCGTGCTCGGTGCCGTGCTCGCGATCCGCGTCTCCCAGACCGGCATCCTGCTGACGCTCGCGTTCGACGTCATGCTCGCGTGCCTCGCCGCGCCGTTCGCCCTCGGGCTGTTCTGGCGGCGTCCCGGTGCCGTGGCGGCGCTCGTCGCGGCCGGCGTCGGCCTCGTCGTCCGGCTCACGTTCCTCGCGCTCACCCCGACGCTCTACGGCGTGCCCAACGACCTGCTGCACGTGCCGAACGACCTGGTCGGCGCCGGCTTCGACGGGTGGGCGACCCTCGTCGCCGCGGCCGTGGGCATCGGCACCTACGTGCTGGTCGGGTGGCTGCGGCCGCGTCCCGCGGACGAGCGGGCGTCCGAGGCCGAGCAGCTGGAGGCGCTCGACCGCGAGCTGGCCGAGGTCGAGGCGGCGCCCGTCCCCGCCGCCGCACCCGTCACGACGTCGGCCGCGCCCGTCTGACCGGGTGCCGTCCGTCAGCGGACGACCAGCGCCGGGTGGCGGGGGTCGTCGACGCGGACCACGACGTCGGCGACGTCCTGGGGCCCGACCTCGTCCTCGTAGCGGGCGAACGCGGCCAGCTGCCACGCGCGCTCGTCCCCGAGCCGGCGCGCGAGCGTCGCGGTCCGCACGGTGAGGTGGACCGTCAGGTCGGCGTCGAACCAGCGGCCCAGCAGCAGCTCGCCGTCGAGCACGAGCACCGCCGCGCCCGGCGCCGTCGCGTACGCGGCGCGGGTGGCGCGGTCGCGGTTCGCGTCCCACAGGGTCGGCAGGTACCGGCCCTCGGCGCCGAACGGGTCGAGCACCTCCCGCGCCAGCGCGCCGGCGTCGAGGCGGTCCTCGAGGTACGCGTCGGAGTCCTCGCGCCCGTGCTCGTACCGCAGCGACGCGGGCCGCAGGAAGTCGTCGGCGTGCACGCGGACCACGGCGCGGCCCGCGGCGCGCAGCGGCTCGACGAGCGCGTCCGCGAGCTCCGCCGGGCGCAGCGGTGCGGCGCCGTCGACCAGCACCCGCCGCCGGCCGTCGGTGGCGAGCACCCGGTCGACCAGGTGGTCGACGAGCACGGACGGGGTCACCGGGCGCACCTGCACGGACGCAGGTCACCACGCCGCGGCCGACGGCGCGAGCCGGTCGGCGTCCTGCCCGTCCAGGGGCGCGCACACGGGTGAGGACAGCCGCGCGCGGGTGCAGCCCGCGCGCGGCCGTCGCTCAGGCCGTCGGCGTGCCGACGGGCTCGGGCGCCACGGGGTGCTCGCGCTCGAGCTTCGCACCCTCGACGTCGACGTCCGGCAGCACGCGGTCGAGCCAGCGCGGCAGCCACCACGCCTTCTCGCCGACCAGGTGCAGGAACGCCGGCACGAGCGTCATCCGCACGACGAAGGCGTCGACCAGAACGCCGAATGCGAGCGCGAAGCCCATGGGCCGGATGACGGCGATGTGCGAGAACACGAAGCCCGCGAAGACGGAGACCATGATGATCGCCGCCGCGGTGACGACCGCCCGGCCGGCGCGCACGCCCTCCGCGACCGCCTGCCGCGCCGTCGCGCCGTGCGCGTACGCCTCCCGCACGCCCGACGTGAGGAACAGCTGGTAGTCCATCGCGAGACCGAACAGGATGCCGATGACGATGGTCGGCAGGAAGCTCAGCACCGGGCCCGGGTCGTGCACGCCGAACAGGTCGCCCAGCCAGCCCCACTGGAACACGGCGGTGACGGCGCCGAACGTCGCGAGCAGGGACAGCACGAACCCGAGCGTCGCGACGAGCGGCACGAGGATCGAGCGGAACACCATGATCAGGATCAGCAGGGACAGCCCGACGACGAGCGCGAGGTAGCCCGGCAGGGCATCGGCGAGCTTCTCCGAGACGTCGATGTTGGCGCTCGCGACGCCCGCGACGGAGAACGTCGCGGCGGGCTCGTCGACCTCGAGGCCGCGGACCGTGTGCACAAGCTTCTCGGTGGACGCGTCGTTCGGGCCGCCCTCCGGCAGCACCTGGAACGCGAGCACGGTGCGATTCTCGTCCGTGCCGATCGGGGCGACCGCGCGGACGTCGTCCTCCGCCATGAGGGCCGCGCCCAGGTCGGCCTGGACGCGCGCGAGCTCGTCCTCGGCCACGCCGGCGGGCACGTCCGCGACGACGAGCAGCGGGCCGTTCGCCCCCTCGCCGAACTCCTCGGCGATCGTCGTGTACGCGCGGTACTGCGTGGTGTCGGTGGCCTCCTGCGACCCGTCGGGGAGGCCGAGGCGCATGGACGCCGCCGGCAGCGCGGCGACCAGCAGGACGGCCGTGCCGAGCAGCAGCGACAGGACGGCACGCGGTGTCGACATGGGCCGCACCACGGGGTGCTGCTCCGGGCCGGTGGCGGCGCGCACGCGCCGCGGCAGGACGCGCGTCCCGGCGAGGCTGAGCAGCGCCGGGGTCAGCGTCACCGCGAGCAGCACCGCGACGGCCACGCTCGCCGCTGCCGCGGTCCCCATGAGCCCGAGGAACGGGATGCCGGTGACGTTGAGGGCGAGCAGCGCGATGAGGACGGTGCTGCCGGCGAACACCACCGCGTTGCCGGACGTCCCCGTCGCCAGGCCGATGGACTCGGCGACGGGCATGCCGCGCCGCAGCTGCTGGCGGTGCCGGTTGAGCAGGAACAGCGAGTAGTCGATGCCGACCGCGAGCCCGAGCATGAGGCCGAGCACGGGCGTCACGGACGACATCTCGACGACGCTCGAGAACGCGAGCGTGCCGAGCGCCGCGACGCCCACCCCCAGGAGCGCGTTGAGCAGGGGCAGCCCGGCGGCGATGACCGAGCCGAGCATGACGAGCAGCACCACGACGGCCACGGCGACGCCCACGGCCTCCGACGCGCCGCCGAGCGCCGGCACGCCCGACGCCATCTCGTTGGAGAAGGCGACCTCGACGCCCGCGGGCGTGGCCTCCTCGACGGCCGCGATGACGGCGTCCTTCGTCTCGGGCGTGACCTCGAACTGCGGGTCCTCGAACACGACCGTGGCCAGCGCCGCGGACCCGTCCTCGGAGACCTGCCGCACCTCGGCGGCCATCTCGAGCAGCGCCTGCCCGCTCTCGAGCTGCGGCGCCTGCGCCTCGAGCTCCTCCCGGCCGGCGTCGAGCTCCGCCTGCCCGACCTCGAGCTGGGCGAGGCCCGCGTCGAGCTGCGCCTGCTGGGCGTCGAGCTGCGCACGGCCGGCGACGATCGCCAGCTCGGGCACGCCCTGTGCGGCGCTCGCGTCGAGCTGCGCGCGGGCGGCGTCGAGCTGCGCCTGACCGGCCTCGAGCTCCGCGCGGCCGGCGTCGATGCGCGCCTGCCCCGCCTCGAGCTCGGCGCGTCCCTGCGCGAGCTGCTCCTCCCCCGCGGCCAGCTGCTGCGCCTGCTCCTCGCGCTGCGCCTCGGTGGCGAACGGGTCGACGGCCGTCTCGACGCCCTCGACCTGCGCCGCGGCGGCGACCGCGTCGGCGACGCCCTCCCGCTGGGCGTCGTCGAAGGCCTCGCCGTCCGCCGTGGAGAACACGACGGTGCCGGTCCCGCCGCTCGTGCCCGGCAGCTCCTCCTGGAGCCGCTGGGTGAGGCGGTCGGTGGCGGTCCCGGGGATGCTGACGGTCGACACGAGCGTGCCGCCGAACCCGAGGTACGCGGCGCCGGCCACGAGGAGCGCGACGAGCCACGCCGCGACGACGCGCCACGGGTGCCGCGCCGACGACCGGCCGAGCCGGTAGAGCAGTCCTGCCATGCGGGGTCTCCTGCGGGGTGTACGAAGGGGGCACCGCGACGCTGCGAGGCCGATGGCGGTCACCCGGGATGCTAGGCCACGAACTCGATAACCTGCATCCGTTTCGGTCGGCGGGGCCGTGAAGTTGATCCCACCTATCAGGGGTAGCGTGCCCCGCATGACGGACGAGGGCGCGGCGGGGGCCGCGGAGCGGGGCCTGCGGCGCGACGCGCAGCGCAACCGCGAGCGCATCGTCGAGGCGGCGCGCGCGCTGTTCGCCGAGCGCGGCCTGGCGGTGGGGTTCAACGAGATCGCGCACCGCGCCGGTGTCGGGGTCGGCACCGTCTACAACCGCTTCGCCACCAAGGACGAGCTGGTGGGTGCGGCGCTGCAGGAGCCGGCCCGGGAGCTGCTGCGCGTCGCCGAGCAGGCGCGGGGCGCCGCGCGCGCTCGTGACGGGCTCGTGCTCGTGCTGGACGGCATCGCCGCCCTGCTCGCGGCGAACCTGGGCCTGCGGGACATCGCCCTCACCTTCGACGAGCAGACCGTCCCCGAGCCCGGACCGGCGATCGCGGACGTCATCGACGACCTCCTGACGCGGGCGACCGCCGAGGGCGACCTGCGCGCGGGGGTGACCGTGCACGACCTCGTCGTCGCGCTCTGGATGGTCACCGAGGTGGCACGCCACTCCCCCGATCACCCCGAGCTGTACCGGCGCTACCTGCAGGTGCTGGTGGACGGCCTGACCGCCGGGGCGGCACCGCTCGACGTCCCCGGCTCCCCCGCGGCGACCGCGGACCTGTCGCGCAGGTGGGCGGGCGCGCGGCAGCGCTGACAGGCCCGGCGGCCCCGACGCGGCCGTCGAGGCTCAGCTCCGACCGCGGCGCTCCAGGCCCTCGAGCAGGAGGTCGAGGCCGAACTCGAACTCGGTCTGGTCGTCGCACCACCCGAGCGTCGCGCCGGGGTCGTCGTGCACCGCCTGGGCGAGCATGCCGGCGAGGTTCGGCACCGCGGCCAGCAGCGCCGGGTCGAGCTCGGCGCCGTCGCCGCCCTGGTCGTCGAGGCGGAGCTCCTGGGAGAACCCGTACATGCGGCTGCCGAGGGCGTGCAGCGCGTGGTGCGCCAGGTCGTAGGACAGGCCGCCGTCCAGCATGAGGCCGACGACACCGTCGACGTAGCGCGCCATCGTGGGCGCGAGGACGCCGCGGGCCTCGAGGAGACCGGGCAGCCACGGGTGGCGCAGCAGCACGCGCCGCGCGCCGAGGACGCGCTCGCGCAGGTCGCGCCGCCAGGTGCCCGGGGTGGACGTCGACCCGAAGCCGCCGACCTCCGCCTCGATCTCCGTGAAGACGAGCTCCGCGAGCCCGTCGAGGATCGCGTCCTTGTTCGGCACGTGGTGGTAGAGGGACATCGCCTCGACCCCGAGCGCCTCGGCGAGACGCCGCATGGTCAGCGCGTCGACGCCGTCGGCGTCGGCCAGGTCGCGGGCCGCCAGGAGCACGCGCTCCCTCGTCAGCCGCGCGCGGGCCCCCGTGCTGCGCGTGGGCATCCCACCTCCTCGCGGTCGGCCCTCACTGTACGTCCGCATCCGTGCCGACCCTGGACGCCGTGCGGCTCGACGCTCTACCTTACGTCGTAAGGCTTACGACGTAAGGAGACAACGATGAGCACGAGCCGCACGAGGTCCACGTCCACGTCCACGACGGTGCGGGCGGCGGTCGCGGACCGCTTCGGCGGGCCCGAGGTCGTCCGCGTCGTCGACGTCCCGCGCCCGGAGCCCGCCGCCGGCGAGGTCCTCGTCCGCATGCGGGCCGCGTCGGTGACGGTGGCCGACCACCGCATCCGCGCCCGCGACGTCCCGCGGGGCATGAAGGTGGTGAGCACGCCGTTCCTCGGCTGGCGGCGTCCGCGCCACCCCGTGCTGGGGGTGGACGGCGCCGGCGTGGTGGAGGCCCTCGGTGCGGGCGTCCGCGACCTCTCCGTCGGCGACGAGGTGCTCCTCGTCACCGACCTCGCCATGGGCTGCCACGCCGAGCTCGTCGCCGTGCGCGCGGACCACGCCGTCCGCAAGCCGGCCGGCCTGTCGTTCGTCGAGGGCACCGCGCTGCTGTTCGGCGGGATGACGGCGCTGTCGTTCCTCGCGCGCGCGGACATGCGGGAGGGCACGCGGGTGCTGGTCAACGGCGCGTCGGGCGCGGTCGGCAGCATCGTGGTGCAGCTCGCGCACGCGGCGGGCGCGCACGTCACCGGGGTCTGCAGCGGGGCCAACGCGGAGCTCGTCCGCAGCCTCGGCGCGGACCGGGTGGTCGACTACGCGACCACCGACTTCGCCCGCGAGGAGGAGACCTACGACGTCGTGGTGGAGTGCGTCGGCAACGCGCCCTACGCGCGCGTGGCGCCCGTGCTGCGCCGCGGCGGGACGCTGCTGCTGGTCGTCGGCGACCTCCGGGCCATGCTCACCGCGGGCTGGGACAGCCGCCGGGTGCGCGGCCTCGTGACGCCCCGCGGCGGGCGTGCCCCGGTGGCGGAGCGGCTGCGGCAGCTGGTCGCGCTCGCGGAGGAGGGGGTGCTCCGGCCGGTCGTCGACCGCACCTACGCGTTCGACGACGTCGTCGAGGCGCACCGCTACGTCGACACGGGTCGCAAGCGCGGGAACGTGGTGCTCGTGCTGCCGTGACGGTCGGGCCCCCGCCGCTCGCGCCCCGCGAGGCGATCGACCTCGACGCCGACGCCGTCGACGCACGCTGCCTGCGCGACGTCCTCGGCCAGGTGCGCGCATGGCGTGGGTGCACCACATCGCGCGGCCCATGGTGCTCGGCACGGCGGGGCCCGCTACGCACCGGGAGGCGCTCGTCGAGCAGGAGGAGCAGCGGGGCGCGACGCCGCCGTGACGCGGCACGCCCCGCCGCCGGGCTCACGGCCCGCAGACGACGCCCACGCACTGCGGCTCGTTGCCGTTGCCCCGCGCGGTGTTGCCGCCCAGGTCCACCGCGTGCGGGGCGTGGATGCCCCACCCGCGGTTGCCCACGGCGCTGTTGCCGCGCAGGTCGATCTCGACGTCGGTGACGATGCCGTCGCCGCCGTCGAGGAAGCGGTTGTCGGCGAGGACGCTGTCGCCGTCTGCCTGCCAGTACTCGCCGTCCTCGGTGGTGAACCCGACCTCGTTGCGCCGGAACGTGCTGCCGTGGACGGCCATCTGGGTGCTCGCCACGACCGCCGTGCCGTTGTCGGTGAAGCTGCTGTCGTCGACGCGCGTCCAGACGTGCTCGTCGGTGGCGTCGAGGCCCACGTCGTTCCCGAGGAACGTGCTGTCGTCGACCCGCAGGT
>JAPSIR010000134.1 GCA_031178625.1 Cellulomonas sp.
CCGGAAGCTAAGCCCTTCAGCGCCGATGGTACTGCACTCGCCAGGGTGTGGGAGAGTAGGACGCCGCCGGACAACCATTCCACGAAGGCCCACCCGACCACGGGTGGGCCTTCGTGCGTTCCTGGGCTGTCGTCGGTCGGGAGTTCCCAGCGGTGCCTGGCGTCCCTCCGCGGCCCGCACACCGTCCGCGACGGACGCCCTGCGTGACCCCCGCCGTGCGTGCACACCGGCCGGAACACACGCGTCGTACGCCCGCCGAGCCGGCGCACACGCGTCGTACGCCCGCCGTACGCGCTGCGTCCCCGGTTCGCGGGTTCTGCACCGGTGCTCCGTGGGCCTAGGGTCATGGGATGCAGGTGCTGGAGCGACACGACGTCCACGTCTCGGGGGACCCTGACGGACCGACGCTCGTCCTCGCGCACGGGTTCGGCTGCGACCAGAGCATGTGGCGGCACGTCGTACCGGCCTTCGAGGAGTCCCACCGCGTGGTCGTCTTCGACCACGTGGGGGCGGGTGCGTCAGACCTGACCGCGTACGACCCGCGACGTTACGGGCAGCTCGAGGGCTACGCCGACGACGTGCTGCAGCTGGTCGAGGCGGTCGGGGGCGGGCCGGTGACCTTCGTGGGCCACTCGGTGAGCGCGATGATCGGTGCCCTCGCTGCGGCGGAGCGGCCCGACCTCTTCGAGCGCCTGGTGCTCGTGTGCCCCAGCCCGCGGTACGTCGACGACGACGGGTACCGGGGCGGGTTCTCCGCCGCGGAGATCGACGAGCTCCTGACCACCATGGACGACAACTACCTCGGATGGGCGGAGTTCGTCGCCCCCGTCATCGTGGGCCGTCCCGACCGTCCCGAGCTCGGCGTCGAGCTCGCGAACTCCTTCTGCCGCACGGATCCCGCGATCGGCCGGCACTTCGCCCGCACCACGTTCCTGTCCGACAACCGCGACGACCTGGCGCGTGTGCGCACCCCGGCGCTCGTGCTGCAGTCCAGTGTCGATGCGATCGCGCCGCCCGAGGTCGGGCGGTGGGTCCACGAGCACCTCGCGGGGAGCGACCTCGTGGTGCTGGACACGGTCGGGCACTGCCCGAACCTCAGCGCCCCCGACCTGCTGGTCGCCGCGGTCCGGGAGTACCTCGGGCGGTGAGTGCGGGTCCCGACCTCACGACGACGGCGTGGTCCCGGGCGCCGGTCGCCCTGCTGCGCCTCGCCGCGGACGGCACCGTGCTGGACGCGAACGGCACGCTGCTCGCGTGGGTGGGCCTCACGCACGGCGAGGTGGTCGGCCTCCGCCGGCTGCCGGACCTGTTGTCCGTCGGCGGTCGCATCTACTGGGAGACGCACGTCGCGCCTCTGCTGGCCATGCAGCGCCGCGTCGACGAGGTCGCGCTCGAGCTCGTGGGACCGGACGGCCGGACACCCGTGGTCATGGCGGCGGCGGTGCGGGGGGCCGCGGCCGACGGGCTCGTGGAGATCGACGTCGCGCTGTCGTCGGCGCGCGAACGCGCGCGGTACGAGCGTGAGCTCGTCGCGGCGCGCCGTGCGGCGGAAGGGGCGGTCGAGCACGTGCGGCTGCTCCAGGCGGTGACGGCCGCGCTCTCCTCGGCCTACGGCGTCGACGGGGTCGCCTCGGCCCTCGTCGAGACGGGCTGCAACCGCCTGTCGGCGGCCGCGGTGGCGGTGTGGATCGCGGACGGGCGTGGCCGGCTCGTGCCCTTTCACGGGGAGCCGCGGTCCACCGGTGGTGCGTGTCGCGGGGCGGCGGACGACCGCGGGACGCGCCCCGACGACCTCGTCGACGTGCCGCCGTCGGAGGAGGTGCTGCGCCGGCCGGTGCACGTGGACGGGGACGGCACCGTCGTCGTGCCGCTCCACGGGCGGACGCGTCGGCACGGCGCGTGGGTGCTGCGCCCTCGCGGGTCCGCGGGCGACGAGCCGTGGGACCTCGAGGTGCTGGCCGCGACGGGCCGCCAGGCCGGTGCGGCGCTGGACCGCGCCCTGCTGTTCGACCAGCGGACCAGGGCCGCGCACGTGCTGCAGCAGGCGCTGCTCACGACACCGGACGTGCAGGACGCGCGCGCCACCGTCGCGACGGTGTACCGACCCGGCGTCGACGCGTTCGAGGTCGGCGGCGACTGGTACGACGTGCTGATGCTCGAGCGCGGCGCGCTGGGCGTCGCCGTCGGGGACGTCGTCGGCCGCGGGCTCGAGGCGGCGACGGCGATGGCCCAGCTGCGCAGCGCCTTGCGGGCCGCGGCGGAGCCAGGGCGCGGCCCTGCGAGCGTGCTGGCGCACCTCGACCGGTTCGCGTCGCGCACCGCGGTGGGGTTGTCGGCGACGGTCGTGCACGCCGCCCTCGACCTCACCAGCGGCGTGGTCAGGTACGCGGCGGCGGGGCACCTGCCGCCGCTGCACCTGCCCGCGGCGGGCGGTGCGACGTACCTGTGGGACGGTCGCGCGCTGCCGCTCGGCGTCGGCGGGGCGGCGGGACGCGCCGAGGGCAGCGTGACGCTCGCGCCGGGGGACCGGCTGCTGCTGTTCACCGACGGCCTCGTCGAACGCCGCGACCGGTCGCTGCCGGACGGGTTGACCGACCTGGCGGCCCGGGCGCGTGACGCCGCAGCCGACGGCGCGTCCCTCGACGCGCTGGTGGACGCGGCGACGGGCGACGGCGGCGGCGACCGCGACGACGTGTGCGCCCTGCTGCTCACGTGGTCGGGTCCGTACGCGCCCTGACGACGGCGGTCGTGCGCCGACGCGGGCAGGTGCCGCCGTGGTCCGGTCAGGCGGTCGCCGGCCCCCGGTGCGTCGGCCCGAACCCGATCGGCAGACCGCGCGCGTGCGCACGCCCCGCCGCCGGGTCGTGCTCGACGAGGTACGCCGACCCGAACTCCCGCTCCATCGACTGGTACTTGTCGATCGGCGCCGCGATCACGAGCTGGAAGCCGAAGGACTGCAGCGCACGGATGGCGCGCCGCGTCACGTCCGGGTCGGACTTCACGAAGCCCTCGTCCACCATGACCGACCCGAACACGGGCACCTGCTCGATCCCGCCGAGCTGGTAGCGCAGCGCCGCCCCGAGCGTCGCGGCGATGAGCTCCTGCCCCTCGCCGCCCGAGGTCGCGCCGACGCCCTCGTACACGCGGGCCTGGGTCTCGCCGTGCCGGTGCTCCTCCGCGGAGATCCGCACGTGCCGCTTGACGTCCAGCACGTCGCGCTGCCACTCCCGGTCGACCGGGTCGGTGCTGTCGAGCCGGTCCATGAGCCGGGCGATGCGCGCGAACCTCGCCTCCAGCTCGGCGTCGTCGAGGCCGCCCCCCGCGCGCTCCTCGAGGATCGCGTCGATCTCCGCCTGGAACTGGCGGGATGCGGGCGGCTCGACGTCCGTCGTCACGATCTGCAGGTAGCCGTCGTGGCCGAACGGCACGGTCCGCAGCACGTCGTTGATCGGGTCGATGCGGTCGTCGATGACGAGCCGCTCGTCGCGCAGCTGCTGCAGCAGGGCCGTCAGCCCCATCGTGTTGATGCTGTGCATGAGCCGGCGCCACTGGTCCAGCGCCGCCGGCAGGTCGTCGCGCCGCAGGTCCTCCAGGCGGGCGAGGTACGCCGGCACGTCCTGCACGTCGCGCGTGAAGGTGCCGGTCTCGTCGGGCCACGCGCGCAGGAAGTCGGCGAGCGTCGTCGCGATCGCCGCCCGCGCCTGCTCACCCGCTGACTCGGCGGTGGTCAGCCGCTGGCCGACCGCCTGCTCGACGGCCTTGCGCAGCCGTCCCACGGTCTCGAGGGTGGGCTCGGGGTCGCACTCGCGCGCCACCTCCGCCAGCACGGCCCGCTGCTCGTCGGTCGGCTCGGGCAGCGCGTCGAGGCGCGCACCGACGCGGTCCTCCTCGTCGAGCCGCCGTGCCCACGCCTTCTCGGCGGCGGCCGCGGCCTCGCGGGCGGTGCGGGCGCGGTGGTTCGCGGCGTCGCGCTCCTCCGTGCGCGCCGTGATGCGGGCGTCGAGGGCGGTGAGGTCACCGTCGGTCACGACGTCCTCGCGGCGGTGGCGGGCGTCGTCGAGGGCGGCCTCGGCGCTCTCGACGTCGACCTCGTCCCACCGCAGCGCCGCGAGCTGCTGCCACGCGCGAGCGACCGCGCGGCGGTGCTCCCGCGCCGCGTCGGCGTCGTCGCGCGCGCGGACGAGCGCCGGTCGCCTCTCCTCGAGCGCGGCGATCGCGTCCGCGACGTCGCGGCGCGCGTGCGCGTTGTCGAAGCCGATGACGCGGTGGCGCCGCACGTCGGGCCGGTCGTCCTTCTCGTGGAGCCCGTCGCGGTGCTTGACCTGACCCTGCACGGTCACGGCCTCCCGCAGCACGCCGAGCTGGGTGACGTCCTCCACGCAGCGGTGCGCGTACCGGCGCGCGAGCTGCGCGCGCAGCCACGGCGCGAAGGGGCTGTCCGCGACGACGACCTTGCTCGCCATCGTGCCCGGCTCCGACGCGGCGCCCGGCGCGGGCGCCCCGGTGTCGACGGGCGTCCAGCGCACGCGCGTGCGCAGGTCGTGCCCGTCCACGAAGGCCGCCACCCGGGCCGCCGAGCCGGCGTCGACGAGCATCCGCACGCCGAAGCCGCCCAGGAGCCGCTCGGCCGCCGTGCGCCACGCCTCCTCGTCGGGCGCCACGTCGAGCAGCTCGCCGACGAACGGCAGGTCGGACTCCGGCAGGCCGGTGCCCTCCGCGAGCACCCGGCGCACACGCAGGTCGGCGTCGGGGATGTTGGAGCGCCGCTGCTCGAGCGAGCCGAGCTGGGCCCGCAGGTCGGCGAGCTCGGCGTCGAGCGCGCTGACGGCGGCGCTCCGCTGCCACAGCACGTCCCGGGACGCCGTCTCGTGGCCGTCGTCGCCGTCGTGCGCGGGACGCCGGCGGTGCAGGGCGGCCAGGCCGCGCGCGCTGCCCGGCACGGGCACGTCGACGAGCCCGCACCACCGCTCGAGGTCGGCGTGCCGGCGGGCGGCGCGCTCGTGCGTCGCCGCCAGCTCGCGCAGCTCGGCGTCGACGCGGTCGAGGTCGCCGCCGCCCTGCGCCCAGCGCTGCTGCTCGAGCCGGCGCACGTCGTCGGCGGCCTCCTGGTGCTCGGCCGCGGCGGCGGCGTGCAGCTCGCCCTGCCGGACGTGCTCGGCACGCTCGTGCTCCGCACGCTCCGCGAGCAGCTCCTTGTGCACGCCCAGGACGTACGCCTCGACAGGGCTCGGCCCGTCGGCGCCGCCGAGCAGCGCGCGGAGCTCGTCACGGGAGCCGCCCGCCGCCCGGTACGTCTCCCAGAGCGCGGGCAGCGGCGTGAGCAGGGCGATCTGGTCGCGTGCACGCGTCATCTGCTCGTAGCCGTTGCGCAGGCTGACGAACTGCTCGACGGCGGCGTCCCGGCGCGCCGCGACCTTCGAGTCGTCGAGCACGAACCGCTTGAACGTGTCGTCGATGTTGTGCACGCCCTTGCTCGACTGCGCCTTGTGCAGCAGGCGGATCGCCTTCGCGCTGTCGCCGTCCTGCCCGCGGATGCCCACGAGCGCGGACAGGCGGGCCACGTAGCGCCCGTACTCGGTGCCGAACGTCGTCACCGACGGGACCGCCCGGCGGATCGCGTCCTGGCGGAGGCGCTGCTCCACCGCCGGCTCGAGGTCGCGCACGTCGAGGTCCTGCTCGGCCAGCATGAGCGCGTGCGTGATGTCCGGATCCGACGTGGCGTCGGCCGTCATGTGCATCGCACGGCACGCCGTCACCGTGCGCCCGGCGAGGTTCGACCACGTCAGCGCCACGGCGCTCCACGTCGCGCGCTCGCGCAGGTAGATGGCCCGGCTGCCGCCGCGGCCGCCGTCCCGCCGCGAGCCCGTCTTCCCGCGGACGTACGAGTAGAACGTGCGCTCCCGGCTGCCGACCGCCTCGTCGTGGGCGGCGGCGTTGAAGGTCACCGAACGGTCCATGAGGACGCAGATCATCGCGTCGAGGAGCGTCGACTTGCCGGCGCCCGACGGCCCGGTGACGAGCGTGCCGTCGCGGTGCACGTCGACGACGTGGTACCCGTGGAAGGGACCCCAGTTGACGAGCTGGATGCGGGTGAGCCGGAACTGCGCGATCGCCGGGTCGAAGCCGTCCATGGCCTGCACGACCGCCTGCGCCGTCATCGTCCGCCGTCCTGCTCGTCGTCGTCCCGCTCGTCGTGCTGCACGTCGCCGTGCCGCTCGACGCCGTCCCGTGCGCCGCTGCCGGCGTCTGTCGCGCCGTCGTCCGCGAGCGCCGTCAGCGCCGCCGTCATCGCGTCGACCTTCTCCGCCGTGAGCATCGAGTGCACGATCCCCGAGATGCGGTAGCGGCCGTCGCTCACGGGAGCCAGCACGCCCTTCTCCTTGACGTTCTCGATGGCGTTCTCGCAGCGCCGCCGGAACTGCGCCGGGTTCTGGTCGTCGACGTCCTTCCACGCCTCGAGGTGGTCGAGGAGCTCCTGGTGCTCGACCACGACGTCGCGTCCCTCGACCGCGCCGCGGTCGTACTCCTGGCGCAGGTGGAGCAGCAGCACCGTCGCGGCGAGCGTGAGCGGCTTGTCGCGCCGCAGCAGCACCGGCACGTCGTCCTCGAGCTCGAGCTGCTGCGTGAAGGCGACCTGCCGCCGCCGGTCGACGACGAGCTCCAGGTAGAGGTCGTGCAGGCGCGAGCGCAGCACGTCCTCGTGGCGCAGCACCCGGTTCCAGAGCGACGGGTGGCGGACGCCGTCGACGAAGCGCGAGCTGAGGACGCGCACGAGCGTGCCGCGGACCTCGCCCGGCAGCGACCCCGTGTCGCCGTCGAACAGGGGCTCGGGGCGTGCGGCGGGGCGCGCGGTGCGCGTGTCGTCGGCCGTGGTGCTCATGCGAGTGACTCCTCGGTCTGGGGCTCCGCGACGGGTCCGGGGGTCGACGCGGGCAGGACGGCCCACGGCACGGTGCACACGACGCGCGACCCGTCCGTGCGCACGGCCTCCAGGCGGTCGCCCGTGTCGTCGAGGAACGTGGCGCCGGCCGCGACGGCGACGTGCAGCAGCCCGACGACGTTGCGGGGGCGACGCTGCTCCGCCGGGAGGGCCCCCCACACCTCGCCGAGCGTCGGGCGTCCCGACCCGGCGGCGGCCGTGGCCGTGACCACCGCGCGGCGGATCTCGTCCAGGTCCGGGCCACCGAGCTCACGGATCTGCGCGGGCGTGAGGCCGCCGTCGTCCCAGACGACCTCGTCGAGCACGGGCGGGCGCTCGCGCAGGCCGGGGTCGGCGAGCTGCACCTGCGCGATCGACTGGATCTCGGGCAGCCCGGCGCCCAGCTGCAGCTCGACCTGGACGCGCCGGGTGCCCTGCCCGAAGAGGGCGTGCGCCGCCGCCTGCGCGCGCGCGAGCCGCGCCCGCAGGTCGCGGTCGCCCTCGGAGCGGTGCTGCACGAACCGCTCGAGCGACTGCGTGAGGCGGCGGTAGGTGTCCTGGACGTCCTCGGCCGCGTCGACGAGCGTGCGGGGGAGCGTGCGCAGCGCGCGCCGCTGCTCGGGGGTGAGCTCCGCCGCGAACTCCTGGGAGAGGAGGGCGTCGATGTCGCGGCGCAGCGCCGCCTGCGCGCGGTGGCTGCCCCACAGCCGCATGAGGCCGCGGAACGCGCGCCCCTCGGCGCTGGCCTCGAGCAGGTCGTGGTCGGCGAAGAACGCCTGCAGCGCCCGGCCGCGGCCCGCGGGCTCGTCCTCCGCCTCGCCGACGAACCGCCGGTGCATGGTGTAGACGCTGTCCGCGACCCGCTTGAAGTCCGCCGGCAGGTGCCGCGCGAGGTCCATGACGCCGTGCAGCTGCTCGTGCAGGCGCGCCGGGGGCGTGGGCGGCACGTCCCCCGCGAGCAGGGCCTCTCGTTGCGCCTGGAGCGCCGCGATCTGCTCGTCGATGCGGTCGACGCGCCGCTGCGGGTCGGGGTCCGCGTCGTCCGACAGCCGGGCGACCGCGTCGAGGATCTGCTGCAGGCGCGACTCCGAGACGGTCGAGCGCCGGTCGACGAGGCGGTCCGCGAACGCGAGGACGTCGAGCGCGGCGGCCGTGAGCGTGTACTGCTCCACGCCGTCGACGAGCGCGCGGTTGACCCACTGCCGCGCCACCCAGTCGTTGCAGTAGTCGCGTGCGGTGCGGGCCGACTCCTGGAGGTCGGGGGAGCCCGCGGCGCGCAGCTGCGCCAGCTCGACGTCGACGACCTCGTGGAAGTGCGCCACCTCGACCGGGCCCGCGGCGAGGTGCTCGGCGAAGATGCTGAGCACCCACTCGACGCTGTGGGCGCGCAGGAGGGCCATCTCGGGCCGCGCCTTCGCCTGCTCGAACCGTGCGAGCCGGCCGGCGGCCCCGGGTGCGTGCGTCACGGTCGTCGGTGCCCGTCCTTCCTCACGTCGCGCGCCTGCGGGCGCGCACGGACCGACCGGGCACGACGATCGGCGCCGGACATGGCGAGGGCCTCTGCCTGTGGTGCAGGTCAGAGGCCCCGACGCTTGCTCCCTCGACTGGACTCGAACCAGTAACCGTCCGATTA
>JAPSIR010000135.1 GCA_031178625.1 Cellulomonas sp.
GCCGGGGAACTTCTTGGTGATGCCGCGCATCTCGAGGATGTGCTCGGTGTCCATGTGTCCTCAGCTAGGGTCCGCCGCGGGCCGGCCGGCCCCGCTCCCGCCGGGTGGCGGGGCGGGACCGGCCGAGCGAGCGGTTCCGGTGGGTGCGGGTCGTCCGGCCGGGTCAGAGGCCGAGGTCGTCCGCGGAGTAGAACCCGGACTCGACGAGCGAGGACTCGACCGTGTCGGGGGTGACCACGACGGGCGGCAGGAGGAAGGTCGGCACGACCTTCACGCCGTTGTCGTAGGTCTCCTCGTCGTTGACCTGGACCTCGTCGCCCTCGACGATCTGCTGGACCATCTTCGCGACCTGGTCACCCAGCGTGCGGGTGTCCTTCCAGACCGTCATGGACTGCTTGCCGGCGATCATGTTCTGCACGTTCGCGAGGTCGGCGTCCTGGCCGGTCAGCACGGGGTACTCCTCGCCGGGCGCGTAGCCGTTGCCGGCGAGCGCCTGCGCGATGCCCAGCGCGAGCGAGTCGTTCGGGGACAGGATGACGTCGACCCGCTGGCCGCCGCCGTAGAACGAGTTGAGGCGGTTCTCCATCTCGGCCTGGGCGGAGTCGGAGCCCCAGCCCTGGATGCCGATGCTCTGCCACTCGTCGTTCGAGGCCGGGGCCTTGCCCGACGGGACGACGAGCTTGCCCTCGTCCACGAACGGCTTGAGGACGTCCCACGCGCCGGAGAAGAAGAACTTGGCGTTGTTGTCGTCCGGCGAGCCGGCGAAGGGCTCGAGGTTGAACGGGCCCGCCGCGTTCTCGAGGTCGAGCTGCTCGACGATGTACTCGCCCTGCATCTTGCCGACCTCGTAGTTGTCGAACGTCGCGTAGTAGTCGACGTTCTCCGAGTCGTTGATGAGGCGGTCGTAGGCGATGACCGTGATGTCCTGCGACGCGGCCTGCTCGAGCACCGGACCCAGGGTCGTGCCGTCGATGGGCGCGACGACCAGGACGTCGGCGCCCTGGTTGATCATGTTCTCGATCTGGGTGATCTGCTGGTCGACCTTGTTGTCGGCGTACTGCAGCGTCGTCTCGTAGGTCGCGCCCTGCAGCAGCTCGTCGAGGTGGGCGCCGTCACGGTTCCACCGCTCGAGGCTCTTGGTCGGCATCGAGATGCCGATCAGCGTGTCCTCGGGCGCTGCCGAGGCGCCGTCGCCGGCGCCCGCGCCGGAGTCGCGCTCCTGGCTGCACGCGGCGAGGGACCCGACGAGCAGACCGGCGGTGACCAGACCTGTCGCAGCCTTCTTCCAACCCAGTGACATCGTTGTCTGCTCCTTCTCGTGCCGCAGTCGGCCCGGGCACCCGTTGCCCGGTCCGGTCGTCGTCGCGGCTGCTGTGCCGCGACGCGACGCGGCGTCGGGTTGGATTCAAGACCTGAAGCCTAGGATTCCGCAACTCTCGTTACCACATCGTGTCCTGCGCGAACTGCGACCGTTGCCGACCGGGTTGCCATGTCATGTGCGGCGATGACGAAGCGCCGGGTTCATGCCCCGAACGCATGAACCCGGCGCTCCTGTGCGGGCGCTTCGCCCGGCCGTCAGTCGAACAGGCCCCGCCACCACGTCAGCACGTCGTCGAGCGCCCCGCCCGGGTACGGCCGGCCGAGCGACGGCGGCACGCGCGGCGCCGCCTCGACGAGCACCGCCACCGTCCGCGGCGGCACGGTGACCGTGCCGGTCCCCCGCTGCCACGTGGTGCCGAGCACGACCGGGTCGGACCCGTGCCGCTGGACGGGCGACAGCGCGTACCGGCGGCCCGCGAGGGCGTCCACCGTCTGCGTGGTCGGCTCGTCGGAGGCGTTGACCACCACGAGCAGACCGTCGAGGCGCCGGTCGACGTCGGTGCGCCACCGCCTCGCGGACCGGTCGTAGCCGGTCCGGTCGTCGACGTGCATGACCACCACACCGGGCGTCGCGTCCGGGCCCGAGCCCGGGAACGTCACCTTCTCCCGGACCAGCCGGGCCTCGCCGAGCCGGAACAGCCGGGTGGACGCACGCAGCTCGAGCAGCTCCGTGGCCGCGTCGGCGGCGGTGGCGATGTCCTGCGGCGTCGGCACGAGCGCCGGGTCCGCGAGCAGGGGCTGCTGGTAGGGCCACTTCGCCTCGTTGTCGGCCGCCGGCGGCAGGCCGCGGCCGAAGCCGTTCGTCTGCCCCGACCAGTCGAGCACGTTGAACCAGTCGCCCGAGTCGTAGCTGTTGCGGTCGAGCGACTTCGAGCGCAGCAGGTCCGCGCCCGCGTGCCAGAACGACGGCGTCTGGGCCAGCGCGGTCGTCGCGAGCGAGACCGTGTTCATGCGCACCCGGTCCGCCATCGGCGTGTCCTGCGGGAGCTTGAGGTACAGGTTGTCGAACAGCGTCTCGTTGTCGTGCGCGTCGACGTAGGTGACGACCTCCTCCGGGGAGTCGGCGTAGCCGGCCGGCTGGCCGTTGTAGTCGATCTGGTCGCCCCGCCGGACCTCGCCCTTGCTGGTGAGGAACGCGTAGTCGCGCAGGTTGCCGGCCATGCCGAGGCGCACGAGGTCGGCCTGGTGCCGGACCCGGGCGAGCTGCTCGGCCTCCGTGCCGTTGACGGGCGCGCCGTTCGGGTCGGTCCACGCGCCCGAGCCGAGGCCCTGCAGGCGCGGGTCCTCGTCGAACGGGCCGCCGCCGCGCACGGCGTCGCGCAGCCGGTCGGAGAACGTGCCGATGCCCGTGCCGCCGAGCTGGCCCTGCGTGGCCTGCTCGAAGAGCCGGTCGTCGGCCACCTCCCCGAAGTTCCAGCCCTCGCCGTACAGGTAGACCTTGCGGCCGTCGACGCCGTCGCGGCGCGGGGTCAGCTCGTCGAGCGCGGCGCGGACCCGCTCCATGGTCTGCCGCGAGTGGTGGCCCATGAGGTCGAACCGGAAGCCGTCGACCTTGTGGTCTCGGGCCCACGTGACGACCGAGTCGACCATCATCTTCTCGGCCATCGCGTGCTCGGTGGCGACGTTCTGGCAGCAGGTCGAGGTCTCGACCTGCCCGGTGGCGTTCAGCCGGTGGTAGTACCCCGGCACGATCCGGTCCAGGACGCTCTTCGCGTCCTGCCCGCTCGCGGCCGTGTGGTTGAACACCTGGTCGAGCACCACCTGGAGACCGTCGGCGTGCAGCGCACCGACCATGGACCGGAACTCGGCGAGGCGGGCGCCGCCGGTCGCGTCGACCGCGTACGAGCCCTCGGGGACCGTCCAGTGCCACGGGTCGTAGCCCCAGTTGAACGCGTCCTGCCCGGCGACCGCCGTGACGCACGCCTGCTGCTCCGGCGAGTCCGGCGGCAGCGCCGCGAGGTCGCACGCCGGGGTCGCCTGCTGCGTCCGGTCCTCCTCGATCGAGGCGATGTCGAACGTCGGCAGCAGGTGCACGGTCGTCAGCCCCGCGTCGGCGAGGCGACGCAGGTGGTCGCGCCCGTCGCTGCGGCGGACCGCGAACGCGCCGTACGTGCCGCGCAGCCGCTCGGGCACCGTGGCGTCGGAGATCGAGAAGTCGCGCACGTGCAGCTCGTAGATCGTCTGGTCGACCGGCCGCACGACGGGCTGGTCCGCCTTCTCCCACTGCGTCGGGCGGTACCGCGGGTCGTCGAGGTCGACCAGCACGCCGTGCGTGCTGTTCGGCGTGAGGGCCACCGCGTACGGGTCGGTGACCCGGTTCACCTCGACCTTCCCCGTCGTCGGCGCGTACACCGTGACCTCCCACAGGTACGCGCCACCGGCCCAGCCCTCCGGGCCGGACACCGTCCACGCGCCGTCGCGCTGCCGCTCCGCCGGCACCCGCGTGGGCTCGGCAGCCGTGTCGAACCGGCCGCGCCGGTCGGCCGGCCACACGAGCAGGTCGACGTCCTGCGCGGTCGGCGCCCACAGCGCGAGGCCGGGCGCCCCCTTCCGCCACGTGGTGCCGAGGGTCCGGTCCGTCGCGCGGTCGGCGTACAGGGCGTCGAGCACACCCGGCACCTGGACGCCGGTGACCGCCTGCGCGGTGCCGTCCGCGATCGCCTGCCGGACGAGCAGCTCACCCGTGAGCAGCCGCTCGACCGTGGCGCGGTCGGCGTCCTGCACGCGCAGCGCGAGGTAGCCGTCGAGGGCCGGGAAGCGCGCGACCACGTCCTCCCCCAGGCCGTCGGCCTCGATCGCGAGCGTCAGCGTCTCGCCGCCGGTCACCTCGCCGTCGACCACCTCGAGGCCGCCGGCGGGGTCGCCGTGCAGCGTGAACGCGAGGTCGGCCGCGTCCGTGCCGGTGGGCACGAGCGACGTCGGCCACGCGAGCAGGTCCTGCGTGACCCAGTGCGCGGCGGACTGCCCCGCGCCGGGCAGCGGCGGGTCCGCCACGCCGACCGTGAGCACGTGCGTCGTGAGGTCGTACGTGAACGTCACGGGCCCGCCGCCGGGAACCGAGTAGGCGATGTTCGCCCCGTTCGCAGCGCCGCCGGCGCCGTAGTTCTCCGTCCACGACAGCCCGTGGGCGACCTTCGTCTCGTAGGTGCCCGCGGGCAGGTCGGGCGCCGTGAAGACGGCGGTGCCGTCACCGTCGCCGTCGATCAGCACCGCGGCGAGGCACGCCGGGTCCCAGTCGGACGCGCAGCCCAGCTCGCTCTGCGCGCTGCCCGGCAGCGTGATCAGCGGGCCCTGCGCCGACGACGTGGCCTGGTGCGTCGCGTGGTCGTAGACGAACGTGACCTGCTGCGGCGCGTCGCCCGTCACCGTGTACGTGATGTTGCCGCCGCCGGGCGCACCGCCGGCGCCGTAGTTCTCGTCCCACGTGCCGCCGACCGCGACCTTGTACTCGTAGGAGCCCGGCGGGAGCGTGAACGTGCCGGCGTAGACCGTGCCGGCGACCTGCTCGAGGCGCGCGGCCGTGCAGTCGGGCTGCCAGTCGCCCGGGCAGCCCATGGCGGCGTTGTGGCTGCCGGGGACGCTGACGACCAGCTCGGTCGGGTCGGTCGGCGGCACGACGCCGTCGACGGCGACAGCCACGCTCGCGTACGTCGACGCCGCGCTGCGGGCCCCCTCGACGTCCTCGCGGACGGCGCGGTACTCGACCAGCGTGCCGGGGGCGAGGTCGTCGACGTCGTGGAAGACGCGCGGCGACGTGGTCTCGGCGGTGCCGAGCGCCGTCCACTCCTGCGAGCCGACGACGCGGTACGCGAAGGACGTCGTCGCGAGCACGTCGTCCGCGACGTCGGCCGCGACCGGGGCCGACCCGGTGACGGCCGCGCCGGCACCGGGGACGGTCACGCCGATCGCGTCGTCGCCCGTGGCGACCGTGGTGCCGGCGCGCAGCACGACCGCCCCGAGGGCGGGGACCGCGAGCTCGACCGTGCCGTCGGCGGCCGCGGTCACGGGCGCGGCGTCGGCGGTCGTCGTGCCCGTCGTGGCGAGCAGCGGCGTGAACGTCGCGCCCGGCGTGAGCGTGTCGACGGTCACCGTGGTCGCCGTCGCGGCGTTGTTCGTCGCCACGAGGTGCTCGACGTCGTCGTCGCCCACGCGCGAGAACGCGTAGACCGGGCCGTCGGCGTACCGCTCGACCTGCGCGCCTGTCGTCAGCGCCGGGGTGTCCGCGCGCAGCTCCGCGAGGCGCGCGATGTGCCGGTACAGGGCGGTGTCGGTGCCGAACCGGTCGACGGACCCCGCCGTCGTGCCGTCGAGCAGGGGCTGGTCCGCGTACTCGTCGACCTGGGTCGCGAAGAGCGACTGGCGGGCGTCCTTGTCCTTGCCGTTGAGGTCGCCGTCGCCCACGAAGCCCTGCTCGTCGCCGTAGTAGACGACCGGCTGCCCGCGCGTGAGGTACATGAGCGTGTGCGCGAGGCCGGAGCGGTCCTGCGCGGCGCCCGCGTCCTTGACCGCGTACCCGATGCGGCCCATGTCGTGGTTGCCGAGGAACGTCGGCAGGGCCTGCGCGTTGCTCGTCGGCGTCGTGTACCGGTCGTCGCTCGCGTACAGCGCCCGCAGGCCCGCGGCGGACAGGCCCTTGGCGTAGTTGGCGGCGGCCGACTGGAAGGAGAAGTCGAGGACCGCGTTCATGTCGGTGTCGCGCACGTACGGCGCCGTCTTCGCGGAGTCGGCGTCGTAGACCTCGCCGAACATGAAGAAGTCGGGGTTGCCGACCGACGCCGCGTGCTCGGCGATCGCCGTCGTGAACGTCTCCCAGAACTCGCCGTTCACGTGCTTGACCGTGTCGATCCGGAAGCCGTCGATGCCGAGGTCCACCCACGCCTCGTAGACGTCGACGAAGCCCTGCACGACGTCGGGGTGCTCGGTCATGAGGTCGTCGAGGCCGTCGAAGTCGCCGTACGTGACGGACTCGCCCGTCCACGTCGAGTTGCCGCGGTTGTGGTAGAGCGTCGGGTCGTTGAGCCAGCCCGGGACCTTGAGGTCCGCGTCGGCGGGGTCGACGACCGGCGTGTACGGGAAGGAGGTCGCGGGGTCGAGCGCGGGGAAGTCGCCGGTGCCCGCGAAGTCCGCCGGGTCGAACGCCTGGCCCGCCGCGTCGCGGTACGGGTCGGCCGACTGCTCGACGTACGTGTACTGCTGCTCGGCGTAGTCGATCACGTCCGCCGTGTGGTTCGTGATGATGTCGAAGTACACCTCGATGCCGCGTGCGTGCGCCTCGTCGATCAGGCCCTCGAGCTCCTCGTTGGTGCCGAGGTGCGGGTCGATGCGCGTGAAGTCCGTGACCCAGTACCCGTGGTAGCCGGCGGACGCGTTCGCACCCTCGCCCTGCACGGGTCGGTTGAGGAAGCTGGGCGTCAGCCAGATCGCCGTCGTGCCCAGGCCCTCGATGTAGTCGAGGCGCTCCCGCAGGCCTGCGACGTCCCCGCCGTGGAAGAAGCCCTTGTCCGTGGGGTCGAGCCCGGTGGCGAGGCGGTCGCCCGCCAGGCCGCCCGTGTCGTTCGACGGGTCGGCGTTCGCGAACCGGTCGGTCATGACGAAGTAGAACTGCTCCCCCGCACCGGCGTCCCGCACCGGCGCGGCGACGAGGTCCGCGTCGGCGTCGGTGTAGCCGCCGCGCAGGTCGGTGACCGTGACGGCGGTGCGGTGGCTCGCGTCGTCGTAGGTGAACGTCAGCTCGGCGGGGCCGGCGACGACGAGCGGGGTGTTCGCCGCGCCGCCGTCGGCGCCGTACGCGGCGTCCCACGCGTCGTCGAGCGCGACCTTCCACTCCCAGCTGCCCTCCGGCACGGTGAAGCTGGCGGCGAAGCGGCCCGGGACGTCCGTCGGGAAGAGCTCGGTCGCGGCGCAGGCCGGGTCCCAGTCGGCGGCGCAGCCGAGCTCGCTCTGGAGGCTGCCGACCAGGGCGACGCCGCCGGGCGCGGCCGAGGCGGCGGTGGGCGCGAGCGCGGCGACAACACCGGCGGTGCCGACCGCGAGCGCGGTGGCGGCCGCGGAGAACCGGCGACCGCGGTGCGGGCGGGACGCCGGCCGGGGCGGGCGGGTGGGCAGGGACGAGCCAGGACGCACGGGGACGCCGACCATCGGGACTCCTTCGTCACGGCACGACGTCGTGCCGGAGGTGGGCTGTCCCGCGACCGTAATCCGTTGCATCAAGTTTCAGCAAGGGATTCCGGCAAAGCCGTCGTCCCCGACGAGACGGTCCGTCTCGGGCGGCGGACGACGCGCCACCACGCCCTTGTGCCGCACGCGCCGACGCGCTCAGCATGGCCCCAGCGGACCCCGCGGGGCCCGGCCGACGTCAGGGTGAACGACGGAGTTCGACGACGGAGGGGGCAGCACATGCGCATGCGGGACCTACGGGGGGCACGGCTTGTGACCGGCGCCGCGATCGGGCTGGCGCTCGTGGGCAGCGGGTTGGCGGGCGGGGCGCTCACGGACGACGGCGCACTGACGGACGACGGGACCGCGGCGGCACCGGCCGCCGACGAGCTCGCACGAGGACGCGGCGGTCACGGGCCGACCGCGCGCAACGTCGTCCTGCTGGTGGGCGACGGCCTGGGCATCGCCGCCCGCGACGCGATCCGGCTCGCCACCGTCGGGCAGGACGGCGAGCTGGCCATGGACGGCCTGCGGTACGCGGGCTGGACGCGCACCGACCCGGCCGACCCTGAGGAGGCCGTCACGGACTCCGCGGCGGGTGCGACGGCCTTCGCGACCGGCGTGCGCACCTACAACGGCGCGGTCTCGGTGGACGTCGCCGGCACCCCGGTCCCCACGCTGCTCGAGCACGCCCGGCGCCTGCGCAAGGCGACCGGCCTCGTCACGACGGCCCAGGTCACCGACGCGACGCCCGCGGCGTTCGGCGCGCACGTGCCCGACCGGGCCGACCAGAGCGAGATCGCCCGCCAGTACCTCGACGACACCCGGCCCGACGTGATCCTCGGCGGCGGCGAGGACTGGTGGTACCCGGAGGGCGACGAGGGCGCGTTCCCGGACGACCC
>JAPSIR010000136.1 GCA_031178625.1 Cellulomonas sp.
AACGGGCGCACCTCGACCACCGACTGGGAGAACGACGCTCGTGGCGACCACCAACGACCTGAAGAACGGCACCGTGCTGAAGATCGACGGCCAGCTGTGGACCGTCATCGAGTTCCAGCACGTCAAGCCCGGCAAGGGCGGCGCGTTCGTGCGCACCAAGCTGAAGAACGTGCTGTCCGGCAAGGTCGTCGACCGCACGTTCAACGCGGGCATCAAGGTCGAGACGGCGAACGTCGACAAGCGCGACATGCAGTACCTGTACAAGGACGGCGACGACTTCGTGTTCATGGACACGGACACGTACGACCAGATCAACGTCCCGGCCGCGACGGTCGGCGACGCCGCGAACTTCATGCTCGAGTCGCAGACGGCGCTCGTCGCGACCAACGAGGGCGTGCCGCTGTACGTCGAGCTGCCGCCGTCGGTCACCCTCGAGGTCACGTACACCGAGCCGGGCCTGCAGGGCGACCGCTCGTCGGCCGGCACCAAGCCCGCCACGCTCGAGACCGGCTACGAGATCCAGGTGCCGCTCTTCCTCGAGTCGAACACCAGGGTCAAGGTGGACACGCGTGACGGGTCGTACCTCGGCCGCGTGAACGACTGACGTGGGCGCCCGGACCAAGGCGCGCAAGCGCGCGCTCGACGTGCTGTTCGAGGCCGACCAGCGCGGTGTCGCGGTGGGCGAGCTCCTCGCGCGCCGCGTCGTCGAGCCGGGCGCCGAGACGGCGCTGCCGCAGTACAGCGTCGACCTCGTCGAGGGTGTCCTGGCCCACCGCGAGCGCATCGACGAGGTGCTCGCGACGCACGCGCACGGCTGGACGATCGCGCGCATGCCGGCGGTCGACCGGGCGCTGCTGCGGATCGGCACGTGGGAGATCCTCTGGAACGACGACGTGCCGGACGCCGTCGCGGTCGACGAGGCCGTGGGCCTGGCCCGCGAGCTGTCGACCGACGACTCACCGTCGTTCGTCAACGGGCTCCTGGGCCGGATCGTCGAGCTGAAGCCGACGCTGCTCGCCTGACGCGAGCGGACCGACCACCACGCGGGCGGTGCGACCCCTCGGGGACGCACCGCCCGCGTCGTCGTCCGGGGCGGGGTACGAGGCCCCCGGCCACGGCGTCGCGCCACCGCGTCAGAGCATCTCCGACGACGTCGGCGCGTCCTCGGCGCCGCCCGGCAGCACCCGCAGCGGCCGCGGCACGATGCGGGCGCGCGCACGGCGCGGCAGGTCGGAGCGGGGGACCGGGCGCGCGCCCCGGACGGGCAGCCCCGGCGCGGGCCGGCCCACGAACATGCCCTGCGCCCGCCGGACGCCCAGGTCGACGAGGACCTGGAGGTCGCCCGCGGACTCCACGCCCTCGGCGACGACGTCCAGGCCGTGGTGCTCGGCGAGCGCGACGATCGCCCGGACCGGCCCGGCGCCGCGGGGCGTGCGGACCTCCCGCACGAACGACCGGTCGATCTTCAGCACGTCGACGGGCAGCCGCGCGAGCCGCGCGAGCGAGCTGAACCCGGTGCCGAAGTCGTCGAGGGCGATGCGGGCGCCGCGGGCGCGCAGCTCGGACAGCACCGGGACGGCCGTCGTGGTCCGCAGCATGGTGCTCTCGGTGATCTCGACCGTCAGGTGCTCCCACGGGCCGCCGCCCCACGCCTCGTCGATGCGCTCGAGCACGTCGGACTCGTGCAGCTCGCGCGCCGACAGGTTGACGGCCACCGGCATCTGGTGGCGGTCGAGCGCCCGCCGCGCCTGGCGGAGCATCGCGTGGCCGATCGGGACGATGAGGCCCGTCTGCTCGGCCAGCGCGAGCCAGTGCTCCGGGAGGACGACCTTGTCGCCCTCCTGCCACCGCGCGAGCGCCTCCAGGCCGATGACCTCGAGCGTGCCCGTGTCGACGATCGGCTGGAAGTACGCCGTGATGCGGTCCTCCTCGACCGCCCGCTCGAGCGCGGCGCGCAGCCGGCGCGAGTCCTCCGCCCGGGCGCGCAGCGTCGAGTCGAAGACGCGGTGGCCGCTGCGGGCCCGCTTCGCCTCGAGCATCGCGTCGTCGGCGTGCCGGAGCAGGGCGTCGGCGTCGATGACCTCCTCGGGGTTCCACGTCGCGACGCCGCACGTGAGGCGGGGGCCCGCCGGGTTGCCGACGCGTGCGTCGAAACCGGCGCGCAGGCGCCGGGCGAGGTCGGCGAGCTCGGCGTCCGCGGGGGCGCGGGACACGACGACGGCGAACTCGTCGCCGGCGAGCCGCGCCACGTACGTCTCGGCGTCGCTCCACGTGCGCAGGTAGTCCGCGGTTCGCCGCAGCAGGTCGTCGCCCTGCGCGTGGCCCTGGCGGTCGTTGACGTCCTTGAACCCGTCGATGTCGCAGTAGATGACGGAGACGCGCGTGCGCTCGACGGCGGCGCGCTCGAGCGTGTCGACGAGGTAGCGGTCGGCCGCGCGGCGGTTCGGCAGGCCGGTCAGCGCGTCGGTCTCGGCGGCGCGGGAGAGCCGGTCCGTGAGGGCGTAGCGCTCCGCGGCGGTCGCGACGACGACGGCGAGGTCGATGAGGAACGTGCGCTCGTGCGGGGCCAGCCGGGCGGCGTCGGCGGGGAACAGCTCCGCGACGAAGCGCTCGCGCTGCAGCGGGCGCAGCGAGCCCTCGACGGTCGGGTCGTCGAGGACGGTGCGGGCGACGTCGCGCGCGTGCTCGAGCAGCGCGTCGGCGTCGCGGCTGAACCATGCCGCGTTGGTGAGGTCCGCGAGGGCGTCCCGCATGAGCTCGCGACGCTGGGCCGTGAGCTGCGAGCGGCGCAGCCGCACCAGCGCGAGGGACTCCAGACCGACCGCCAGGGGGATCGGCCACAGGCCGCCGAGGGCGGCGGCGTCGTGCCGGTCGTCGAGGAGGATGCCGCCGGTCAGCAGGACGAGCGACGCCGTGCCGGCCCCGACCAGCAGCCAGCCGACCCCGGTGATGCGGGACGCGCCGAGGGCCGCGACGACGTACCCGACGCTGACCGCGAGGGCCACGAAGAGCAGCGCGACGGCGAGCGCGTGGGGCGTGGACCCGTCACCGGCGTCGAGGCCGGGCGCGACGGGGGTGACGACCCACAGCAGGCTGCGCACGGCGAGCAGGGTGGCCGTGACGGCGACCCACGGTCCCAGCCGCGGTCCGGTGCCGCCGAAGGCCCGCGTCGCGGGGAGGCAGAGCAGGACGACCGCGCCCACGAGCTGCGCGTGCAGGAACGCCAGGACGCCCCGGCCCAGGGAGCTGCTGGTGACGCCGTGCAGGCCGGCGGTGAGCAGCATGAGCGCCATGGCTGCGGACAGCCACAGTGCCCACGCGGACCCGTCGGGGCGCCGCGAGCCGCGCCACCACACCCAGTGGAGCGCGCAGAAGCCACCCACCAGCCCGGCAGCGAGGAGCTGCAGGACGGTGGTCCACAGCGGTACGTCACCGAGCACGTGGAGTGCATCGGTCGTCCTGGGCGCGGTGTTGAACGGCAACCGGGTGACGTCGGCGGACCCGCGGGCCCGGTAAGGTGGCACGGCCACCCCCTTTAAGCCCGTCCCGTGAGGCGGGGAAGGAGCGCACACGCATGAGCACTGGCACACCCGCGCCCGCGTCCGGGCGCACCGACGACGCCGCGGCACCGACCGCGGCGCCCGGCGGGAGCAGCACCTCGACCGAGGTGCTGGGCGCGGCGGACATCGGCCGCGCGCTGACCCGCATCGCGCACGAGGTCGTGGAGCGCAACAAGGGCGTCGACGACGTCGTCCTGCTGGGCATCCCGACGCGCGGACTGCCGCTGGCGGAGCGACTCGGGGCGCGGCTCGCGCAGGTCGAGGGCCTCGCCGCCGCCGACCTGGTCGGCAGCCTCGACGTGACGATGCACCGGGACGACCTCGCGCGGCAGCCGATCCGCACGATCGGCACGACGCAGGTGCCGGGCGACGGCGTCGACGGCAAGGTCGTCGTGCTCGTCGACGACGTCCTGTACTCGGGCCGCACGATCCGCGCGGCCCTCGACGCCATCAGCGACCTGGGCCGGCCGCGGTCGGTGCAGCTGGCGGTCCTCGTCGACCGCGGCCACCGCGAGCTGCCGATCCGCGCGGACTACGTGGGCAAGAACCTGCCGACGGCGGCGTCGGAGCGCGTGCGCGTGCTGCTCGCCGAGACGGACGGCCGCGACGCGGTCCTGATCGAGGGCGCGGAGCGGGGGACCCGATGAGGCACCTGCTCTCGGCGGGGGACCTGACGCGCGACGAGGCCGTCCTCGTGCTCGACACCGCGGCGCAGATGGCCGCGACGCAGGGGCGCGAGATCAAGAAGCTGCCGACGCTGCGCGGGCGCACCGTCGTCAACCTCTTCTTCGAGGACTCGACCCGGACGCGCATCTCGTTCGAGACGGCCGCCAAGCGGCTGTCGGCGGACGTCATCAACTTCTCGGCGAAGGGGTCGAGCGTCTCCAAGGGCGAGTCGCTCAAGGACACCGCGCTGACGCTGCAGGCGATGGGCGCGGACGCCGTGGTCGTCCGGCACCCCGCGTCGGGCGCGCCGCACACCCTCGCGCACGCCGGGTGGACGCACGGCGCCGTGGTCAACGCCGGCGACGGCACGCACCAGCACCCCACGCAGGCGCTGCTCGACGCGTTCACGCTGCGGCGCCACCTGGTGGGCGACGGCGGACGCGCGGACGCGACGGGCCGGGACCTGGCGGGCGCGCACGTGGCCATCGTCGGGGACGTGCTGCACAGCCGCGTGGCCCGCTCGAACGTGCAGCTGCTGCACACGCTGGGCGCGCGCGTGACACTCGTCGCGCCGCCGACGCTGGTGCCGGTCGGCGCGCACGCGTGGACGGCGGACGTGTCCTACGACCTGGACGAGACGCTGGCGACGGGGCCTGACGCGGTCATGATGCTCCGGGTCCAGCGCGAGCGGATGTCGAGCGCGGGCGGCGGGTTCTTCCCGAGCCCGCTCGAGTACACCCGTGCGTACGGGCTCGACGGTCGTCGGCTCGCGGTGCTGCCGGACCACGCGGTGGTCATGCACCCGGGACCGATGAACCGGGGTCTGGAGATCTCGGCGGACGCGGCGGACTCGCCGCGGGCCGTGATCGTCGAGCAGGTGGCGAACGGCGTCGCCGTGCGCATGGCGGTGCTCTACCTGCTGCTCGCGGCGGGGGAGCCCCGGACCGCACCGGCGGCCGGGAGCGGCCGGGACGAGGCGCGCACGGGTGTGCGCACGGACGAGACGAGGGTGCACGCGTGAGCACGACGTACCTGCTGCGGGGCGTGGCGCCCCAGGGCGGCGACCGCACGGACGTGCGGGTGGAGGACGGCGTCGTCGTGGCGGTCGGCGCCGACGCGTCGGCCGACGGCGCGACCGTCGTGGACGGCGACGGGCTGGTGCTCCTGCCGGGGCTGGTCGACCTGCACACGCACCTGCGCGAGCCCGGCCGGGAGGACGCCGAGACGGTCGCGTCCGGCACGCGCGCCGCGGCCGCGGGCGGCTTCACCGCGGTGCACGCGATGGCGAACACGTCCCCGACGCAGGACACCGCGGGCGTCGTCGAGCAGGTGTGGCGGCTCGGCCGCGACGCGGGCTGGGTGGACGTGCGCCCGGTCGGCGCGGTGACGGTCGGCCTGGCGGGGGAGCGGCTCGCGGAGCTGCAGGCGATGGCGCGGTCGGCCGCGGCCGTGCGCGTCTTCTCCGACGACGGGAAGTGCGTGCACGACCCCGTGCTCATGCGGCGCGCGCTCGAGTACGTCAAGGCGTTCGACGGGGTCATCGCGCAGCACGCGCAGGAGCCGCGGCTCACCGAGGGCGCGCAGATGCACGAGGGCGTGGTGTCCGCCGAGCTCGGGCTCGCGGGGTGGCCCGCGGTCGCCGAGGAGGCGATCATCGCGCGCGACGTCCTGCTGGCCGAGCACGTCGGCTCGCGCCTGCACGTGTGCCACCTCTCGACGGCCGGCTCGGTCGAGATCATCCGCTGGGCGAAGGCGCGCGGGATCGCCGTGACCGCGGAGGTCACGCCGCACCACCTGCTCCTCACCGACGACCTGGTCCGCGGCTACGACCCCCGGTACAAGGTGAACCCGCCGCTGCGCACGGCCGAGGACGTCGAGGCCGTCCGCGCGGGGCTCGAGGACGGCACCATCGACGTGGTGGCGACCGACCACGCGCCGCACACCCGCGAGGACAAGGACTGCGAGTGGGCCGCCGCGGCCTTCGGCATGACGGGGCTGGAGACGGCCCTGCCGGTCGTGCAGGCGACGATGGTCGACACCGGCCGCCTCACCTGGGCGGACGTGGCGCGCGTGCTGTCCGCCACGCCGGCGCGGATCGGCCGCGTGCCGGGCCAGGGACGCCCCATCGCGGTCGGCGAGCCGGCGAACCTCACGCTCGTGGACCCGGCGGCGCGCCGCACCGTGGTGCCCGAGCGGCAGGCGACCGCGAGCGTGAACTCGCCGTTCGCCGGCACGGAGCTGCCCGGGGCCGTCGTCGCGACGTTCCTGCGCGGCCGTGCCACGGTGCTCGACGGCGCGCTCGTCGACGCGCCGGCGGGGGTGCGCGCCTGATGCCCACCTGGGTCTCCGTGGTCGTCGTCGTGCTGCTGCTCGCGCTGGCCCTGTGGGGCATGCGCGCAGGGTGGCGCACGCGCGGCCGCCGCACCGCCGCGCTCGTCCCGACGCTGCCCGCAGCGCCGGACCACCTCGGGGCCGCGCGCACCGAACCGGCGGAAGCCGTCTACGTGTCCTCCACCCGCGCCGGCGACTGGCTCGACCGCGTGGTGGCCCACGACCTCGGCGCGCGGAGCGCCGCCGTCGTGCGGGTGCACGACGCGGGGGTCCTGGTGCGCCGCACCGGCGCGCAGGACGTCTGGGTGCCCGCCCCGCGGCTGACGGCCGTCGGCACCACCCGCGGCCAGGCCGGCAAGTTCGTCGGGCCCGAGGGGCTCGTCGTCCTCACCTGGGTGCCCGACCCCGCCACGGGCACCGCCCTCGACACCGCGCTGCGCGTGCGCCACGACGCCGACAAGGAGGCGCTGCTCACCGCCGCGCGCTCCCTGCTGGCGACCGGTGGCGACGACGGCGCCGACCCCGACCGCGCCGTCCCCGACAGCGCGCCCCGACCGCAGGAGGAGCAGGCATGAGCGACGCGATCCTCGTCCTCGAGGACGGCCGCACGTTCCCCGGCCGCGCGTACGGCGCGACCGGGCGGACGCTCGGCGAGATCGTCTTCAACACCGGCATGACCGGCTACCAGGAGACGCTCACCGACCCGTCGTACCACCGCCAGGTCGTCGTCATGACGGCGCCGCACATCGGCAACACCGGCGTCAACGACGAGGACCCGGAGTCGCGGCGCATCTGGGTCGCCGGGTTCGTCGTCCGCGACCCGGCGCGTCGCCCGTCGAGCTGGCGCTCGCGCCGCACGCTCGACGAGGAGCTGGCCGAGCAGGGCGTCGTCGGGATCAGCGGCATCGACACCCGTGCGCTCACGCGGCACCTGCGCGAGCGCGGCGTGATGCGTGCCGGCGTCTTCTCGGGCGACGCGCTCGTCGGTGCCGACGGCGACCGCCGCCCGGTCGACGAGCTGCTCGACGAGGTGCGGTCGGCGCCGGCGATGGCCGGTGCGGACCTCGCCGGCGAGGTGAGCGTCGACGCCGCCTACGTCGTCCCGGCGCTCGGCCCCGACGGTGCCCGCCTGGACGAGCCGGTCGCCCGCGTGGCCGCCGTGGACCTCGGCATCAAGTCCATGACCCCGCAGCGGCTCGCGGAGCGCGGCGTCGAGGTGCACGTGCTGCCCGCGACGTCGTCGATCTCGCAGGTGCTCGAGCTCGCGCCCGACGGCGTCTTCTTCTCCAACGGCCCCGGCGACCCGTCGGCGGCGCGGCACGAGATCGACCTGCTGCGCGGCGTCCTCGACCGCCGGATCCCGTTCTTCGGCATCTGCTACGGCAACCAGCTGTTCGGCCGCGCCCTCGGCTTCGGCACGTACAAGCTCCGGTACGGCCACCGCGGCGTGAACCAGCCGGTCATGGACCGCACGACCGGCAAGGTCGAGATCACGGCGCACAACCACGGGTTCGCCGTCGACGCCCCGCTCGACGCCGAGACGGTCGCGCCGTTCGACGGCGGCCGCTACGGCCGCGTGCGCGTGTCGCACGTCGACCTCAACGACGACGTCGTCGAGGGCCTCGAGGCGCTCGACCTGCCCGCGTTCTCCGTCCAGTACCACCCCGAGGCGGCGGCCGGACCGCACGACGCGGCCTACCTCTTCGACCGCTTCGTCGACCTCATGACCCGCCACCCCGACGGCACCGCGGACGACGCGGGCCTCCACGACTCCCAGAAGGGCGCCGCCTGATGCCCCGCCGCGACGACCTGCACAGCGTCCTCGTCATCGGCTCCGGCCCGATCGT
>JAPSIR010000137.1 GCA_031178625.1 Cellulomonas sp.
TCCGGCAGGTTCGAGATCGCGATCGCCGCCAGCACGGGCACGCCGACGCCGCCCCCGCCGAGCAGCGACAGCCCGAGCACCACCGACTCCGGCACCCCGTCGAGCAGGGCGCCGACGGCGATCGCGGCGCCGCTGCCCTCGGCGTCCGCCCGCGGCTGCTGGTCCCCCGACCGCTTGCGGTGCCGGGCGCCGTGCCGCGCCAGTGCCACGTTCGCCGCCACGTACGCCACCGCCCCGCCCAGGAACCCCGCGGCCGTGACGGCGAGCCCGCCGGTGCGTTCCGCGTCGTCGACGAGGTCGAACGCCAGCGCGGAGATCAGCACGCCCGCCCCGAACGCCATCACCCCCGCGACGACCTTCTGCGGCACGCGCACGAACCACGCCACGGCGGCGCCCAGCACCAGCGCACCCCCGGCCGCCAGGCCCCACAGCCCGGCCTCCACCCACACCGGCACGCGGCCCCTCCTCGCTTCGGTCGGTCAGGCCGTCGGACGCGACGACCGGACGGCGGCCCGTCAGGCCGACGGCCCCAGCTCGGCGGCGGACACGACGCCGCGGACGAGGGGCAGGGCGGCGCGCGCGTCGTCGGACGCCTGGTCGACGACGACGGACAGCCCCACGAGCTCACCGCCGCACTGCTCCACGAGGGCGCGCGCGGCCAGCGCCTGCGCACCGACCTCCACCCAGTCGTCGACGAGCAGCACGCGGTCACCCGGCTGCACGAGGTCCGACCGGGTCGCGAGCTCGCGCCGGCGCCCCCGGTAGTCGAAGTCGGCGCGCCGCCGCACCACCGGCCCCGGCAGCATGCCGCCGTCGGTCCGCACGGGCACGAACCCGGTGCGGAGCTCGACGGCGACGGCCGGCCCGAGCACGAACCCGCGCGCCTCGATGCCGACGACGGCGTCGACGTGCGCGTCCCGGAACGGCTCCGCGAGGGCACGCACCACGGCGTGCAGCGCCGCCGGGTCGCGCAGCACCGGCCACAGGTCCGCGTCGCCGTCGACCCACCGGAAGCGCGCGAGCACGGCGGCGCGCGCCGCGTCGAGGACCGGGCCGCTGACCATGCTTCGACGCTACGACGTGCGCGAACGCGCCGCCCGGCGGGTCGGCGGACCCGGCGCGGCGGGCCGCGGCGGACCCGTCGGCCGCGCCGCGGCCCGCGCTCAGCGGACGCCGTGCGTCTGCAGCCACATCTCCAGCACCGCGAGCGGCCACAGGCGGTCCACGCCGGTCGGGCCGCGCTCCTCGCCCGGCCGCTCGAGCAGCGGCGCGACGTACTCGGGACGCACGAGGCCGCGCGCACGGGCCGTCGGGGACGTGAGCACGTCGCGGACCAGGTCGAGGACCGGTCCGTCGAGGTGCGTGACGGCCGGCACGGGGAAGTACCCCTTGGGCCGGTCGACGAGCTCGGCGGGCAGCAGCCGGCGCGCGACGGTCTTGAGCACGCCCTTGCCGCCCTGCGCGGCCAGCAGCTCCGGCGGGCAGGCGGCAGCGAGCTCCACGAGCTGGTGGTCGAGGAACGGCACGCGCGCCTCGAGGCCCGACGCCATCGCCATCGAGTCGAGCCGCATCACCGGGTCGTCGACGAGCATCACCTCGGTGTCCAGGCGCAGGACCGCGTCGAGGCTGGTCTGCGCGCCCGGGCGTGCGAGGTGCTCGGCGACCAGCGGACGCGACGGGTCGTCCGCGAGCCGCCACGCCGGCCCGAGGACGCGCGCCGTGTCCGCGTGGTCGCGCTCGAGGTACCGCACCGCGTACGCCTCGGCGAGCTCGTCGCGCGGGACGTCGAGCAGCGGCGCGTGCCAGTGGTAGCCGGCGAACACCTCGTCGGCGCCCTGCCCGCACTGCACGACCCGCACGTGCCGGCTCACCTCCTGCGCGAGCAGGTCGAACGCGACCGTGTCGTGGCTGACCATGGGCTCCGACATCGCGGCGACGGTGTGCGGCAGGGTCGCGACGACGTCGTCGACGCCCGCGACGAGGCGGTGGTGCTCGGTGCCGAGGTGCCGCGCCACCGCGTCGGACCAGCGGAACTCGTCGCCGTCGCGGCCCGGTGCGTCGAAGCCGATCGAGAAGCTCGTGAGCCCCGCCTGCCCGGCCTCCGCGAGCAGCGCCGTCACGAGGCTCGAGTCCAGGCCGCCGGAGAGCAGCACGCCGACCGGCACGTCCGCCACGGCGCGGCGGCGCACCGCGGTCCGCAGGGCGTCCTCGACCGCGTCGGCCCAGTCCTCGGCCGACCGGCCCGCGTGCTCCGGCCGGCGCACGTGGTCCGGCGCCAAGTAGCGATGGTCGCGCTGGCTGCCGTCGCGCTCGACGACGCGGACCGTCGCCGGCGGCAGCTTCTCCGCACCGCGCACGAGCGTCCGCGGCGCCGGCCCGACCGCACGCCACGACAGGTAGTGGTGCAGCGCCACCGGGTCGAGCGTCGTGTCGACGTCCCCCGCCTCCAGCAGCGCCGGCAGCGTCGAGGCGAACCGCATGCGGCCGGGCGTGCGGCTCACGTACAGGGGCTTGATGCCGAGGCGGTCGCGCGCGAGCACGACGCGGCCGCTGTCGCGCTCCACGACCACGACGGCGAACATGCCGACCAGACGGTCGACGAACGCGGTCCCCCACCGGTGGTACGCCTTGAGCACGACCTCGGTGTCGGACGTCGAGGTGAAGCGGTACCCGTGGCCCTGCAGCTCGGCGCGCAGGTCGCGGTAGTTGTAGACCATCCCGTTGAGCACGAGCGCGAGCCCCAGCTCGTCGTCGACCATCGGCTGCGCACCCGCGTCGCTCAGGTCGACGATCGCGAGCCGCTGGTGCCCGAGGGCCACCCTGCCGTCCGTCCATGTGCCGGCGCCGTCCGGCCCGCGCGGGGCCAGCACCTTCGCCATCCGCTCGATCGCCTGGACGTCCGCCCGGCTGCCGTCGAACGTCACCTCACCGCAGAGCCCGCACATGCGCCGTCGCACCCCTGGGGACGTCACCGGGCCGGATCCTGGACCCTCCGTCCCGGCAGGTTCGCACGGCCCCGCGGCGACCGCCCGGCGGACGGGCCGATCCGGTGCGCTCCCGCGTCCCGGGCGAGCTCGGCGCGCAGCAGGGCGTCGACGGCGCCGTCCAGCAGCAGGTGCTCGAGGTTCTCGTCGGCCGCCCACGCCGCGAGGCGGTCGGCGACGGTGCCGACCGTGCGCCCCAGCGCCCGCAGGTCCGCGTCGACGGCCCGGGCCGTGGCACCCGTGAGCGGGGCCGCGCCCGCCGCGTCGGGCTCCGCGACGAGCACGTGGTGCTTGCGCAGCGCGCGGGACAGCTCCCCGAGCGGGTCGTGGTGGTCGTCGACGCGCAGGTCGACGCGGTCCGCGCTGCGCAGGTGCAACGTGCCCTGCCCCGCGGCCACGAGCAGCGCGGCGCTCTGCCGTCCGCGCCGGTCGCCGCCGGCCCGCTCCCCCGCCACCAGGCCGGCGAGCAGCCGGTCCGCGAGCGTCCCGCCCGCCGCCTCGAACGCCTCGACCATGGCCGGCAGCACCCCGTCGCCCGCGAGCAGGTTGCCGACCGCGACGCAGTCGTCACCCACCGCCTCGCCGGCCACCGGGCCGCACGCCGAGCCCGTCCACGTCGCCGGACGTCCCGTCGCCGCGAGGACGGCGAGCTGGCGGCGCCGGCGGTCCGGGTCCCCCTCGACGAGGAGGTCGACGGTGCGCCCCGCGGTCAGCCCGGCGCGCAGCGAGCGCAGGCCGCGCTCGCGGAAGGACACGTTGGTCGACGCCTGCGTGGCGAGCGCGCCGACACCGGCGGCCACGGCGGTGACGGACGCGCCGACGGCGAGGTACTTCGACGCCGTCGCGACGCCGAACGTCTGGCCGTCGGCGTCCCGCGCGACCAGCGAGTACGTCAACGTGACCCCCGGGACGTCCGCGGCGCCGCCGTGCGCGGTGCGGTCCCAGCGTGGCACCGGGCGGGCGGGTGCGTCGCGACGACCACGCCCGCGCGTGGGCGGGGGTGTCGATCGGGCCCCGCCGGGATCGTCATCACCACGTCGGGCACCCGCCCCGACCGCGGGCCGCGCACCGGCCGGCCCGCGTCCTACCCTGTCGACGAGGTCGGCACGGACCGTCCGAGGAGGACGCCATGCGGTACACGCTCCTGCTGCACTACCCCGAGATGTCGCCCGAGGAGCTCGGCCCCGAGGGGCAGGAGCACGGGCAGCGCGCGTTCGGCGCGTACGCCGCGACGCTGCACGCGGCCGGCGTGCTGGTCAGCGGCGAGGTGCTCCAGCCGTCGGTCGCGACGACCACGGTGCGGTCGGTCGACGGCGCGCTGCGGGTCCAGGACGGGCCGTTCGCGGACACGAAGGAGCAGCTCGGCGGCACGTTCGTGATCGACGTCCCCGACCTCGACGCGGCGCTCGCGTGGGCGCGGCAGGCGCCGTCCGCGGAGTGGGGACCGGTCGAGGTGCGGCCGGGTGCCGTGCACGTCGTCGACGGCTCCTGGACGCCGAACGCGTGAGCGCCGACGAGGCCCGGGCGGCCGCCGAGCGCGCCGCCCGGGACTCGTACGGCCGCCTGCTCGCCCTGCTCGCCGCCCGCTGCGGTGACGTCGCCCTCGCCGAGGACGCGTTGTCGACGGCATTCGAGCAGGCGCTGCGCACGTGGCCGGACGGCGTCCCGCGCAACCCGGACGGCTGGCTCCTCACCGTGGCCCGCAACCGTGTCCGCGACGTGTGGCGGTCCGCCGCGCACCGCACGTCCACCCCGCTCGACGCCCTGCTCACGGACGCCGCCGCGGACGAGCGCCTCGCGCGCGCCACGGCGACCGACCCGTTCGCCGACGTCGACCCCGACGCCGTGCCCGACCGCCGGCTGGCGCTGCTGTGCGTGTGCGCGCACCCCGCGATCGCCGCGGACGTCCGCACGCCGCTCATGCTGCAGACCGTCCTCGGGCTGGAGGCGGCGCAGGTCGCGCGGCTGTTCGCCGTGCCGCCCGCGACGATGGCGCAGCGGCTCGTGCGCGCCAAGCGCCGCATCGCCGCGGCCCGCGTCCCGTTCGTCGTCCCCGGCCGCGCGGCGCTCGCCGAGCGCCTGCCGGCGGTCCTCGAGGCCGTCTACGGCGGCGCGGCGGCCTCCTGGCGGCAGGACGGCCGCGGCCTCGCCGGCGAGGTGCAGCACCTGGCGGTGACGACGGCCGCGCTGCTCGACGACGAGCCGGAGGCGTGGGCGCTCGCCGCGCTGGTCACGCTGGCCCTCGGGCGGCGCGTGCCGGGCCCGTTCGTCCCGCTGGACGAGCAGGACCCGGCGGCGTGGGACGCGGTGCTGCTCGACGAGGGCGAGGCGTACCTGCGCCGGGCGGACCGGGCCGCGGGCGGCGGGCCGCCCGGGCGGTTCCGCCTCGAGGCGGCGACCCAGGCCGTGCACGCCGACCGGCGCCGCACCGGCAGCACCGACTGGGCGGCGCTGCGCACGCTGTACCGGGCGCTCGACGCGGTGGCGCCGAGCCTGGGCGGGCGCGTGGCGCTGGCGGCGGTGGTCGGCCGGCTCGACGGCCCGGCCACCGGGCTCGCGGCACTGCCGCCCGAGCCGGTGCCCGCGTTCCAGCCGTGGTGGGCGGCGCGGGCAGACCTGCTGGCCCGGGCGGGCCGGGACGCGGAGGCGTCGGCGGCGTACGCCCGCGCGGCCGAGCTCACCGACGACGCGGAGGTGCGCGCGTACCTGCGGGGACGCGGCGGTCAGCCGACGTCTCCGTCGACGTAGAGCCACCGGCCGCCCTCGCGGACGAACCTGCTGCGCTCGTGCAGCAGCCCTGGCCCGTCGGCGCCGCGGTACCGGGCGACGAACTCCACGACGCCGGTGCCGTCGAACGGCCCGCCGGCCTGCGTGCGCAGGACGTCGAGCCGCCGCCAGGTGACGCCGTCGTCCAGGTCGAGGCGCGCCGGGCGGGTCGAGCGGTGCCACGTCCTGCGCAGGTAGGCGGCGTCCCCGGTGGCGAACGCCGTGTAGCGCGAGCGCATGAGCGCCTCGGCCGTGGGTGCGGCCGCGCCCCCGTCGAGGTACCGCCCGCAGCAGGCGTCGTACGTGTCGCCGGACCCGCAGGGACAGCGGGCGTCGTCGGGCGGTCGCGTGGCGGTCGTCATGGCCCCGGCATACCACCCGGCGGCGAGCGGGCGCTGCCGGTCGGCCCTCGCGCCGTCGTCGACGGGGCGCCGTCGTCCGGACGGGTGAACCCGCTGTCGGCTGTCACACGCAGGGGCGAGGTCGCGGCACCATACGGGGGTCGTGCGTCGTGCCGCTCGCCGACCACGGGGGCGACCGCCCGAGACGCGGCCGCCCCCGAGGTATCCCCCCATGCGTACTTCCCGCCTGCTCGCGCTGCCCGTCGGCGTCGTCCTCGTCGCCGGCCTGGCCGCCTGCGGCGGCGGCTCGGCCACCGCCGGGTCGACCCCCACCACCGACACCTCCGCGTCGGCCACGCCGACGCCCACCCCGACGCCCACCGTCGACGGCCTCACCGTCGAGAACGCGTTCGCCCGCCTCTCCGCCGCGGAGTCCGTCGCCACGAGCTACGACGTGACGCTGTCCATGACCGGCCCCGAGACGATGGAGATGACCGGCTCGGCCGACCTCGCGGACGGCAAGCAGAACGTCGCGATGATCCTGCCCGACCCCGACCTGGGGGCGATCGAGGTGCGCTTCGTCGACGGCGTGCTGTACCTCGGCATGGGCGACCTCACCGGCGGCAAGTTCCTCCAGCTGGACCCGAACGACGCGTCGAACCCCCTCGCGGCGGGCTTCGCCGGGTTCGCGGACAGCATCGGCGGCAGCGAGCTCGCCGGCATGGAGCAGGCGTTCACGAGCGTCACGCCCGTCGGCGAGCCCGAGCAGCTCGACGGCGTCGAGGTGCAGGCGTACGAGATCGTCGTCGACACGGCGAAGATCTCGCCCGAGGCCGGGCAGGAGCTCCTCGCCGGGGGCCTGGCGCAGCTGCCCCCGACCATCACGTACACGTACTGGGTCGACGCGCAGGACGTGCCGCGCAAGGTCGTCTACGAGCTCATGGGCACCACGACGACGATGCTCATGCGCAACGTCGGCGCGGGCGCGCCGGTCGTCGCGCCGACGCCCGACCAGATCACCACGGAGATGCCCTTCTGAGGCGTCCCCTCCGCACGACCGCGGCCCGCCGCACCCCAGGGTGCGGCGGGCCGCGTCGTGCCCGGCCGTCGGTGCCGGCTCGGGCGGCGGTCAGTCGCCCTTGACGTTGACGACCTGGCGCAGCACGTGGCGCACCTCCACGAGGTCGGCGGCGTCCGCCATGACCTGGTCGATGTCCTTGTAGGCGGCGGGGATCTCGTCGAGGAACGCGTCGGTGTCGCGGTACTCGATGCCCTGCATCGCCTCCCGCAGCTGCGCCCGCGTGAACGTGCGCCGCGCCGCCGACCGCGAGTACGCGCGCCCGGCGCCGTGCGGGCTCGAGCACAGCGACTCGGGCTCGCCCCTCCCGACGACCACGTACGACGCCGTGCCCATCGACCCGGGGATGAGCCCCGCGTCGCCGGTGCGCGCGCGGATCGCGCCCTTGCGGGACACCCACACGTCCTCGCCGTGGTGGTGCTCGAGCTCGGTGAAGTTGTGGTGGCAGTTGACGCGCTCGTGCTCGACGACGTCGGCGCCCATGTGCTGCGCGAGCGCGGCCACGACCCGGTCCATCATCTCCTCGCGGTTGGCGACCGCGTAGTCCTGGGCCCAGCGCAGCTCGCGCACGTAGTGGTCGAACTCGTCGGTGCCCTCCTCGAGGTAGGCGAGGTCGCGATCCGGCAGCGTGATCCCGCGCCGGCGGCACACGTCGGCCGCGACCCGGATGTGGTGCTGCGCGAGCCGGTTGCCGACGCCGCGCGAGCCCGAGTGCAGGAACAGCCACACCCGGTCCGCCTCGTCGAGGGACACCTCGATGAAGTGGTTCCCCGAGCCGAGCGAGCCCATCTGCAGGCGCCACCCGGCGACGTACGCGTCGGGCGTCAGGCCGATCGCCGCGGCGGCCTCCTCCAGCACGCCGACGCGGGCCGCCGCGCTGTCGGTGAGGCGACGGTTCGCGGCCCCCGCGGACAGCGGCACGCGCCGCTCGACGTCCTCGCGCAGCGCCCGCAGCGGCTTCCGCGCGCCGCGCAGCTCGTCCTGCGTCCACTGCGTGCGGACCGCGATCATGCCGCAGCCGATGTCGACGCCGACGGCCGCGGGGATGAGCGCGCGCAGCGTCGGGATGACGCTGCCGACGGTCGCGCCCTTGCCGAGGTGGGCGTCGGGCATGAGGGCGACGTGCGGGTGGACGAACGGCAGCTCGGCGGTGCGCTCGGCCTGCTCGCGCGTCACCGGGTCGAGGACCGAGGCCCAGCTGACGAGGCGGTCGGAGAGGCGGGTGAAGGGCAT
>JAPSIR010000138.1 GCA_031178625.1 Cellulomonas sp.
CAGCACGCCGCCGACGGGCGTCCCGCCGACCGCGCCGAGGACCGGGGCGAGGACGCCCTCGGCCACCGGCGTGAGGACGGGCGCCAGCGCCGGGCCGACCGGGGTGAGCACGAGGTCGGTCACGGGCTGGAGCGCGTCGAGCAGCGGCCGCAGCGCCTCGTCCACGACGGGCTGCAGCAGCGTGCCGCCGACGGGGTCGACGACCGGGACGAGCGGCTCGCTCGCCTCGGCGGCCGGTGCCACCAGGGCGTCGGCGACGCCCTCGACCAGCGGCCGGACGCCCTCGGCCACCGGCTGCACGACGTGCTCGCCGACGGGCGCGGTGACCGCCTCGACGGTGTCCGTGACGACGGCGACCGGCGCCGCGGGCGCGCTCGGCGCGGGCGCGACGGGCGCTGCCGGGGCGGGTGCGGGCGCCGGGGCGGCGGGAGCCGGTGCCGTGGTCGCGGGCGCGGGCGCGGGAGCCGGTGCGGGCACCGGAGCCGGAGCGGGGGCCGGAGCCGGCGGGACGACCGCCTGCACGACCGGCGCGACGACGTGCTCCACGGCGGGCGTGACGACGGCCCCGACCAGGTCGCCGACGCCGCCGAGCACGCTGCTGACGGGTCCGGACGCGGGCGGCGGGGCCTCCGAGGCGGAGGCGGCGGGGGCGAGGGCCAGCGAGGCGGCCCCGGCGAGCGTCAGCCCGCCGACGGCGAGCAGCCCCCGGCGGAGCCACCGGGACGCGACGGAGCGCGCACCGGGCGCCTCCTGCCGTCGCGTCGCCATGGCGACCTCCCCCTGAAGTCTCCTGCCGGCCGCACCGACGGTGGTGTGACCCTCACCACAGGGACGCTAGGAGGCGGCGCGGGCCTCGGCAACCGGGCGCTAGCCCGCCCGGGTGACGCCGCGGGCGTGACCTGCGGGGACGTCCGGGGTCGTCAGCGCTCCCGGCTGCGGGGGATCGCGACGCTGAGCCCGAACGAGACGACCGACACGATCAGCGCGCCGATGAGCGCGGCGCCGAACCCGTCGATCCGCAGGCCCCACGACGTCTGCTCGGTGATCCACGCGGTGAGCATCAGCATCAGGGCGTTCACGACCAGGGTGAACAGCCCGAGGGTCAGGATGTAGAGCGGGATCGACAGCACCTGCACGATCGGCTTGACGATCGCGTTGACGATGCCGAACACCAGCGCGACGGCCAGCAGGACGAGCAGCCGCTCGCCCGTCGTGTCGCCGCCGACGATGGTCATGCCGGGCAGGAGCACCTCGGCGAGCCAGAGGGCGACGCCGCTGATCAGGACCCGCAGGAGGAAGCTCATGCGTCGATCCTGCCACCGCCCGCCACGCAGCGGCAGCCCCGCCGTGCCCACGGGGCGGTCGCCGTCACCGGCGCGGCACGTGCCGGTGGCATCCTGGCGCCGTGAAGCACGTCCCCCTGCGCCCCGCGCTCGCCAGCCTGCCGCCCTACGTCCCCGGGGCGCGCGTCCCGGTCGGGGCCGCGGCGTACAAGCTGTCGTCCAACGAGAACCCGTACCCGCCGCTGCCCTCCGTGGTCGCGGCGATCGCGGACGGCGCGGCGGACGTGAACCGCTACCCGGACATGTACGCCACCGAGCTGACCGAGGCGGTGGCCGCGCACCTGGGGGTGCGCGCCGAGCAGGTCGTGGCGGGCTGCGGCTCGGTCGCCGTGCTGGGCCACGTGCTCGCGGCGTTCTGCGACGCGGGCGACGAGGTCGTGCACCCGTGGCGCTCCTTCGAGGCGTACCCGATCGCCGTGACGCTGGCCGGGGCGACCGGGGTGCCCGTCCCCGTGGCGGCGGACGGCCGGCTGGACCTGCCGGCGCTCGCGGCGGCCGTGACGGACCGGACCCGCGTGGTGCTGGTGTGCACGCCGAACAACCCCACGGGACCGGCGGTGCACGCCGACGAGCTCGAGACCTTCCTGGCGGCGGTGCCGCGCGACGTCCTGGTCGTGCTCGACGAGGCGTACGTGGAGTTCGTCCGCGACCCCGACGCCCCGGACGGCCTGGCCGTGCTGGCCGCGCACCCGAACGTCGTGCTGCTGCGGACCTTCTCCAAGGCGTACGGGCTGGCCGGCCTGCGGGTCGGCTTCGCGGTCGCCGACGAGCGGCTGGCCGCGGGGATCCGCGCCGCGTCGACCCCGTTCGGCGTCTCGCACCTCGCCCAGCTCGCCGGCGTCGCCTCGCTGCGCGCGACCGACGAGCTGCTGGCCCGCGTCGAGCGGATCGTCGCCGAGCGCACCCGGATGCTCGCGGGCCTGCGCGCCCACGGCTGGGACGTCCCGGACAGCCAGGCGAACTTCGTCTGGCTCGGTCTCGGCGCGGACGCGGCCCGGTTCGCCCAGGAGGCGACGCGCGCCGGGGTGCTCGTGCGCCCGTTCGCCGGGGACGGCGTGCGGATCAGCGTGGGCGAGCCGGAGGCCACCGACGTGGTGCTCGCGGTGGCGCGCGACTTCCGCCGCTGAGCGCGAGCCGCACCACGACGCCGCAGGTCCGGCCTATGCTGCGTCCTGACGCAGAAGGTGGGTACGGGTGACCGACAGCACGACCCCGGACGGGGTGCTCCCGTCGTGGCCGCACGGCACCGGTGACCCCACCGACCCCGCGGACGGCGGCGTGATCGCCCTCCTGCTCGTCGAGGACGACGACGGCGACGCCCTGCTGGTCGAGGAGCACCTGGCGGACGCCGGGCTCGCCGTCCGGCTGGAGCGCGCGCGGACCCTCGACGAGGCCACGGCGCTGCTGGACGTCGACTGCGTGCTGCTCGACCTCGGCCTGCCCGACTCGGTCGGCCTCGGCGCCCTGGAGCGGCTGCTCGCCGCCGGCGCCCCCGCGGTCGTCGTGCTGACCGGCCGCACGGACACCGAGACGGGCCTGCGGGCGGTCGCGGCCGGCGCCCAGGACTACCTGGTCAAGGGCGAGGTCGACGGCGAGCTGCTGGGCCGGTCGGTCCGGTACGCGGTGCAGCGGCGCCGGCTGCAGGCCGTCGACCGCGCGCTCTACCGGAGCATGGTCCGCGCGGAGGAGACGGTGCGGTTCGAGAGCGCGCTGCTGCCGCGGCCGTCCGTCCGCGACGACCGGCTGGAGGTCCGGGTCGGCTACCGCGCCGGCCGGGACGGCGTGCTGGGCGGGGACTTCTACGACGTGGTCGAGCGGCCGGACGGCAGCGTCCTCGCGATCGTCGGCGACGTGTGCGGCCACGGCCCGGACGAGGCGGCGCTGGGCGCGGTGCTGCGCACGGCGTGGCGCACCCTCGTGCTCGCGGACACCCCGACCGCCGACCTGCTGCCCCTGCTGGAGCGGGTCCTGGTCTCCGAGCGGGCGCGCGAGGAGGTGTTCACCACGATGGCGATGCTCGAGGTGGGGGTCGACCGCGCCGCGGTGGACCTGTACCTCGCCGGGCACCCCGTGCCCTTCCTGCTCCGCGACGGCGACGGCCGGTCGCAGCTGCTGCCGACGGACCGGCGCGGCCGCGCACTGGGCATCCCGGTGGACGGCACGTGGCAGCCGCGGCGGCTCGACGTGGGCCCGCGGTGGCGGCTGATGATGTACACGGACGGCCTCCTGGAGGCCACGGTGGACGGCACGCACGAGCGGGTCGGCAAGGAGGGTCTCCTGGAGGTCGTGGACGGGGCGCTGGCCTCGGGTGCGGAGGACGTCGTCGAGGAGGTGCTGCACGAGGTGCGGCGCCGGCACGGCGGCGAGCTGGTGGACGACACCGCGGTCGTGGTCGTCGGGTGGCCGGGGGCGGCCGCGTGACCGCAGCACCCGCGCCGCGCCCGCGCACCCGCGCGACGCTGCGCCGCCGGCTCGCCGTCGCCCTGACGGCGGCGGGCGTCGTGCTCGCCCTGGTGTTCGTCGGCTCGGGCGTGGCGCTGTGGCGGATGCTGGACAGCCAGGAGCTCGTCACCGAGCGCTACTTCCAGGCCATCACCGGCGCGGAGACCGCCTACACCCGGCTCGTCGACGGCGAGACGGCCGTGCGCGGCTACGCCCTGACCGGCTTCGAGGGCACCCTGGAGCCGTACGACCGTGCCGTCGACGCCACGGCGGCGTTCGCCGCGATGGCCGACCCGGCCTCCGGCGCGACGGCCCCGGTGCGCGATGCCGCCGCGGAGGCGGTCGCGGCCGCCGAGCGCTGGGACGCGGAGTTCGCGCAGCCCGCGATCGCCGCGGTGCGCGAGGGCGGCCCCGCGGCGGTCACCCCCGAGGAGATCGAGACCGGCCGCGTGCTGTTCGACCGCACCCGGGTCGCCGTCGAGGAGTACCTCGACGTGCTGCGCGAGCGCCGCCTCGAGGCCGCCTCGGACCTGGAGGCGTGGACCCGGCTGGTGGTCGGCTCGCTCGTCGCCCTGGTGATCGCGGGCGCGGTGGCCGGCGCGGTGCTGTGGCGCACGCTGCGCGGCTGGATCGCCGAGCCGCTCGACGCGCTCGCCGCCGACGCGCGGGCCGTCAGCGAGGGCGACCTGCACCACGTCGTGCAGACGACGGGACCGGGCGAGATCGCCGAGCTGGCCGAGGCGGTCGAGCGGATGCGGCTCGGCCTGGTGGCCCAGGTGCAGCAGGTCGAGCGGTCACGGGCCGAGATCGCCGACGCGCACGCCCAGCTCACCGAGCAGGCCGAGGAGTTGCGCCGGTCCAACCGGGACCTGGAGCAGTTCGCCTACGTCGCCTCGCACGACCTGCAGGAGCCGCTGCGCAAGGTGGCCTCGTTCACGCAGCTGCTGCAGAAGCGGTACGGCGGCCAGATGGACGAGCGCGCCGACCAGTACATCGCCTTCGCCGTGGACGGCGCCAAGCGGATGCAGCAGCTGATCCAGGACCTGCTCGGGTTCTCCCGGGTGGGCCGGCTCGGCGGCGAGCTCGCCGACGTCCCGCTGGAGGACGCGCTGGCCGACGCCGTCGACAACCTCGAGAACCTGGTCGAGGACGCCGGCGCGGTCGTGGAGCACGACGCGCTGCCCGTCGTCCGCGGCGAGCGCGCGCTCCTGGTGCAGCTGCTGCAGAACCTCGTGGGGAACGCGATCAAGTTCCGCGACCCCGAGCGCCCGCCGCGCGTGCGGATCACCGCCACGCGGGTGGGAGACTCGTGGGAGCTCGAGTGCCGGGACAACGGGATCGGCATCGACCAGCAGTACGCGGACCGGGTCTTCGTGATCTTCCAGCGGCTGCACCCCAAGGACGTGTACGAGGGCACGGGCATCGGCCTGGCCCTCTGCAAGAAGATCGTCGAGTTCCACGGCGGTCGCATCTGGCTCGGCGAGACCGACGGCCCCGGCACCAGCATCCGCTGGACCCTGCCGGCCGCCGACGACCCGGCCCTGCCGGGTGCGCCCGGCCCGACCAGCCAGCCCCCGCAGTCCCAGGAATCGGAGTAACCGTGGCACGCACCGGCAAGGTGATCGACGTCCTGCTCGTGGAGGACGACCCCGGCGACGTCCTCATGACGCGGGAGGCGTTCGAGGACAACAAGGTCGCGAACCGGCTGCAGGTCGTCTCCGACGGCGTCAGCGCCCTCGCGTTCCTGCGCAAGGAGGGCGAGCACGCGGACGCCCCGACGCCGGACCTCGTGCTGCTCGACCTCAACCTGCCCCGGATGGACGGGCGCGAGGTGCTCGAGGCGATGAAGAGCGACGACACGCTCCGCAGCATCCCGGTCGTCGTGCTCACCACCTCGGAGGCCGAGGAGGACGTCGTGCGGTCGTACGCGCTGCACGCCAACGCCTACGTGACCAAGCCCGTGGACTTCGACCGGTTCATCGAGGTCGTGCGGCAGATCGACGAGTTCTTCGTCGAGGTGGTCCGGCTCCCGCAGCGCTGACCCGCACCGTCGACGGCCCGCGACCCCGCCCGGAGGCGCGGGCCGTCGTCGCGCCGGTGGCGACCGGGGGGTTGTCGGGACCCCACAACGGGGGCCGTCCCGCCTTGACGGGCCCCGGGGCCCTGGACCTACGGTTGCGTAGCCTACGCTGGCGTAGGTTAGACAGGCCCCGGGCTTCCGCGGGCGACCCGAGCCGTAAGGAGAACCGCGTGGGTACGAGCGGTCCGCTCACCGACGACGGCCTGGTCCAGCTGCTGAGCCCCGCGGGCGAGCGCGTGGACCACCCCGAGTACACCCCCCGCGTCGCGCACCTCGACGCCGACGCCCTGCGCGGGCTGTGGCGCGACATGGTGCTCGTGCGCCGGTTCGACACCGAGGCCACCGCGCTGCAGCGGCAGGGGGAGCTGGGCCTGTGGGCGCAGTCCCTCGGCCAGGAGGCGGCGCAGGTCGGCTCCGGCCGCGCGCTCGCCCCGCAGGACTACGTGTTCCCGTCCTACCGCGAGCACGGCGTCGCGCACACCCGCGGCCTGGACCTCACCGAGGTGCTGCGGCTGTTCCGCGGCGTCGACCACGGCGGCTGGGACCCGGAGGCGGTGAACTTCCACCTCTACACGCTGGTGATCGGCTCGCACACGCTGCACGCGACCGGCTACGCGATGGGCGTGCAGCGCGACGGGGCCGTCGGCACCGGCGACCCGGAGCGGGACACCGCCGTGGTCACGTACTTCGGCGACGGCGCGACCTCGCAGGGCGACGTCAGCGAGGCGCTGGTGTTCGCCGCCGTGAACAACGCGCCGCTGGTGCTGTTCCTGCAGAACAACCAGTGGGCCATCTCCGAGCCCACCACCAAGCAGGCGCGCGTGCCGCTCGCCGCGCGCGGCCCGGGCTTCGGCGTGCCGAGCGTGCGGGTCGACGGCAACGACGTGCTGGCCTGCTACGCGGTCACCGCCGAGGCCGTCGAGCGCGCCCGCTCCGGCGGCGGCCCGACGCTGGTCGAGGCGTTCACCTACCGGATGGGCGCCCACACCACCTCCGACGACCCGTCCCGGTACCGGTCCGCGGCCGAGGAGGACTACTGGCGCCAGCGCGACCCGATCGACCGGCTGGAGAAGCACCTGGTCGCGACGGGCGAGCTGCCCGACGCGTTCCGCGAGCAGGTGCAGGCCGAGGCCGACGCCCTGGGCGAGCGGGTGCGGACGACCGCCCGCGCGCTCGGGCGGCCCGAGACGAGCACCATGTTCGAGCACGTGTACGCGACCCCGCACTCGGTGGTGGACGCCGAGCGCGCCTGGTTCGAGCGCTACGAGGCCTCGTTCGCCGGAGGTGAGAAGTGACCCAGCGCCTGACGTTCGCCAAGGCGATCAACACCGGGCTCCGCAAGGCCCTCGAGCGCGATCCCAAGGTCCTGCTGATGGGCGAGGACATCGGCCCGCTCGGCGGCGTGTTCCGGGTGACCGACGGGCTCGCGAAGGACTTCGGCACCGACCGGGTCGTCGACACCCCGCTCGCCGAGTCCGGCATCGTCGGCACCGCGATCGGCCTCGCGCTGCGCGGCTACCGGCCGGTGTGCGAGATCCAGTTCGACGGGTTCATCTTCCCGGCGTTCGACCAGATCACGACGCAGCTGTCCAAGATGCACTACCGCTCCCGCGGCCGGCTCACGCTGCCCGTGGTGATCCGGGTGCCGTTCGGCGGCGGCATCGGCGCGGTCGAGCACCACAGCGAGTCGCCCGAGGTGCTGTTCGCGCACACCGCCGGCCTGCGCGTGGTCAGCCCGTCGGACCCGCAGGACGCGTTCACGATGATCCAGCAGGCGATCGCCTCGCCGGACCCCGTGCTGTTCTTCGAGCCCAAGGGCCGGTACTGGGAGAAGGGCGACGTCGACACCGACGCCGACCCGCTCGCCGCGCCGTCCACGCTCGACGGCGCGCGGGTGCTGCGGTCCGGCACCGACGTCACGCTCGTCGCGCACGGCCCGACCGTCGGCACCGCGCTCAAGGTCGCCGACGCGGCCGCGGCCGAGGGCCGCAGCATCGAGGTGGTGGACCTGCGCGCGATCTCGCCGCTGGACATCACCACCGTCGCCGCCTCCGTGCGCCGCACCGGCCGCTGCGTCGTCGTGCACGAGGCGCCCGTGCTGTACGGCACCGGCGCCGAGGTCGCCGCCCGCGTCACCGAGGAGTGCTTCTACCACCTCGAGGCGCCCGTCCTGCGGGTCGGCGGCTTCCACACCCCGTACCCCGTCGCGAAGCTCGAGCACGAGTACCTGCCCGGTCTGGACCGCGTCCTCGACGCCGTCGACCGCGTCCTCGCGCACTGAGCCCCCTGACCGCCGCACCACCCGAGGAGCACCGCCCGTGCCGTCCTACCAGCAGTTCCGCCTCCCCGACGCCGGCGAGGGCCTGACCGAGGCCGAGATCGCCGCCTGGCACGTCGCGGTCGGCGACACCGTCGCGATCAACCAGACGATCGTCGAGATCGAGACCGCGAAGTCGCTGGTCGACCTGCCCAGCCCGTACGCCGGGGTGGTCACGCGGCTGCTGGTCGCGGAGGGCGAGA
>JAPSIR010000358.1 GCA_031178625.1 Cellulomonas sp.
GAGGGGCACGTGGACGACGACGCGACGGGGCAGGACGCGCCGGCGCGCGACCGGGCGACGCGCTGGCGGCTCGTCCTCGGGGCGCCGGCCGAGGAAGGGCTGGGCGGCGTCACGCTCGACGCGGACGACGCGCGCCGGGACGCGGTGCTGCGCGAGCTGTACGGCGAGGGCGGCGGCGCGGGTCGCCGCGGCGGGCTCGGCGGCTCGTCGCCGCGGGTGGCACGGTGGCTCGGCGACATCCGCGCGTACTTCCCGTCGTCCGTCGTGCAGGTGATGCAGGAGGACGCGATGACGCGCCTGGGCCTGCGCGAGCTGCTGCTCGAGCCGGAGATGATGGCGGCGGTGCAGCCGGACCTCGACCTCGTGACGACGCTGGTGGGACTCGGCCGGGTGGTCCCCGAGCACTCGCGCGAGACCGCGCGGCGGGTGGTCCGCACCGTCACCGACCAGCTCGAGGAGCGGCTGCGCGCGCGCACGGTGCAGGCCGTCACGGGCGCGCTGGACCGGTCGGCGCGCACGCACCGGCCGCGGCCCGGCGACGTCGACTGGGGTGCCACCATCGCGGCCAACCTGCGGCACTACCTGCCCGAGCACCGCACGGTGGTCCCCGAGCGGCTCGTCGGGCACGCCCGGCGTACGTCCCAGGTGCAGCGCGACGTCGTGCTGCTGGTGGACCAGTCCGGGTCGATGGCCGAGTCGGTCGTCTACTCCAGCGTCTTCGGCGCCGTGCTGGCCTCGCTGCGGTCGGTCGCGACGCGGCTCGTCGTGTTCGACACGGAGGTCGTCGACCTGACCGACGCGATGGACGACCCGGTCGACGTGCTGTTCGGCGTCCAGCTCGGCGGCGGCACCGACATCCGGCGGGCGCTCGCGTACGCGCAGGGACTGGTCGAGCGGCCGACCGAGACGGTGCTCGTGCTGATCAGCGACCTGTACGAGGGCGGGATCGCGGAGGAGATGGTGGCGCGCGCGGCGGCCCTCGTGCGGTCGGGCGTCACGGTGGTCGCGCTGCTGGCGCTGAGCGACTCCGGCGCGCCGTCGTACGACCGGCGGCACGCCGCTGCGCTGGCGGAGGTCGGCGTGCCGGCCTTCGCCTGCACGCCCGACCTGTTCCCCGACCTCATGGCCGCGGCGATCGAGCGCCGCGACATCGGGCAGTGGGCGGCCGCGCAGGGCATCGTCACGACCCACGCGGACGGCTGACCGGGCGCGCCGGACGGCGGCCCGCCGTGCGTCACCGCCGCCGGTGCACGACCCCCGCGCTGCCGCCCCCGCGCCGCTCCGGCTCGGCGACGGACAGGAACCGCCCGTGCCCGAGCAGCTCGATCGCCGTGGCCGCCCCGATCTCGGGGTTGTCGGCGAACGTGTGCCCGAGGGCCTCGAGCGCCGGGCGCGGGAAGCCCGGCTCCGCCTGGACCGCCGGGGTGTTGCGCGGTGTCGCGCGCGGTGCGGCGACGGCCGCGTCGAGCGGCATGCCGAGGTCGAGGCGGTTCACCAGCACCTGCAGCACCGTCGTGATGATCGTCGAGCCGCCGGGGGATCCGAGCGCCAGCAGCGGGCGACCGTCCCGCAGCACGATCGTCGGGGCCATCGAGCTGCGCGGTCGCTTGCCCGGGCCCGGCAGGTTGGGGTCCGCACCGCCCTGCGTGTCGGTGAAGCTGAAGTCCGTCAGCTCGTTGTTGAGCAGGAACCCGCGCCCGGGGACGACGACGCCGTTGCCGCCGGTCGACTCGATCGTGAGGGTGTACGCGACGACGTTGCCCCACCGGTCCGCGGTCGTCAGGTGCGTCGTGGACGTGCCCTCGGTCGCCTCGGGACCGGCCGACGTCG
>JAPSIR010000015.1:0-14207 GCA_031178625.1 Cellulomonas sp.
CGTCCCGGGGGCTGGCGCGGCGGCGACGGCTCGGCGACCGGCTCGAGGGCGCGTCGCACCTCGGGCTCCGCGGACGTGAGGACGAGCGGCTCGTCGCCGTGGTGCAGCGCGGCGTGGCCGCCGGTCAGCAGGCGGTAGGTGACCGCGTCACGGCGGGCGTCGACCTCGACGCGGGACCCGTCGACCTGCACGCGGAACACCAGCCGGGAGATGCCGGGCGGCAGCCGCGGCGCGAGGTGCACCCCGGCGCCGTCGAGGCGCAGGCCCCCGAAGCCGGACACGAGCGCGTCCCACGTGCCCGCCATCGCCGCGACGTGCACGCCCTCCTGCGTCTCACGACGCAGGTCGTGCAGGTCGAGGAACGCGCACTCGCGCGTGTACGCGTGCGCGAGCGTCAGGTGCCCGAGCTCGGCCGCGACGACGGCCTGCACGCTCGCCGACAGCGACGAGTCGCGCACGGTCAGCGGCTCGTAGTAGGCGAAGTCGCGACGCTTCTGCTCGGTCGTGAACCGGTCGCCCGCCACGACGAGCGCGAGCACCAGGTCCGCCTGCTTGACCAGCTGGTGCCGGTAGAGCTCGGTGTAGTGGACACGGTCCTCGTAGGGCGTCCAGCCGTCGGGCGCACGCGCGAAGTCCCACACGGGGTGCCGCGTGAAGCCGGCCGACTGCTCGGTGACCCCGAGGTCGTCGGCGTAGGGCACGACCACGCCGGCGGCGGCCGCCGTCCAGCGGGCGCGCTCGTCGTCGTCGACGCCGAGCCGCCGCGCCTCGTCCGGGTGGCGTCCCGTGACGTCGGCGGCGGCCGCCAGCGACCGCGCCACCGCGAGGTTGGTGTACGTGTTGTCGTCGACGACGGCGGTGTACTCGTCGGGGCCCGTGACGCCGTGCACGTGGAAGGCGCCGTCCGGGTCCTGGTGCCCGCGCCCCATCCAGAACCGGGCGCCGTGCACCAGGAGGTCCACGCCGATCTCCCGCTCGAGGTCCGCGTCGCCGGTGACGGCGACGTGCCGGACCACGGCGAGCGTGACGTCGGCGGTGACGTGCACCGCGGCCGTGCTCGCCGGCCAGTAGCCGGAGCACTCCGTGCCGGTGATCGTGCGCCACGGGAACGCGGCCCCCGGCAGTCCGAGGGTGCGCGCCCGCTCCACGGCCCGCGGCAGCGTCGCGTGCCGCCACCGCAGGTGCGCCGCCGCGGCCGCCGGCAGGACGTGGTCGAGCACCGGCAGCACGAAGCTCTCGGCGTCCCAGAACGTGTGCCCGTGGTACCCCGTGCCGGTCAGGCCCTTCGCGCGCAGGCCGGTGCCCTCGACCGCCGCGGCCGCCTGCACGGTGTGCAGGACGGCGAGCCGCACCGCCTGCTGGAGCTCGTCGTCGCCCTCGACGACCACGTCCGCGCGCTCCCACACGTCGTCGAGGAACGCGCGGTGCTCGGCCTCGAGCGCGTCGTCACCGGCGTCGGCCGCGTCGGACAGCACCGCGCGGGCGTCGGCCAGCAGGTTCTCGACCGGGCGGCGCCCGCACGCGTACGCCGCGTGCGTCGTCATCCGGACGGCGCCGCCCGCGCCCAGCTCGGCCTCCAGGACCGCGCCGTGGTCCGCCGGTGCCCAGCCGTGCCGGGCGTCGCCGGACGCGGACACGGCGTGCGCCGTCGCCAGCACCGCACCGACGCCCGCGAGCACGGTGCGCTGCGCGACCCACGTGGCGCCCGGCTCGTAGCCGCAGGCCTCGGTGACGAGCCCCGGGCCGGACGCGTCCGACGTCGGCCCGGCGCAGCCCGGCACCGGACGCACGCGGACCCGGGCGCCGCGCGGCGTCCGCACCTCGTACGTCGCGACGACGAGCTCACGCCGCACGAGCGACACCCACCGGCGCGTGCGGACCTCGACCGTCGTGCCGCCCGGGGACGTCCACACGGCCTCCCGCTCGAGCACCCCGGTGCGCAGGTCCAGCCGACGCTCGTGGTGCTCGAGCGTGCCCGTGCGGACGTCGAACGGCTCGCCGTCGACGTCGAGGGCCACGCCGCACGGGTCGAGGACCGGCTCGAGCCGGTCCTCGTGCTCGGGGTACCCGTAGGCGTGCTCCGGGTAGTCGTGCGGGTACCGCTCGTGCACGGGCGACAGCAGCGTGCCGCCGGGCACCGACGGCCGCTGCTCCTCCAGCACGCCGCGCACGCCGAGGTAACCGTTCCCGACCGTGAGCAGGGCCGCGGTGCGGGGGAGGTCGTCGACGTCCAACGTCGGCTCGCGCAGGACCCAGGGCTCGACCGTCAGCGGCACGGGCACAGTGGACCACGGTCCCCGGTGGTCCGCACGGGCGGCACGGCGGGCGGCGGCAGCGGTCGCGACGTGCGACGCGGGGCGCCAGGGTGGTGCCGCTGCGGGCCGTGCGGGCGCGCGCGCACCGGCGACGGGAGGGACGGACGTGGACGTCGTGGTGGTCGGTCAGGTGGGCCGCGACCTGGTCCTGCGCGTGGACGGCGTGCCCGACCCCGGGGGCTCCACCCCGGTGCGCGAGCGCGTCGAGGTGCTCGGCGGCAAGGGCGCCAACCAGGCCGTCGCGTGCGCGCAGCTCGGCCTCGCCGTCGGCCTGGTCGGGGTGGTCGGCGACGACGGCGCCGCCGGCCAGGTCCTCGCCACCGCGAGGGCCGACGGCATCGACGTGCGGCACGTCGTGCGTCGGAAGGGGGCGGCGACGGCCCTGCTCGTCGACGTCGTCGCCGACGGCGGTGAGCGCCGGCTGCTCGAGCACGTCGACGACGACGTCCTCCTGCGCGCCGCTGACGTGCGGGCCGCCGCGGGCGCCGTCGGGGCGGCGCGCGCCGTGCTCCTCCAGCTGCAGCAACCGGCCGAGGCGGTCGGCGCGGCGCTCGAGGCGTGCGGCGCCGACACGCTCGTCGTCGCGGACGGTGCGCCGCAGGACGGCGACCTGCGCGAGCGCCTGCTGGCCGCCGCGCACGTCCTGCGCGCCGACGACGCCGAGGCGCAGGACCTGGCGGGGCGGCCGCTCGACGGGGTGGCAGCGGCCGTCGAGGCCGGCCGCGAGCTCGTCGCCCGGGGACCGCGCGTCGTCGCGCTCGGAGCCGGTGACGCCAACGTGCTCGTCTGGGACGGCGGTCACGTCGTCGTCCCGCTGCTCGGCGGTGCCCCCGTCGACCCCACCGGGGCCGGCGACTCCTTCGTCGCCGGCCTCACGGCCGCGCTGCTGGCGGGGCACGACCCGGCGACGGCGGGATGGTGGGCGTCGGCGGCCGCAGCGAGCACGGTGGTGCGCCCGGGCGGCCGGCCGGACCTCGACGCCCGGCGCCTGGCCGACGCCGCCGACCGGGCGCGGGCGCGGCACACGGGCTGACGTCGCGGACCGCCGGGCGCCCCGTCAGTCCGGCAGCTGCGGCACCGCGAAGCCGTCGCCCGTGCGCAGCAGGCTCGCGCGCACGACCGTCCCGCTGCCGAAGCGCTGCGTCACCGCGTCGGCGGCGGCGTCGAGCGCGGACCGGTCCGCGTGCTCGAGCGGCAGCACGTCCTGGACCGCGGCGTCCGACCCGAGGTTCGTCAGGGAGACGCCCACGAGCGTGATGCCGCGCGCGCGCACGAGGGGCGCCGCCTCGTCGAGCAGGGCCTCGGCCGTCGCGGCGAGCCGCTCGCCGGAGTCCGTCGCGTGCGCGAGCGTGTGCGAGCGCGTCGCCCGGGTGTAGTCCGCGAACCGCAGGCGCAGGACGACCGTGCGCGCGGTGCGGTGCCCGGCCCGCAGCCGCCGCGCGACGCGGTCGACCAGCCCGAGCAGCGCCGACCGGACGTCCGCCGCGTCGTGCGGGCCGGGCCCCAGCGCGCGCTGCGCGCCCACCGACGAGCGCCGGCGGTCGGTGACGACGCGCTCGGGCGTGCCCCCGTGCACGACCGCGTGCAGGTGGTGGCCGGCCGCGGGGCCGAGCACGCCCACGAGCACGCGCTCGGGCAGGGCGGCCACGTCCCCGGCGGTGTGCAGGCCGTACGCGCGCAGCCGCCCCGCGGTGACGTCGCCGACGCCCCACAGCAGCTCGACCGGCAGCGGGTGCAGGAACGCGTCCTCGCCGTCCGGCGGCACGAGCAGCAGCCCGTCGGGCTTCGCGACCCGGCTGGCGACCTTGGCGAGGAACGGGGTGCGCGCGACCCCGACCGTGATGGGCAGGCCGACCTCCTCCTGCACGCGCGCGCGCAGCCGCGCGGCGACGTCGACGGGCGGCGTCGCGTCGAGGCGGTGCAGGCCGCCGACGTCGAGGAACGCCTCGTCGATCGAGACGCCCTGCACGGCCGGCGTCGTGTCGTGGAACAGCGCGAAGACCGCACGGCTCGCCTCCACGTACGCCTCGAACCGCGGCGGCACCACGATGAGGTCGGGGCACGCGATCCGCGCTGCTCGCCCGCCCATCGCCGTGCGGACGCCGCGCCGCTTCGCCTCGTACGACGCCGCGAGCACGACGCCGCCGCCGACGGCGACGGGCCGCCCGCGCAGGCGCGGGTCGTCGCGCTGCTCGACCGACGCGTAGAACGCGTCGAGGTCGGCGTGGAGGATCGCGGCGCGGCGCTCGGGCACGAACACATGTTCGACCCTGCCACCGACACGCGCCGCCGTCGAGGCCCTGCGGGTGCCCCGCCGGCACGCGTCAGCGGCTCGTCACGGCGTCCCACGCGAACGACGCCAGCCAGTGCGTGGCGACGAAGTCGGAGTTCTCCAGCGCCCGTACGCCGACCGCCAGCAGCGCCTCGCCGGCGTCCCGCAGCGTCGCGTCGTCGAGGGCCGTGCCGAGGCGCAGCAGCGCGCCGGCGCGCGACAGGTTGAGACCGTCGAGGTGCACCGCGTGCCCGTCGGTCGGGTCGACGACCCGCACCGGTCGCGCGAGCGCGAGCGGGTCCGGCAGGAACGCGGGCAACCACTCCCGCAGCTCCGCCGGCGTCAGCACCCGCGCCATGAGGTCGGCCTCCGCCAGGCCGGGGGACAGGAAGTCGTGCCCGCTGGTCTCCCAGCGCGCGGACCAGTCCCGGTCGGCGCCGTACAGGCGACGGGCGTGCGTGCGCAGCTTCTCCGCCGTGTCCGCGTGCCGCAGGTCCTCCGCGGCCGTGAGCAGCAGGGCGATCCCGAAGGCGGTGTTGGAGTGCACGCCGTGGCGCACGGGCAGCTCGACCCGCGCGAGCCACGGCAGCGCGAGCTCGAGCACGGCGCCGGCGAGCGGCGCGGTCGCGCCCGCCCACGTCGCCGCGTCGTCGTCGCCCGCGTCGGCCGCGGCCCGGCACGACGCCGCGAGCCGCGCGGCCCACGCCCAGCCGTAGGGGCGTTCGAACGCCGGGTGCGCGCGCAGGTACGCGATCTCGCCGGCCACCCGCTCCCGGGTCAGCGTCGTGCCGAGCGCCGCCCGCAGGGCGTCGTCCGCGTACCCGCTGCGCAGCACCTCGACACCCAGCCAGTGCATGTGCACGCACGAGTGCCAGTCGAACGACGTGTGGAACGCGGGCCACAGCTCCGCCGGCGGGCGCACGTCCTGCGGGGACGACGCGAGGTGCACCAGGTGGTACGGCCACGCCGTCGCGAGGTTGGCGCGCACGACGGCGGCCGCGGCCGGGGCGAGCGCGTCGGCGCCCGCGCGGGGATAGGTGCTGGTCACGCCGTCAGCCTCGCGCACCGGACGGGCCGGGGGAACGCGGCGCGCCGCCGCCGCGGGGCCCGGCCGTCAGCCGAACCGGCCCGTCACGTACGCCTCGGTGCGGGGGTCCCGCGGCCCGCCGAACATGGCCGCCGTCGGGCCGTGCTCGACGATCACCCCGGCGCGCCGCTCCTCGGCGAGGAAGAAGGCGCACTGCTGCGACACGCGTGCCGCCTGCTGCATGTTGTGCGTGACGATGACGATGGTCACCTCGCGTGCGAGGTCGGTCATCGTCTCCTCGATGACCCGCGTCGAGGTCGGGTCGAGGGCCGAGCACGGCTCGTCCATGAGGAGCACGTCCGGGCGCACCGCCAGCGAGCGGGCGATGCACAACCGCTGCTGCTGCCCGCCCGACAGCCCTCCGCCCGGCGCGCCGAGACGGTCCTGCACCTCCCGCCACAGCCCCGCGCGGACCAGGGACTCCTCGACGAGGTCGTCCTTGGCGGCGGCGCCCAGCCGCACCCCCGTGAGCCGGAGCCCCGCCAGCACGTTGTCGCGGATGCTCATCGCGGGGAACGGGTTGGGCTTCTGGAAGACCATGCCGATGCGGCGTCGGGCCTCGGTCACCCGCCGCGCGGGGTCGTAGACGTCCTGCCCGTCGAGCAGCACCTCACCGGCCAGGGCGGCCCCCGGGACCAGCTCGTGCATGCGGTTGAGGATGCGCAGGAACGTCGACTTGCCGCAGCCGGACGGGCCGATCAGGGCCGTCACCTGGCCCGCCGGCATGGCGAGGCTCACCCGGTCGAGCACCTGGTGCGCGCCGAACCACGCGGAGACGTCGCGCGCGGCCAGCTCGGCGAGGGCCCGGGCCGGCGGCGGGATGGCCGGTGCCGGTGCCGGTGCCGCGGGCGCCGGCACCGGCCGGGCCGGTGCGGCCTCGCCGAGCAGCGGGGCCGTCACGGGGGCGAACACCGCCGTCTCGTCCATGCCCCGCGGCGCCGGACCGTCGCCGGCGCGGGTGCCCAGGGTCGTCGTGGCGGGGTCGCCGTAGGGGGAGGTGTGGGTCATGCTGCCGATCCGATCGCTCGTCGAGCCAGGTGGAGGTGACGGGCCCCGAACGCCAGCGCGGTGCCCGCACCGCCGGCGCCGAACGTCACGATCGCCCACTGCGCCGCTCCCCAGGGGCGGTCGCCCGACCAGACGAGGTCGGGCATGCGCGCCGCTGCCGGGGACGCCTCGGCGACCTCGGCCTCCACGGCCGGCGCGGCGGCGGGGTCGACGCCCGCCAGGGGCGTGTCGCCGCCCGGCCCGGGGACCGCTGCGGCGGGGCGTGCCCCGGCGGGGACCGACGCCGGGACCGGGGCGGGCACGGCGGCGGGCACCGGGCCGGGCACCGGGGCGCCGACCGGCGTCCCCGGGGAGGGCTGCGTCGGGTCCGCCGCGGGCGGCACGGTCAGGACCAGCGCGCCGGTCGGTGCCGGGGCCGGGTCGAGCGCGCCTGCGGCGGGCGGACCGGCCAGCACCGCGAGCACGGCCAGCGCCGCGACCGCGTGCAGCGTGCTCGCGCCGGCCGCGCCGGGGCCGGCGGCCGCGGTGGTGAGCCCGCGGCGCGCCTCCTCGACCGCCTCGTCCCACAGCGACTCGGCGAGCCGTCGACGCTCCCGGGCGCGGCGCACGACCACCCACCCGGCGGCGGCGAGGGCGACCAGCACGGCGAGCCCGGTCCACGACACCGCGAACGTCCACCCGCTGCCGGTGGTCGACACGAGCGGCATCTCCGTCTCCGGGCCGGCCGCGGCCTCGAGCCGCACGTCGACGACCGCGGTGGCGACGACGGCGGGCGCGACACGCGGCAGGACGGTCTCGACCGTGACCTCGCCGCCGGGCACGACCTCGTGCACCGGCACGTCGTCGACCCCGCCGAGGCGCACCCCGAGCGGGCCGGTGACGCGCACCCGTGGCGCGGCCGCGACCTTGACGTTCCCGGTGTTGACGAGGGTGAACCGCACCGTCGCCGGGGACGGCGCGAACGGCGTCAGGGCGGGCGCGTACCGCACGCGCACGTCCCGCACGTCGAGCGCCGGGGCGATCTCGCCCGACACGCGCACGTTCAGCCGCGCCGCGACGCGGGTGTCGACGACCACGCCGTCCGCCGAGACCTCCGGACGCACGGGGGAGACCACGAGCCCGCCGGGGTGGTCGCCGGGGAGCGCGTCCGCCGGCACGGACACCGTGAACGCGACCAGCGCGGTCGACAGCGGCGCGATGTCGACGGTCGGGGTCGCCACGCTCACCCAGGACCCGACGTCGGTCGACGGCACGCCGGCCGCGAGCAGGTCGTACCCGCCGCTCGCCGTGGAGAAGGCATCGGCCCCGTAGACCGTGAACTGACGGGCGACCGTGGACGAGTTCGTCACCACGACGTGCTGCTCGGCGGTCGCACCGGGGTCCAGCTGGAGGTCCCAGCGGGTGCGCCCCTCCGAGGCGCCCGCGGCGTCCGAGGGTGTCACCGACCAGGCGGCGACGGGCGCGTCGTCGGCGACGGCCGGCGCGGCGCCGACCAGGGTCGCGCACGCGGCCAGGCAGCACAGGAGGGCGGCGCGCGCGGGGCGCAGGCGCGTCATGGGACTCCGATCGGGGTTCGTGCACGCGGGGCGTGCGGTGGGGACGGACCGCTGCGGCCGACGGGCGCGCCGTCGGCCGCAGCGGAGCCGTGCGGTCCTGCGGACCCCGCGCGGGCCGGGGACGACCCGGCCCGCGCGGGGCGGTCGTCACTGCGAGACGAGCGTGACGGTGACCGTCGAGGTGTAGGCGCCCTCGGCGGTGCTGCCCGGGATCGCGAGCGCGAGCGCGGCGTCCAGCGTGGTGGTGCCGCGTCCCGGCGTCTGCGCCCGGCCGAGCAGCGAGCTCGCGCCGAGGCCCGCGCTCGTGCTGCTGTCGAGGACGGACGCCACGGGCGGCCCCGCCTGGGCGACGAGCCCGCTGCCCGCCTCCTTCTGCATGGTCGGCGTGGCGGGCGTCCAGCCCAGGTACTTCGCGCCGACCGTGCCGGCGGTGCCGATGAAGTCGGACGCCTGCGCGTTGACCTCCCAGCCCGTGAGCAGGCCGTCCCGGCGCGTGTCGGTCACCGTGACGGTCGGGAACGCCCCGGCCGCCGCGACCCGCGAGTTGTCGACCGCGCGCGTGCCCGCGAGGGCGACCGGCGTGCCGAACGGCACGGTGAACGTCAGCGCGCCGTCGACCTCGGGGGCCGCCGGGACGGTGACGACGATCTGCCCGGAGCCGGAGTCGAGCCCGACGGTCACGGTCGTGGTGCCCTGCGACGCCGCGAAGGCCGTCGCGTCGGCCGGCGTGAAGGCCGCGGCGTAGGTGTGCGGCCCGGCTGCGGGCGCCGTGACGGTGAGCGTGGCGGTGCCGTCGGCCACCGGAGCCGTGCCCAGCGTCGTGCCGCCCTCGGTGAACGTGACCGTCCCGGTGGCGCCGCCGGGGGCGACGGTCGCCGTGAGCGTGAGGTCACGGCCCTGCGCCGTCGCCGCGAGGGACGTCGTCGTGGCCGCCGCCGACTGGCCGCCGCCCGGGAACGGCGCCCGCGGGATCGACCACGTCAGGTTCTCCGCCGTCGTGCCCGTCATGGTGATGCTCGTCATGACGTGCCCGTACGTCTCGCCCGCGGCCGCGCCGCGGCACGCCACGAGGAACGGCAGCTCGCCGGTGTTGCCGGGGCGGCCGGCCAGGTAGGCGAGCACCTGCGACTTGGAGAGCAGGTCGCCGCGGTTGGCGTAGAAGCGGCCCGCGGAGTCCTTCTGCAGGCCCACGGCGGTGAGCTCGATCGAGTCGAGCTCGTCGTCGGGCACGCCCTGCTGCGGGATGCGGATGACGGCCGTGACGTAGGCCGTGCCGGCGGGGCACGCCGGGTCGACGGTCACGGACTGCCAGGGACGGGTCGTGCCGTTGCCCGACGACACCTGGGTCGCGGCGGTGTTGCCGTCGAACCCGCCGGGCTGCGAGAAGAGGTAGATGTTCCCGTCGAGAGCAGCGCCCTCGTCCATGGCGGACGCGGGACCGGCGACGGCGACGAGCGTGACGCCGGCGACGAGCGCGCCCAGCGTCACCGAGGTGAGGGTCCTCGAGAGGGTCATGGCGAAGTCCTTGTCGCTCAGTTGATCGTGAAGTTGGTCGTGGCGGCCTGCGTGGGCACGCCGCACACGCCGCCGTCGAGCGGCTGCGCGAGCTGCTGGAAGCCGGCCGCCTCGACGAGCCCCTGGGCGGAGCCGGAGCACAGGAAGCCGCCCCGGCCGAAGATGGCGCCGAACCACGGCTTGGTCAGGTCGGCGGACCGGACGACGTTGTAGAGCGCGCGCTGCGCGGAGAAGCCGTCGGTGAGCCGGATGCCGGTCACCGAGGCGAACCGGCCGGTCGAGAACGGTGCGACGGCGTTCGCGTTGCCGGCGACCGGCGCCGCGTCGTGCTCCTGGACCTCGACGACGTTGCCGCCGAGCGTCGGCGCCACGCCGCCGTTGGCGATGCGGAGCTGGTCGAGGAAGAACGAGCGGGTGCCCGAGCCGGTCTGCGGGATCATCGGGACGATCGCGCCGCTGCGGCCGCCGACCTGGCTCCAGTTCGTGACCTCGCCCTTGTAGATGCTCACCATCTGGGCGGGCGTGAGGCTCGCCGGCGCGTTCGACGAGCTGGCCACCGCGAGCCGCAGCCCGTCGAGCGCGAACGGCACGGCGTACAGCCCGGCCGACGCCTCGGCGGCGCTGAGGGCGGAGGAGGAGCGGGCGTAGTTGACGTTCGAGTTGTTGCCCGCCCCGTAGAGCAGGTTCTTGCCGGCGCCCGACCCGTTCGGCCGCGGGACCGCCGCCGTCCCGGTCTTGAGCACGACCGTGGCGCTGCCCGTCGCGTCGAACGAGACGAGGCGGGCGTTGGACACGGCGTTGAAGCCGGTCCGGAACGTGCCGCCGACCGTGCGGCCGTCGGCGAGGTAGTTCATGACCACCTCGGTCGTGTCGGAGCCGACGCCGACGACGTCGCGCTGCTGGGGCGTGGGCTCGGCGGTCGCGGACGTGGCCAGGCCGAGTGCGAGCGCACCGGTCAGTGCGACGGCCGCCGCGGCCGTGACGCGGGATCGCTTCATGGGTGAGACCTCTCGGGCGAAGGGACGGTGGGCCCGGCAGCGGGCCCCGGGTGCGATCGTGGGGAGCGTGTGGCAATGCGCGGGGGGTGCGCGGTGAACGCAGGACATCCCGACGACCACCGCGGGACGGCCGCGCTCACAGCAGGTTCGGCAGGAGCTGCGCCGCGGCGTCGCTCGTCAACCACGCGAGGGCGGCCAGCACCGGCAGGCCCAGCGCCCACACCGTGCGCGACGGAAGGCGGCGCAGGGCGATCGTCACAGCGGCAGCGCCGAGGACGAGCCCCTGGAGGCACAGCGCGAGGACCGGGAGGACGCCGGCGTCGGTGCCGAGCGCGCGCTCGGCGTCCGGCACGGCGGCGGGCCGGCCGCCCGGCGGCGTCGCCGCCTCGCCGACGAGCGTCGCGTCGACGTACACCGTCCGGTCGGGCGTCACCGCGGCCAGCGGGCCCGAGCCCTCCGCCGTCACGAGCGTCAGGCGACCCGTGCCCGGGGCGGGCGGGTCGGGCAGCGGGTCGCCGTCGCGCCGCACGCCGTCGACCCGGTACACCGCCTCGCCCTGCGCCGTCGCGACCGCGATGCCGTCGCCCGCGCGCAGGGTCGGCACGGCCGCGAACGGCGCGCCGTACGCCGCCGCGCGCCCGTAGACGATCGCGACGCCCGCCTGCCCGGGCAGCACCGTGTCGCGCCGGTGGCCGGGTCCCGACTGCAGGTCGGACGGCGCCGTGCCCTCCACCACGACCTGGCGCAGACCCAGCGTGGGGATGCTGAGCAGGGCGACCGGGGTGCCGGGCTCGGCGGCGCCGAGCGGAGCCGTCTCGCCGGCGATCGCCTCGCGCAGCTCCGCCTGGAGGTCGTGCTGCGCCCGCGCCTGGGCGAGCCCGCTCAGGAGCAGCAGGTGCAGCACCGTCCACAGGCCGATCGCGGCCACCACGGCGAGCGCGAGGGACATGACGAGCGCGCCCTCCGGCAGCGGGGCCACCGGCCGCCGGGGACGCGGTGCCGGGCGCGGGACGGGCCGACGCCGTCGTCCCCGCGGCCCGGACGGCGCCGGCGCCGGCGCGGGTGCGGGTGCCGGCGCGGCCGCCGCAGGCACGGGACGCTCGAGCTCGACCGCGCTCACGGCGTGGACCTGCGTCCCGCGAAGGAGCGCAGCGCCGGGACACCGAGCATGCCGGCGATCGACAGGCCGAGCATGGCCGGGACGAGGCGGCCGGCGGTGGTCGAGCGCCCGGCGACGGTCGTGCCGTCCGCGTCCGGCGCGGCAGCCGCCGGCGCCGTGTCGGCCGGCAGGCCCTGCTCCGTCGCCGGAACCGCCGCTTCCGGCGGGAGCCCGCCGACGCCCAGGGGTGCGGACGTCAGCACCGCCGACGACTCGCCGGGCAGCCCCGGACCGGAGGGCGGGACGAGACCGCCGGGGGCGGGCACCTGCGGTGCCGGGGCACCGCGCTGCGCCTCGACGGCGTCCGCCACCGCGAGCGCCGCGGCATGCAGCGGCGCGGTCGGGCCCGACGCGACCAGGGGCACGTAGCCCGCGGGCAGCTGACCGTTGCCCGGGCCCGGCACCTGCCCCTCCTCGAGCGCCACGCGCACGAACTGGGAGACGTGCCGCGCGTCGGCCGGCGGCATGCCGCTCAAACGCGCGGCGGTGTGGACGACCATCGTGCCGGGGTAGGCGTCGGGGGAGAGCGCCGAGCGGTCCAGCAGGAACGGCTCGCCGGGTCCGGCCTGCCGCGCGGCGGCGAGCGCGGCCGCCATCGACCCCGGCGCCGCCGCGACGAACGTCGCCGACGCGCCGGTGCCGGCGGTGCGCAGCTCGGCCGTCCGCAGGCCGTAGCGCTCCGCGTCGCCGAGCGTGACCAGCCCGAGCATGAAGCGCGCTCCGTACCCCTGCCGCGGGATGCGGCCGAACTTCCACGGGTCGGTCGGGGTGGCCCGCGTGCACTGGGTCTGCACGTTCGGCCACGCGTCGAGGACGGCCTCCGCGATCGCGCGCATCGTCGTCACCGGCGCCGCCACCTGCCCCAGGTACGGCACCTTGTTGAGGCTCTCGCACTCGCGGTTGATGTCCCGCACGAACGTGTCGAGCATCGGCCACTCGGCGACCGGCAGGGTCACGCCCCGGTAGGACGGGTTGACCACCATGCCCCACGGGTCGGGGGTGCCCGCCACGAAGGCCGCCGCCTCCGGGTCGGCCGCCAGGTAGGCGGTGAGCGCGTGGATCGTGTCCGCCTGCTCGGACAGCGAGAGCACCGTGGCCCGCGCCTCCTCGGTCGTCAGGGACATGCCGGGGTTGAGCTCGACGAACTCGGGGTCCGCGTTGAGCGACACGGGGTTCCGCTCGAGGCCCGGGTGCGCCCGGCCCGAGATCGACGCGGGGTAGGACTGCGTGAGCAGCTTCGCGAGGAGGCGCGGCGTCAGGCGCATGCGGTCCGCCTCGCCGGCGTTGTCGGGGAGGTCGGCGACGTACGCGACGGCGAACCCGGTGACGGCGACGGGCGCGTACCCCAGCGGGACGGGCGGGTCGTGCGCGGGGTCGGAGACGAACGCCGCCGCGGCCTCGCCGCGGGCCACCAGGCGCAGGGACGCCTCCTCCGTCTGCCGGTTGTGCCGCATCTTGAAGCGGTCCTGGCGCAGGCAGTACGCCGGCGCCCACTGCAGCGTCGCCTGGCTGAGCAGCTCCGAGCCGTACATGTCGACCGGGGCGCGCGGGTCGAGCACGTCGCACGCGTCGGGCGGCAGGGCGAAGGTCAGCGGCACCGTGAAGCGGTGCTGCCAGTTCGAGGCGGACCACCAGTACAGGGGCGAGACCGCGGGGTCCACGCCGACGTTGCCGAAGTTCGACGACCCGGGAGGGAACGACCCGGTGCCCCGGCAGGCGGCGTCGGCGTCGGCGCAGCTGATGCCCATGATCGGGATGACGACCAGGGAGCAGGCCACCTCGGAGGAGCACCCGAGGGACTCGTTCTCGGTGCTCGAGCGCACCTCGAAGCGGACGTCGCCGGTGCCGTCCAGGCCCGTGAAGCCCGCGAGCTCGGAGGCCGGCAGGGCGGCGTCCACGGCGGACTCCGGGGGGACCGTGGCGTCGTTGCAGGAGGCGTAGACCTGGCCCTTGGCCGACCGGAACGGCAGCAGGCGCTGCGAGAACAGGTCGGCGGGGAAGCGCAGGCACTCCTGCGGCCAGTCCGCCACGGCGTCCTGGTCGGCGCGGTCCGCGTCGGTCGCGGCCCGGTCGTGGCGCCACACCGCGAGGGCGGGCGACACGGCGGCGTACCGCTCGAGGTACGTGGTGGTCCAGCACGTCTCGGGGGACAGGCGCCGGTCGGCCGGCGCGGCCGGGTCGTCCACGCCGCGGCACTGGAGCACCACCACGGGGTACTCCTGGTTCATGCCGTCGGCGCCGTACGGGCTGACGGTCCGTGCGGCGCTCGGGCGGGCGCCGGACCACCGGACGCGGAC
>JAPSIR010000015.1:14307-28767 GCA_031178625.1 Cellulomonas sp.
CGGCGGTGGTCGCACCGCCCGCGGGTGCGCCCGGCTGCCCCGCGCCGAGGCACGGGCCCTGGCCCTGCTGGTCGCACGCCGGCGGTGCCGCCGCGACCTCCGCGAGCCGGTTGCGGGACAGGTCGCCCGCGACGAAGGTCGGGTTGTTGCACCGGGTCGCGTCCCGGTCCTTGACGTCGACGCCGGGGTCGGCCGCGCCGAGCTTCGCGAGCTGCTCGAAGCCGGCCTGGACGAGGTTGAGGGGCAGCGGGGAGTAGCCGTACGCGCCGGCCTTCCCCTGCCCCTCGCACAGCGAGTAGAACATGAAGTCCACCAGCGTCTGGCGCTTGTTCGTCGTCATGCGCTGGTCGTTCGCCCCGGTCGGCAGGATCATGTAGCTGTACGACGAGAGCGGGTACGCGCGCGGGTCCGGGTTGGTGTAGACGTCGTCGAGGATCTGCGTCAGGTAGTTCCGCGAGCCGGTGTCGGTGTTGATCCGCGCCCGCGTCAGGCCCACCGCCACCGCGTACTGGGTCGGCTCCACGTAGTACCCGGCGGAGTTCAGGACCTTCACCACCGGGTAGTTCTTGGTGACGGGGAACGAGTACTCGATGTACGCGATCATCCCGTTGCCGGCGCTGCCCGCGAGCGTGGCCATCTGCTGGTCGGAGCCGGAGGCGCCGAGCATGCGGCTGCCCTGCGCGATCGGGTAGTACGAGGTGAGGCCGGACCGGCCGAAGTACGGCCGCCAGATCGACGGGTGCTGCTTGTCGAGCCAGGTGGTGAACTGCGCGGTCGTCCCCGAGCCGTCCGAGCGGACCAGCGGGACGACGGGCGTGTCCGGCAGGACCCGGCCGTTGTTGTCCGCGGCGATCGCGGGGTCCGCCCACGACGTGATCTGGTTGGTGAAGATCTTGGCGATCGTCTCGCCCGACAGCCTGACGTCGCGGATGAGCTTGCCGCCCTGCTCCAGGTGGTAGGTGAACGCCGTGCCGCCCGCGACGATCGGCAGGTAGGAGTACTCCCGCCCGTTGGAGGTGTCGGCGTTCCCGTACTCGTCGCGGTCCTGGTACGGGATCTCGCTGATCGCGTAGTCGACGCTCGCCGGGTTGGCGAAGTTCTTGCGGCCGACCGACGAGCCGCCGCCCGAGTAGACGACCTTCATGCCGTAGGCGCTGACGTCGGAGATCCACTGGTCGACGATGTTCTTGCTCCAGGTGGAGCCCGACCCGTCGATCTGGCCGTACGCCGCCGACGCCGGAGGGGCGCCGACGAGCAGGAGCGCCCCGGTCACGAGGACCGCGGCGAGGGCGGTGAGCGCGCTGTGGCGCAGGGGGGTCATGGACGTCTCCAGGAGGGGTCAGCGGCTCGGGCGCCGGCGCGCGGCGCGGCGCGCCACGACGAACAGCGCGAGGACGAGGAGCAGGAGGATCGACGCGGCGCCGAACGCGCGCTCGACGAGCAGCGGCTCACCGCTGCGCACCGCCGTGTAGATGAACAGGGGCAGGGAGTTCATGACGCCGTCGGTGGGGCCGAAGACGAAGAACGTCGCTGCCCCGGACGTGAGGAGCACCGGCGAGGTCTCGCCGACGCCCCGGGCCACGCCGAGGATGAGGGCGGTGGACAGGGCGGGCCGCGCCGTCGGCAGCACGACGTGCCACACGGTCCGCCAGCGCGAGGCGCCGAGCGCGAGGCTCGCCTCCCGCAGCCCGCTCGGCACGACGCGGAGGACGACGTCGGCGGCGCGCGCGATGATCGGCAGCATCATCACCGACAGCGCGGCCGCGGCGGCGAGACCCGAGCGCGGCACCCCGAGCGTCGCGATGAGCACGGTGTAGACGAACAGGCCCGCGACGATCGAGGGCAGCGCCGTCATGGCTTCCACGACGGTCCGCACGACGCGGGCGAACCGGCCGCCGACCTCGGTCATGAAGACCGCCGTGCCGATGGCGAGCGGCACCGTGACGACCACGGCCAGGCCGATCTGCACGAGGGAGCCGACGATGGCGTGGCCGACGCCGCCCACGGTGAGCGGGTCGCGCGGCCCCACGCCGGCCATGTCGTCGACCCACATGTTCAGGTGCGGCAGCGCCCCGGCGCCCCGGACGAACGTGAACGCGACGGTCGCGACGAGGGCCGCGGTGACGAGCACGGCACCGCCGGTGACGACGGCGGCGACGACCCGGTCCATGACCTGCGGGCCCGGCTGGGTGGCGGAGGTGGCGACCGCGACGACCGCGAGGTACGCCAGGAACGTCACGACGAGGACGCCCGGCACGGTGCCCCACGGCAGGAGCCGGAAGCACACGACCCACGCGCACGCCGCCGCGGCCACGAACGAGCCGACGGTGACCAGGCGGTCGCCCGGGGTCGAGCCGGAGACGCGGCGCCGCGGCGCGCGGACCGGGGGGAGGTCGTCCGCCGGCGGCCGCACCCACGTCTGCCCGGTGGGCGCGACGGGTGCGGTGCCCGGCCGTGCGGGCGACTCGGGGACGGCGGTCACAGGTCGGTCCCCGCGCCGGAGCGGCTGCGCGCCACGACCACGGCGGCCAGCGTGTTGATCACCAGGGTCAGCAGGAACAGCACGAGCCCGGCCGTCAGCAGCGCCGACAGCTGCGACGCCGACGACTCGCCGAACCGGTTGGCGATCAGGGCGGACACCGTGTTCGTGCCGACCTCGAGGGGCCGCACCTTGAGCTCGAAGGACGGCGAGACGATGAGGACGACCGCGATCGTCTCGCCCAGCGCGCGACCGAGACCGAGCATCGTCCCGCCGATGACGCCGCCGCGCCCGAACGGCAGGACGACGGCACGGATCATGCCCCAGCGCGTGGAGCCGAGGGCCAGCGCCGCCTCGCGCTCGCCCGCGGGCGCCTGGGCGAACACCTCGCGCATGACGGCGCACGCCATCGGCAGCACCATCATGGCGACGGCCAGCCCTGCGACGAACGCCGACGCGGTGTACCGCGACTGCTCCCACATGGCCGCGGTCGGGTCCGTGTCCACCTGGAAGACGGGCAGGAAGCCGAGGTAGGTGTGCAGCCAGCGCGCGATCCCGCTCGCGTACGGCTGCAGCAGGACGGCCCACAGCAGGCCGTGGATGATGCTCGGGACCGCGGCCATCAGGTCGACCATCGAGACGAGGCCCGGACGCACCCGCGCCGGCGCGTACTCGCTGATGTAGAGGGCGGTCGTGAGGGCGAGCGGGAACGCGACCGCGAGCGCGACGGCGGCCACGGTGACCGTCCCGACGAGCACGGAGGCGATCCCGAGCACGTCGGCCTCGGGCTGCCACTGCGTCTCGGTGAAGAACGCCAGCCCGTAGCGCTGCAGCGTCGGCACGGCCTGCACGGCCAGGAACAGGCCGATGCCTCCGGTGATGGCCAGCACCGTGGCGCCGACCGCGCGGGCGCCGCCGACGAAGAGCCGGTCCACCCCGGTCGCGGAGCGCGGCACCGGCCGCGGCGTCGCCGGGGCGGCGGCCTGCGGCTCGAGGTCCTCCCGCAGCGTGGTCATGTCGACGCCGTCCGCACGAGGGGCAGGTCCCGGCGCCCGAAGACCTCGACGGTGCGCACCTGCGCCGCCGCCGGCAGCGTGGCGACGAAGTACCGCCCCGCCATGACGCACCGCGTGCGCCGGTCGTTCTCGTGCGCACCCGTGGCCAGCGGCTCGTCCCCGGCCACGAGGGTCCACCGCCACCCGTGGGTGCTCGTCGCCCGCACCGTGACCTCGGCGCCGTCGAGCAGCGCGACGACCCGCCGCAGGTGCGCCGTGGCGGCGTCGAGGCCGTCGGCCGGTGCCACGCAGCGGCCGAGCGGCCGGCCGTTGGAGCTCATCGCCCGCCACCACACGGCTGCCTCCCCGACGTTCCTGTACAGCTGGACGTAATGCACCGACGGGCGCACCCGGCACCTGCTCTCTCGACCCCTGCTCCTGATGGCGTGACGCCGGGAGAATCTGAGCGGTGAGCCGTGGCCGACGGACACCCGAGGGGCGCCCGCAGGACGTGGTCCCGGTGAACGCCGGATGGACGTGCGCGCGTCCGGGTGCACGACTCAGCACTTCGGGTGACACTCCGCGCCGGACGGAGGTGGGGCCGTCCCGGAGGAGCGCCGCGCGCTCAGGGCGCTTCGGTGGCGGCCGTGGAGCGTCGGGCGTACGCCTCGGCCTGCGCGAGCACCTGTGCCGCGTACTCGTCCGAGCGGTTGTACGACAGCACGGCGGCCCGCCAGCCGCTCGCCCCCGTCATGTCCCGGCCGCCCGCGCACAGGTAGCGCGCGGCCGCGAGCGCCGCGTCGTCGAGGTCGTGCGGGTCGGCGACGCCGTCGTCGTCACCGTCCGCCGCCCAGCGCTGCCACGTGGACGGCAGGAACTGCAGAGGGCCGACGGCGTGGTCCCACACCGGGTCGGCGTGCCAGGCGGTGCCCCCGGGGTCGGCGGGCAGCGCGGCGAGACCCGGGCGCCCGTCGAGCGCCGGTCCGACGACCGGTCGGCTGGGCCGCCCGTCGTCCAGGAGGGTGGCGCCGCCGAACGTGCCGTGCCCCGACTCGACCGCGCCGATCGCCGCCAGCGTCGTCCACCCGAGCCCGCAACCGGGGGTCTCGACGTCGGTGGCGAGCGTCGCGTCGGCGTACGCGCGCAGCGCCCGCGCGGGGACGTCCGTGCGCGCGGAGACCTCGACGGTCCACGGCACGGACGTGCGCGGCGCACCCGGTGCACGGGGTTGCGCCGGTGCCGGTGCGTCTGCCGGTGGCACCGGCGGGACGGGAGCGGGCTGCCCGCCCGTCCCCGGCACGGGCGGCCGGTCGGCGGTGGCGCCGGGGCGCCCGAGCACGAGAGCCGTCAGCTCGGCGCCGGCGGCGGCGAGCGCCCGGTCGTCCTGCGCGGCGGCAGGAGGCGCGCCGGGGTCCCGCGGCGACCGCGCCGCGGCCGAGACGGCCGTCGCGGCGACCAGGCCGGTGACCAGCAGGGCGAGCAGGACGCGCGCGGGACGGGAGCGGAGGGCGAGCACGTCCGCAGGGTGGCGCGGCCGCGGGGACGTCGGGCGTCGCCGCGGTGAACGGGGGACCGCCGGTCGGCGGCGCGCGTCGGCCCCACGCCCGGGTCGGCCGTGCCCGCCGCCTCAGGGCCCGGCGCGCCGCCGCGCGCGGAACGCCCGCCACGCCCCGGTGGACCACAGCGCCCACACCACGAGCAGCGGCTGGAACGGCAGGCGCGCGAGGCGCTTGGCGTCCGAGTCGAGGCCGAACGCGTCCGTCCCCGTCACGTACTGCGACACGTTGCCGGGGAGCACAGCGACGAGGAACGCCGCTACCGCGCCGCCCACGAGCGGCCGCCAGCGCCGCGGCGCCACGACCAGCGCCGTGCCGAGCAGCACCTCGACGACCCCCGAGGCGACCACGGTGACGTCGGGGTCGAGCGGCACCCACGCCGGCACCTGCGCCTGGAAGTCCTGCCGCGCGAACGTGAGGTGACCGGTGCCGGCGAACGCCAGCGCCCCGCCCAGCAGCAGCCGCCCGACCGTCCGCGCGGGCCCGTCGCCACGCGCTCCCGCGGCACCACCCGCGGGTGCGGCGGCTGCGGGGGCTGCGGTCACGGACCCTCCTGGTCCCGGGGACGTCCACACCGACCGTAGGCCGCACCGCGCCGGAGCGCCCGCGGGAGCGGGTACCGGGCCTGTCGCGGCCGGTGCGCGAGGGCTCGGGACGCCCGGACCGTCCCGTTCCGGTGGCGGGACCTGGACGGCATGCCTAGCGTCGCTGTACAGCCGGCCGGCAGGGATGCGCACCCTGCGGACCGGGGAAGCAGGTCCGGGGTGCGCACCCCGGGACACGGCGCGCACGACGCGTCGACCAGGTCGAGAAGACGGCCATCAGCACACCGTCCCGCACGGCGACCGTCCGGTCGCCGCGTCGGCACCCCCTGCCCTCGCAGCGGGACGGCGAACGACTCCAGCGGTCCGACGGGTGCACGCACCCGTGGTGAGAGGACGACGACATGAGCACCGACTACGCAGCCGGTCAGACCGGCGGCGCCAGCAGCGGCACGGGATCGGCCACGCAGACCGCCAAGGACACCGCGCAGGCGGCGCAGCAGGAGGCGGCCGGTGTCGCCCAGAGCGCGGCCGAGAGCGGCCGCACCGTGGCGCACGAGGCCAAGGACCAGGCACGGCAGGTGACGGCGGAGGCGAAGGAGCAGGCTCGTGGCCTGTTCGACCAGGCCCGCTCCGAGGTGAGCGGTCAGGCGGGCCAGCAGCAGAAGCGCCTCGCCGACGGCCTGCGGGGGCTCGGCGACGAGCTGGCCCGCATGGCGGACAGCTCCGAGCAGGGCGGCCTCGCGACCGACCTCGCGCGTCAGGTCGCCGACCGCACCGGCACCGCGGCGTCGTGGCTCGACGAGCGCGAGCCCGGCGAGCTCATCACCGCCGTGTCGGACTTCGCGCGCCGTCGACCGGGCGTGTTCCTGGCGGTCGCCGCCGGCGCGGGCCTGCTGGCCGGGCGCCTGACGCGCGGCCTGAGCGCGGCCTCGGACAGCGGGTCCGGCTCGGGCGAGGTCGCGACGACGGGAACGACGACGCCCACGAGCGGGACGGTCGGCGGCACGTCCGCCGGCTACGCGACGGGCGCCGGCTACGCGGCCGGCGCGGGGTACGCCGGCGGCACGGCCGCCGTCGGGGACGACCTGGGCACCACCGGCCCGCTCCCGACAGGCTCGGTCGCGGACGACGCCTCGACCGTCGGTGCGCAGGGCGCGTGGGGGACGCCCGCCGCCGAGGAGCCCGAGTACCTCGCCGCGTCGCGCGCCGTGTACGGCGAGGGCGCCGCGGCCGACGAGACGGTCGGCGGCCCCGCCCCGGTGCAGACCACGCCCGGCGGCATCCCGGACGACGAGGCCGGCCTGGGCGGCACCGCGACGGGTGAGCCGTGGAGCGGCGTCGAGCGGGAGGACCAGCGATGACCACCGGCTACGGGGCGACCGACCCCGTCGGCGCCGCGGGTCCCGCGGGTGCGGCCGGCTACCCGGCGGGCACGCCCGCCGGCACGGCCGGTCCCGCGGGCGACGGCGACGACCGCCCGTCCATCGGCACGCTGCTCAGCGAGATCACGGAGGACCTGTCGACCCTCTTCCGCCAGGAGGTCGAGCTCGCGAAGGTCGAGCTCACCGACCAGGCGAAGAAGGCCGGGACGGGCGCCGGCATGTTCGGCGGCGCGGCGGTCGCCGCGAACCTCGCGCTGGTGTTCGTCTCCGTCTCGCTGTGGTGGGCGCTCGGCGCCCTCATCAACCGGGGCTGGTCGGCCCTGGTCGTGGCGATCCTGTGGGGAGTCGTCGCGCTCGTGCTCGCCAAGCGCGGGCAGAAGCAGGTCAAGGAGGTCGGCGGCGCGCCGCGCACGGCCGAGACCCTGAAGAAGATCCCCAACGCCGCCCGAGGACACGAGGAGAAGAACCGATGAGCACGAGCGACCCGGACCAGATCCGCGCCGACATCGAGCGCACCCGCGCGGACCTCTCGGCGAACGTCGACCAGCTGACCGACAGCGTGAACCCCAAGACGGTCGCGCACCGCAAGGCCGACGAGGTGAAGAGCCGGCTCACCGACGTGAAGGAGCGGGTCATGGGCACCGTCAGCGACGCCGGCCACTCCGTGGCGGACAAGGCCCACGACGTCAAGGACTCCGCGTCGTCGACGGGCTCGTCGGTCGGCGGCTCGCTGTCCGACGCGCCGGGGCACGTGAAGGACGCCGCCGCGGCGGCGCCCGGACGCGCCAAGGACGCAGCCGCGGGCAACCCGCTCGCTGCGGGCCTCATCGCCTTCGGCGTCGGCTGGCTCGCGGGCTCGCTCCTGCCGGCCTCCCAGAAGGAGACCCGGGCGGCCACGGCCGTGAAGGAGAAGGCGCAGGACCTCGCCCCCGCGGTGAAGGGCGTCGCCCAGGACGCGGCCGAGAACCTGCGCGAGCCCGCGCAGGAGGCGGCCGCCGCGCTGAAGGAGCGCGCCACGGAGGGCGCCCAGCAGGTCAAGAGCGCCGGCCAGGACGCGGCCTCGTCGGTCAAGGACGAGGCGCAGGGTGCGCGCGAGCGCGTCCAGGGCTCCGCGCAGGGCGGCGGCCAGGACGAGGACCAGGGCAGCCAGGCGTACAGCCCGCAGGGCTACTGACCCCCGGTCCCCGCAGGGCGCGCGGCGGCCCGGTCCCTCGTGGACCGGGCCGCCGCGCCGCGTCGTGCCCACGGCGGCCGTGCGCACCGTGGCGGGACTCACCCCGGCGGCGCGCCGGCGGCCACCTACCCTGGACGGATGCGCTGCGCCTACTTCGACGCGGGTGCGTGCGGGTCCTGCACGCTCCTCGCGCAGCCGTACCCGGCGCAGGTCGCGGACAAGGAGCGGCGCGTGCGCGTGCTGCTGGGCGACCCGGCGGGGCTCGCGTGGCTCCCGCCCGTCACCAGCGCCGAGGCAGGCTTCCGCAACAAGGCGAAGATGGTCGTCGCCGGCACGGCGGACGCGCCGACGCTCGGCATCCTCGACGCGCACGGTCACGGTGTCGACCTGCAGGGCTGCCCTCTCTACCCGGCGCCGCTGTCCGACGCGTTCGCACCGCTCGCGGAGCTCGTCGGGCGCGCGGGGCTGACCCCGTACGACGTGCCCGGGCGGCGCGGCGAGCTCAAGCACCTGCTGGTCACCGTGAGCCCCGACGGCGAGCTCATGGTGCGGTTCGTCCTGCGCAGCACGGAGGCGCTCGCCCGGGTGCGCAAGCACCTGCCCTGGCTGTGTGCGCAGGTGCCCGCGCTGGCGGTGGCGTCGGTCAACGTGCAGCCGGCGCACGCCGCCGTGCTCGAGGGCGAGCGCGAGGAGCTGCTGACCGGGCGCACGACCCTGCGGATGCACGTCAACGGGCTCGACCTGCACCTGCGGCCCCGCAGCTTCTTCCAGACCAACACCGAGGTGGCCGCGGCGCTGTACCGGCAGGCGACCGCGTGGGCGGACGAGGTCGACCCGAGCACCGTGTGGGACCTGTACTGCGGGGTCGGCGGCTTCGCGCTGCACCTCGCCCGCCCGGGACGCACGGTCGTGGGGGTGGAGACGAGCGCCGAGGCGGTCGCCAGCGCCGAGCAGTCCGCGCGCGAGGCCGGGCTGCCCGGCACGCGGTTCCTCGCCGGCGACGCGACCGCGTTCGCGCTCGCGTCCGACGAGGTGCCGGACCTGGTCGTCGTGAACCCGCCGCGGCGAGGGCTGGGCGAGCCGCTGAGCCGGTGGCTCGAGGCGTCCGGGGTGCGGCGGGTGCTGTACTCGTCGTGCCACGCGGGCTCGCTCGCGCGCGACCTCGCGGCCATGCCGTCGCTGCGCCCGCGACGCGGCCAGGTGCTCGACATGTTCCCGCACACCGGGCACTACGAGGTGCTGACGCTGCTCGAGCGCGACTGAGGGCGACCGACCGCGACGGCGTGACGCACGTCCCGGAATGCGGTGGCGGCCCGCGCGGGTTGCCGTCGACGTGACCGCGCTCTCCGTGCTCGACCTCGTCCCCGTCCGCGCCGACCAGGCCACCGCCGACGCGCTGGCGGCCACGCTCGCGCTCGCCCGCGTCGCCGACGAGGTCGGCGCCCGCCGGTACTGGGTCGCCGAGCACCACAACATGCCGGCCGTCGCTGCCACCAACGCGCCGCTGCTCATGGGGATCATCGCGGCGGCGACGAGCCGCCTGCGCGTCGGGTCGGGCGGCGTCATGCTGCCCAACCACTCGCCGCTCGTCGTCGCCGAGCAGGTGGCCCTGCTGGAAGCGGCGTACCCGGGCCGCGTCGACGTCGGCATCGGCCGCGCGCCGGGCTCCGACCCCGTCACGGGGCACCTGCTGCGCCGCGGGCAGTCGGGCGACGCCGTCGACACGTTCGACGACGACGTCGCGACCCTGCGCGCCCTGGTGCGTCCCGGTGGCGTCGAGGTGCGCGTCGGGTCGAGCACGTACCCCCTGCGCGCGACGCCGCACGCCACCTCCGCGCCGCAGCTGTGGCTGCTCGGGTCGTCGTCGTACTCGGCGCAGCTCGCCGGCCGGCTCGGACTGCCGTACGTCTTCGCGCACCACTTCGCGGGACGCGGCACCGACGAGGCCGTCGCGCTCTACCGGTCGACGTTCGTGCCGTCCGACGAGCTCGCCGAGCCGCGCACGATCGCGGTCGCGAACGTCGCGGTCGCGGCGACGGACGCCGAGGCGCGCCGGCTCGCGCTGCCGCAGGTCCGCACGATGTGGCGGCTGCGCGCGGGGCAGACGCTCGCGCCGCAGGAGCTCGTCGAGGACGCCGAGGAGAACCCGCTGCCCGCGGCGGCGGACGAGCTGCTCGCCGCGCTCAGCGCCTCGTGGATCGTCGGCGACCCCGCGTCGGCGGCCGCGCAGGTGCGGGAGCTGGCGGACCGGCTCGGCACCGACGAGCTGATGGTCTCCCCGGTCACGGGCGCGTTCCGCGGCACGCCGGCGGACCGCTCGCCGGCGCGCGAGGAGACGCTGCGGCTGCTCGCCGACGCGCTGCGCTGACGGCCGGAGGCGCCGGGGGGCGTCGCGCGCGGTGCCGGACCGGCGGGTGCCGGCGGCCGTCGTGTCGGCGACCGTCGCTAACCTGCCCGGATGAGCGAGCCGGCGGCAGCGTCCCTGCGTGACCTCGCGGCGCCCGGCGGGCGCGTCGGCCCCCTGTGGGTCGTCGCGCGCGGCTCCGGGCGTCCGCTCGTGCTGCTGCACGGCAACGGCGAGGACCACCACGTGTTCGACCGGCTCGTGCCGGCGCTCGGGCGCGGTCGCACGCTCGTCGGCGTGGACTCCCGCGCGCACGGCCGGTCCCCGCGCGGCGACGGCCCGCTGACGACCGTCTCCATGGCGGACGACGTCGCCGCCGTGCTCGACGCGCTGGGCCTGCGGGACGTCGACGTGCTGGGCTTCAGCGACGGCGGGAACGTGGCGCTCGAGCTGGTGCTGCGCCGGCCGGAGCTGGTCGGGCGCCTCGTCGTCGTCGGGGCGAACCTCTTCCCGGCCGGCATGACCCGCGCGACGCTGGTCCCCACGGTGGCCGCCGTGCGCGTGCTGCGCGCGGGCGTCCGCGTCGTGCCCGCTCTCGCGGGTGCGGCGGAGCGGACGGCGCTCATGACCGAGCACCCGCAGATCGACCCCGCCGACCTCGCGCGCGTCCGCGTGCCCGTGCTCGTCGTGGTGGGGGAGCGGGACGCGGTCCGGCCCGAGCACACGGCGCTGATCGTCGAGGCGCTGCCGGACGCACGCCTCGCGGTGGTCCCGCGCGCGGGGCACTTCCTCCCGGTGCGCAGGCCGCACGAGCTGGCGGCGCTCGTCGAGGGGTTCCTGCGCTGACGGCGACGCCGCGGGGCACCCCGCGGCGTCTCGTTGCTCCGTTCGGACGCTCCGTGCCCCGTCCGGGCGACGAAGTACGACAATCCCGACACTGGACGCCCGTTCAGCGCTACCGTGCGCGCCATGCTCACCGCGCTCACCACGACCGACACCGCCGCCGCCGCGGGCGCCGGCGTCGGCTCCGTCATCGGTCTCGTCCTCGGCGTCGTCCTCGTCGGGCTGCCGCTCTACGGCATCTTCACCAAGGTCGGCGAGGACGGCTGGAAGGGCTTCGTGCCGATCCTCAACACGATCGTCCTGCTCAAGATCGCCGGACGTCCGCTCTGGTGGATCCTGCTCATGCTCGTCCCGGTCGTGAACGTCGTCGTCGCGATCATCCTGTGGAACGACGTCGCGAAGTCCTTCGGCCACGGCACCGGCTTCACCGTCGGCCTCGTGCTGCTCCCGCTGATCTTCCTCTACGTCCTCTGGCTCGACGGCAGCACCTACCGCGGCCCGGCCGCGGCGCAGGTCGCGGCGAGCCCCGCCGTCGCCTGACCCGCACGCACCACCGGCACGCACGGCCCGGTCGCCCCGCTCGGGGCGGCCGGGCCGTGGCGCGTCACCGCGACGCCGTGGCGGTCAGGCGTCCGCCAGGCCGCCGCCGACCCACGAGCGGATGGCGGCGGCGTCGCCCGACGTCAGCTCCATGCGCGCCCCGCGGCACAGGCCGATGACGTTGTCGGCCCACGCGCGGGCGACGTCCCGCGGCGCGCGCGGCTCCGTCAGGGAGAGGCCGACGTAGAGCACGCCGGAGATCACGAAGTTCACGGTCGACCGGCCGACCTTGGCACCGGCCTGCTGGCACGCCTCGTGCACCCGTCGCGACGTCGTCACGCGCTCGAACGGGTGCGCGGAGACGTCCGCGGCCAGGGTCTCGAGCAGCACGCGGTACTGCGCCTGGCTCAGGCCCGGCGTGTCCGTCACGGCGATGACCTGGCGCTGCAGGTCGGTGGGGTCGGTGTCGGCCACCGCGCCGGGCAGGTCGGCCTCGCCGAAGCGGCGTGCGTCCCACACGTGGCCCGGCGGGCGCGTGGACACGCCGAGCTCGGGCAGCGTGCGGGTCAGCCAGGCGGTGAAGCCGCCCGCGCCCGCCCACTGCGTGGCCGTCATGCTGGGCTCCGCGGTGAGCGCGGCCTGGGCGACCGCGCCCAGCGGCACGGGTCCGTCGGCCGTGCGGACGTGGCGCAGGACGGCGCGCCGCGCGCGGGCCTCGCCGGGTCCGGTCGCCGCGGCGGGGGCCGCCGGCTCGGTCGCACCGGCGGCCGCCCCCGAGCTCGTGGCCTCGGTCGCGGACGGCGTGGGGGCGGGGGCGGCCGGCGCGGCGTCGGTCGACGCGGCGGCGTCCCGCGCGGGCGGGGTGCCGGGCCCGTCGGCGGACCCGTCGCCGTCCCCGACCTCGTCGGCGTCGAGGGGCGAGAGCGTCTGCGTCACCAGGTCGGCGAGCGCGTCGGCGCCGACGACCGAGTCGGCGACCGACCGGTAGGCGCTGGCGGCAGGGCTCGCGGTGATGATCGTGACGCGCCGGTCGTCGGCCCGGCAGCGCTGGGCGAGGGGCGTGAAGTCGGCGTCGGCGGACACGATGACGAACTCGTCGTACCGCGTGGGCGCGGCGAGCGCGTCGACGGCGTCGAGCACGAGGTTGATGTCGGCGCTGCTCTTGCCCTGCTGCGTGAGGGACGGGCAGTCGACGACCCGGAACCCCGCGCGCGTGAAGTTGGGCCGGTAGCGCGAGTACACCGACGGGTTGAGGTAGCAGGCGCGCACGAGGAAGCGGCGCGTCACCTCCCCGTCCGTGTCGGAGCCCTGCGCGAGCTGCGCGAGCCAGTGCCCCGGCTCGGTCGCGAACGCCTCCGCCGCGGCGGGGTCGAGGCGCTTGAGGCCGATGTACACGTTGTCGAAGTCGACGAGGAGGGCGCTGCGCAGGACGCGCGGCTGGTCGGTCACGGTGACGCTCACGCGCCCATCCTGCCCTGGTGCGGCCTGCGGGGTGACGTCCGCCGCCCGCCCGCGACACGGCGGGCACCGGCGTCTAGGGTCCCTGGGGTGGGATCGGCCTGGTTCGTGCGCGCGACGTCGCGCGGCGGCACGGGCGACGCGCTGCGCGCGGTCGACTGGGCGAGCACCCCGCTGGGCGCGCCGTCGGCGTGGCCCCTGCCGCTGCGCTCGGCCGTCGAGCTCTGCCTGAGCACGCGGTTCCCCGTGCTGGTGACCTGGGGCCCGCAGCTCACGATGATCTACAACGACGCCTACCGCGAGATCCTCGGCACCCAGAAGCACCCCGCGGCGCTCGGCGCCCCGCTCGCCGTCGTGTGGCCCGACGTGTGGGACGACATCGCGCCGCTCGTGCGGGAGGTCATGGAGCACGGCCGGCCGACGTGGGTGCAGGACCAGCGCCTCGTCATGCACCGGAACGGGTACGACGAGGAGACGTTCTTCACGTACTCCTACAGCCCGTTGCGCGGCGTCGACGGGCGCGTCGCGGGCCTGCTCGACATCGCGGCCGACACGACGCACCTCGTCGTCGAGCAGCGGCGCGTGCGCCTGCTCGCCGAGCTGTCGCGGCGCCTGCAGGGCACCGCGCCGACCGTGGACGCTGTCGTCTCCGCCGCGGTCGCGCTGCTCGACGACGGACCCGACGTGGCGGGCGTCGAGATCCACCTGGGGCCGCCCGGCGGCGTCGAGGCCATCGCCGCGTCCCCCTCGCCCGTGGGCGGGCGCCCGGGGCTCGTGGCCGACGCGATCGCCCGTGGCGAGGTCGTCGAGGACGGGCACGTGCTCGCCGTCCCGTTCGTGCTCGCGGAGGCCGACGGCCGCGCGGGTGCGGTGTCCCTCCGCGTCGGCGCCATGCGCCCGGTGGACGACCAGCTGCGCGCCTTCGCCCGCGTGGTCGCCGACACCGTGGCGGCCGCCGTCACGTCGGCCCTGCGTCTCGGCCGGCAGGTCGCGGCGGTGACGCGCGTGTCGGACGTGCTGCAGCACGCGATGCTGGAGCCGGACGTCGCGCGGGGCGACGTCGCGACCCGGTACGTGCCCGCCGCGCGGGAGCTCACGGTCGGCGGGGACTGGTACGACGTGGTCGCGCTGCCGCACGAGCACG
>JAPSIR010000015.1:28867-30443 GCA_031178625.1 Cellulomonas sp.
GCACGAGCACGCGCACGCGGGCGCGACGGACGAGGAGGACACCGGCCCGCCGCGGGGACCGGTGGGCATCGTGGTGGGGGACTGCGTCGGGCACGGCCTCGAGGCGGCCTCGCGGATGGGGCAGCTGCGCAGCGCGGCGCGGGCGCTGCTGCTGCGTACGCGTCGGCCCGCCGACGTGCTGGACGGCCTCGACGCGTTCGCGCGGACGCTGCCCGGTGCGGAGCTCGCGACCGTGCTGTGCGGCGTCGTCGACCCCGACGCCGGCACGTTCACCTTCTCGTCGGCGGGGCACCCGCCGGGCCTCGTGCTGCACCCCGACCGCACCGTCACGTGGCTGGCCGGCGGGCGCGGCCGGCCGCTCACGGTGCCGGCGGGCCCGCGGCCGCAGGCGGTCGTCCCCGTGGCCGAGGGCGACGCGCTGGTGCTGTGCACCGACGGGCTGCTGGAGCGGCGCGGCACGCTGCTGCGCGACCGGCTCGACGAGCTCGCGTCCGTGCTCGCCGACCTGCCCGACCCGGGCGCGGACCCCGACGTCCTCGCCGACGCGCTCCTCGCCCGCATGGCCCCGGACGGCTCGACCGACGACACCGTCGTCGTCGTGCACCGGGTCGGCCCCGGCGACCCGGCGGTGACGACCGGCGCGGACGCCGCGCGCGGCGCGGCCGTGGCCGCGCCCCGCTGGCCCGCCCACGACGCCGCCGCGGCGCTCGCGTCCGCCGCGCAGGGCGCCGTCCGGTTCCGCGCGGTCGGCGCCCGCGCCCTCGAGGTCCACGCCGGGGGGTCTGCGCCGCCGGCTGACGGTGGCGCAGGCGTCAGGGCTGCTGGTTGATGCGGACCATGTTCCCGGCGGGGTCCCGGAACGCGCAGTCGCGCAGCCCGTACGGCTGGTCCGTGGGCTCCTGCACGACCTCGCCGCCGGCCGCCACGAGCCGCGCGAACGTCGCGTCGACGTCGGACGTGGCGAGCACGATCGACGCGTAGCTGCCCTTCGCCATGAGCTCGGCGATGGTGCGGCGCTCGGCGTCGGTCAGGCCCGGGTCCGCCGCGGGCGGGTGCAGCACGATCGACGTCTGCGGCTGCTCGGGCGCGCCGACGGTGATCCACCGCATGGCGCCGTAGCCGACGTCGAGGCGCACCTCGAAGCCCAGCACGTCGCGGTAGAAGGCCAGCGACGCCTCGGGGTCGTCCGCCGGCAGGAAGGTGGAGGAGATGACCAGGTCCATGCCGCTCACGCTAGGGAGCCGTGCCCCGGCCGTGCTTCTCGATTCCTGACCGGTCGCATGACCTGCTTGGCGACGCACCCGGGCAGGCCGCGGCCCTCGTCGCCGGCGAGCCGGCGGTACGCGCTGGGCGACATGCCGACGAGCTCGGAGAACCGGGTGCTGAACGTGCCGAGGGACGCGCAGCCGACCGCGAAGCACACGTCGGTGACGGACAGGTCGCCGCGGCGCAGCAGCGTCATGGCGCGCTCGATGCGCCGCGTCATCAGGTAGCTGTACGGCGACTCGCCGAAGACCGCGCGGAACCGGCGGCTGAGGTGCCCGGCCGAGAGGTGGACGTCGCGCGCGAGCGCCTC
>JAPSIR010000139.1 GCA_031178625.1 Cellulomonas sp.
CACCGGCGGCCGGCGCGCCGAGGCCGGACCCGACGGCGAGTGGGTCGTCCAGGCGGTGCGCGGCTCCGACCGCGAGTACCGCTGCCCGGGCTGCGACCAGCTCGTGCCGGCCGGCACGCCGCACGTCGTCGCCTGGCGCACCGACACGTGGCGCGACGGGCTGGAGGACCGGCGGCACTGGCACACCGCGTGCTGGCAGGCGCGCGGCCGGCGCGGGCCGACGCGGCGATGACGGGCGACGGGACACCGCGCGCGGGGACGGACGTGCCGCCGGGCGCGGTGCCGGAGGTGGCGCCGCGGATCGTCGCGAGCGACCTGGACGGCACGCTGCTCGCGCCCGACGGCACGGTGTCGCCGCGCACCGTCGACGCGCTGGCCGCGTGCGAGGACGCCGGCGTCGTCGTCGTGTTCGTGACCGCGCGCCCCCACCGCTGGCTCACCGAGCTGGCCGCGCACGTCGCGGGCCACGGGGTGGCCATCTGCGCCAACGGCGGGTCCGTCGTCGACGTGGGCGCGCAGCGCGTCCTCGAGCAGCACGGCATGGACCGCGCCCGGGTCGCCGCCGTCGCCGCGCGGCTGCGCGCCGCCTGGGGCCCGCACGTGCACCTGGCCGCGGAGAGCGCCCGCGGGTTCGCGGCGGAGCAGGGCTTCGTGTCCGCGCACGACCAGCCGGCCGGCAGCCCCGTCGCCGCCCGGATCGAGGAGGTCGCCGACCCCACGACGCTCAAGCTGCTCGTGCGGCTCGACGCGGCGGCCTGCGCCGACCGGGCGCCCGACAGGTTCGTCGCCGTGCTGCAGGCCGCGATCGGCGACCTCGCGCACGTGTCCACGTCGGTCACGGGCCCGCAGGCCGGCCTGCTCGGGGAGGTGGCGGCCCCCGGCGTGACGAAGGCGGCCACGCTCGCCCGGTGGGCCGCCGGGCACGGGGTGGCCGCGACCGACGTGTGGGCCGTCGGGGACGCGCCCAACGACCTGCCGATGCTGACGTGGGCAGGGCGGTCCTTCGCGGTGCGCAACGCCCACCCGCACGTGCGCGCGGCCGTCGACGAGGTCGTGCCGTCGAACGCGGACGACGGCGTCGCCCACGTGCTCGAGCGTGCCGCCACCCGCGCCCGGCGGGTGGCCGACCGGCCCGGTCGCTAGTCTCGACGGCGACGCGCGGCCGACGTCGTCGCACGTCACGCGCCCGCCGGCACCGTTCGGCCGACGGGCACCGCGAGACCCGAGGAGCACCATGACCGCCACGCCCGTCGTCCTCCTGCACGGCTTCCCGCTCGACCACCGCATGTGGACGGACGTCGCCGCCGAGCTCGGTGACGACCGCCGGGTCCTCGTGCCGGACCTCCCCGCAGCCGCCGCCGAGCTCGACGAGGTGGGCCCCACGCTCGACGACGCCGCGGACCGCGTCGCCGACGCGGTGCGCGGGGCCGGCGTCGAGCGCGCGGTCGTCGCCGGCCTGTCGATGGGCGGCTACGTCGCGCTCGCGCTGCTGGAGCGGCACCCCGACCTCGTCGCGGGGCTGGCCCTGGTGGACACGAAGTCCACCGCCGACGCGCCCGACGCGCGGGCGAAGCGGCTCGCCGTCGCGGCGCAGGTCGAGGCGTCCGGCTCGGTCGACGCGGTCCGCGGGATGGCCGGGACGGTGCTGGGGGAGACCACGCGCACCGCGCACCCGGACGTCGTGGCACGGGTCGCGGCGTGGATCGACGAGCAGCCGCCGGCCCGCGTCGCGTGGAGCCAGCGGGCGATGGCCGCACGCACCGACCGCACCGAGGTGCTGCGGCGGTTCACCGGTCCCGTCGTCGTCGTGGTCGGCGACGAGGACGAGGTCACGGGGGTCGAGGCGGCACGTGACCTGGCGAAGGTGGCCGGCGGTGCGCCGCTCGTCGTCGTGCCCCGCGCCGGGCACCTCACGGCGGTGGAGGACCCGGGCACGGTCGCGACGGCGCTGGTCGAGCTCGCGCGGCGGGTCGACGGCGGCCGGTGAGGGCCCCGTCGGCCGGGCGGCCCGCGGGGCCGCCCGGCCGGTCGTCCGCCGTCAGACCTCGCCGGCGAGCACGCGGCGCAGGGCGTCCGCCATGTCGATCGACTCGCCGTCCTTGCCGCCCGCGCCGATGACCAGCGGCGGGTCCTGCGGTGCGGGCCGCACACCGCGGAACCGCGCCACCAGGCTGCTCGGCGCCGTCAGCACGTAGAACGCGCCGTCGGTGTCGACGCCCACCGTCTCGTCGCGCCGCAGGTACCAGCCCTGCAGCGGGGTGCGGTACCGCGCACGCCCGCCGTAGCTGCGCACGTGCAGCGGCACGGGCGTCGGGCCGCCCCCCCGGACGTCGGCGAGGAACTCTCCGATCAACGCCCGCGCGCGTGCGCTCTCCGTCCGCTGCCGCGCCGCGAGGGCCTCGGCGTGCGCACCCGCGGCCTCCCGCCGTCGCTCGCGCCAGCGCGCCGCGGCGTCGGTGCCCGCCCCCGGGGTGTCGTCGGGGCCGCCGGGCGTGCCGGTCATGCCGGCGTCAGCGCGAGCCGGGCGCGGTACCGCGCGCCGTGCCGTCCGCGGTGCCGGCGGCGGCGCCGTCCGCGGTACCGGCCGCGTCCGCGCCGCGGTCCGCGGCGTCGGCACCGGCGCCCTCCGTCCCCGGCGCGGGGCTCACCGCCGGCGACGGGACCACGGGCACCGCCGCGGACACCGGCGCGGGGCGCGCCTTCGAGGCGCGGACGGGCCGGGCCGGGCGGGACGGCGCGGGTGCCGGCCGGGTGGCGGCCGGGCGACCGGACGCCGCGGTCGGCGCCGCGGGCGTGCCCCCGTCCTGCGGCGCGCCGCCGTCCAGCGTCGCGTCGCGGTCGGCCGCGGTGCGTGCCGGTGCGGGCGACCGGTCGCCACCCTGCGCTTCTCCCTGCACCTCGCCCTGCGCCTGACCGCGCTCCTGGCGCTGCGACTGCGCACGCGCCTGCTCGGCCTGCTCGCGCTCGAACTTCGCCTCGATCCGCCCGGCCTGCTCGAGCGCCGCCCGGTCGGGGTTGGTCCCCAGCAGGTGGCGCAGCTCGTCGAGGTACGACGTGATCGACTCGCGCTGCTTGTGCAGGTCCTCGACCTGACGCGTCGCGGTCGTGCGCTCCCGCTCTGCCTCGCTCAACGCGTCGGAGAGGGACTTCTCGGCGTGCTCACGGGCCTCCGCCACCACGCGGTCCGCGGTGCGCCGCGCGTTCGCGAGCAGCTCGGCGGCCTGCTTCTCGGCGTCGACCCGCACCCGCTCGGCGTGCGCGAGGGCCTTCGCGACGCGCTCCTCCGCCTCGGCGGCGTGCGCCTCGGCGTCCGCGACGAGCCGCTCGGTCTCGGCGCGCGCCGACTCGTGCCGCTCGGCGTCCTGCCGCTCCGCGATCTCGTGCTGCGACGCGATCGCGAGCTCGGCGTCCGCGAGCTGCTGCTCCGCGGTGCGGACGAGCTCGTCGGCGCGGGCCCGCGCACCCGAGGTCGCCTCGCCGATGGCGCGGCGCGCCTCCGTCTGGAGCCGCTCCACCTCGAGCCGGGTGCGCTCGCGCAGCTCCGTCGCCTCGCGCTCCGCGGTGGCGCGCAGCTCGGACGTCTCGCGCTCGGTCGTCGCGCGCAGCTCGTCCGTCTCCCGCACGGTGGTCTCGCGCAGGTGCGTCGTCTCGTGCTGCGTGCGCTCGCGCAGCTCGGCCGTCTCGCGGTCCGCCAGGGCGCGCAGCTGGGCGGCGTACTGCTCCGACTCGGTGCGCAGCGTCGCGACGGCGTCCTCCGCCTCGGCGCGCATGCGGGCGACGTCGTCCGACGCGGTGGCGCGCAGCTCGCCGGCCTCGCGCTCGGCGGTGGCCCGCAGGTGCGCGGCGTACTGCTCGGCCTCGCTGCGCAGGGCGGTCACCTCGGCCGCGACACGCTGCTGCAGCGCGGCGGCGTCCCGCTCGGCCGCGGCGCGCGTGGCGTCGGCGTACTCGGCGGCGGCGGCACGCAGCGCGGTGGTCTCCTCCGCCGCGCCCTGCCGCCAGGTCGCCACCTCGGCGTTCGTCTCGGACCGCACGCGCGCGGCGTAGCGGTCGGCGTCGGCGCGCAGCTGCGCGGCCTCCGCCTCGGTGCGCTGGCGCAGCTCCGTCGTCTCGCGGTCGGCCGCCTGGCGCAGGTCCTGCGCGTACCGCTCCGCCTCCTCGCGCTGGGCGGCCGTCTCCGCCTCGGTGCGGCTGCGCAGCTCGGTGGCGGTGCGCTCGGTCGCGATCCGCAGCTGCGTGGCCTCGTTCTCGACCCGCGCCCGCAGCGTGCCCAGCTCGCGCTCGAGCGACGTCCGGCGCTCGCTCTCCTCGGTGGTGACGGCGCTCTGGATGCGCGCCGCCTCGCGCTCGGCGGAGCCGACGAGCTCCTCGGCGCGGCGCTGCGCCGCGACCAGGGAGCTCTCGGCCTCGGCGGCCGCGGTCGCGCGCACCTCCTCAGCCTCGCGGCGTGCCGTGGCGAGCAGCTCGGCGACCTCGTTCTCGGCGCGCGAGCGCAGCTGGCCGGCGGCGAGCTTGGCGCGAGCGAGGGCGTCCGCGGCCTGGGCGTTCGCCTGCGTGACGACGTCCGACGACTGCTCCTCCGCCGAGCGCAGCAGCTGCTCGATGCGCGAGCCCAGCCCCGAGTACGTCGGACGCTCCGCCTCGCGGAGCTGGCGCTGCGCCTCCGAGAGCTCGCCGGAGACCTGGAGCTTCTCCGAGTCGAGCGCCTCGACGCGGGCGCGGGCCTCGGCGAGCGCCTGCTCCAGGGACGTGACGGCCTGGTCGACGGCCTCGCGGTCGTAGCCGCGGAAGCTGACGACGGGGAACGGGGTCCGGGCATCGGGCACGGGGGCATCCTCCAGGGGTGGGGGCCCGGCGGTCGCGGGTGGCCGAGGTCGTCCTCGGCGGGCCGGTGCTCCGGGGCCAGGATACGCGTGGACGGCGTCGCGACCAGGGCCTGCCGACCCGGCCGCGCGTCGCGCGCACCGGGCGCGACCAGGGGCTGCGTCCGGCGCGGGGGAGGAGCCGCCGGGTGTGCCGACCCGTCCCGGTTCGCCCGGTCCGGGGCGTCGCGGCCTATCCTGAATCGTTCGTCGTCGAGAGGATCCTGCGTGCTCAAGCGACTGGTGGTCGCCCTGGTCGGCGTCGTCGGCGTCGTCGTCATCGCCCTCGGCGTCGCCTCGGCGACCCTGTGGCGCGCCGACGACGTCCTCGTCGCGACGGTCTCCGCGGACGAGCACCTCGTGGTCACGGACCCGGGTGTGCTCGAGCTGGCGGCCACGGAGGTGACGATCCGCGTGGAGGCGGACGACGACCAGCCGGTCGTGCTCGCCGTGGGCCGCGACACCGACGTCACAGGCTGGGTCGGTGCCGACCCGCACCAGCGCGTGACGGGCCTCGCCGGCTGGCACGAGCTCGCCGTGGAGGACGGGCCGACGCCCGCACCCGCCGAGGCAGAGGCGCCCGCCGAGGGGGAGGCGCCCGCCGAGGGGGAGGCGCCCGCCGAGGGGGAGGCGCCCGCCGAGGGGGAGGCGCCCGCGGACGACACGGCCGGCGCGCCCGCCGACGCCGCGGCGACGCCTGCGCCGGAGGACGAGGCGGCCGCCCCCGTGCCGAACCCCGCCGGGTCCGACCTCTGGGTCGCGGAGGCGTCGGGCACCGGCTCCGTCGAGCTGACCTGGACGGCTCAGCCGGGCCGGTGGAGCGTCCTCGCGGCCGGCACCGGCGAGGCGACGCCGCGGCTGTCCCTCGCCTGGCCCCAGGTGGTCACCACCCCCTGGCTCGTGCCGTGCGTCGCCGTGGGGTCCCTGCTGCTGCTCACGGCGCTGGCCCTGCTGGCGCGCGACGTCCTGCGCGGGCGGCGCCGACCGGAGCAGGACTGGACGCCCGTGCTCACCGGGCCCCTGCCGGTGGTCGACGCCGACGGCACCGCCGTCCAGCTGACGCGCCGCCAGATGCGCGAGCTGCAGGCGCGGGGCGCGGTGGCCGACGCGGGGGTCCGCGCGGCCCGCGACGAGTCCACGCCCGCCGCCGACGTGACCCACACCGGGCCCGGCACCCCGACGGCCGGCGTCCCCGCGGCACCCGCGTCGCGGCGGGCCCTGCGCGGGTCCGACCGCGGCACGTCGACGCCGCCGGCCGCCACCACCGCCCAGCCCCCGGCCGGCACCACGGCGCGTCCACCGGCGTCGTCCGCCGCCGGTCGGCCTCCCGCCGCCCGGCCATCCGCCGCGGGTCAGCCACCCGCCGCGGGTCAGCCTCCCGCCGCCGGTCAGCCTCCCGCCGCCGGTCAGCCTCCCGCCGCCGCGCACGGCCGCCCGGCCACGAGGCCCGGTGCGCCCACGCCCGAGGCGCACGCGGCCCGCCCGGCGTGGCTCGCCGGGGGCTCCACCCCGGGGCGCCCCGGGGCGCCGTCCCCGGGGCCCACCGCCCCGGCGGGTGCGCCCGGCCCCGGAACCCCTCGCCCGTCGGGGCCGTCCACGTCGAGCGCGTCCCGCCCGGCCCCGTCCCGCCCGGCCACGACCGGCCCGGCCACGACCGGCCCGGCCACGACCGGCCCGGCCACGACCGGCCCCTCCGCCGGCGGACCGTCCGCGCCCGCGCGCCCGCCGGGGGCGCCGCGGGGATGGACGCCCGTGCCCCCGCCGCCGGGACCCGTCGTGCGCTCGTCGCGAGGGCCCGGCCACCCGGACGCCGCCCGCCCCGGTGGCTCCCACGCACCGCAGACGCCGTCCGCCCCGGGTGGCGCGCACGCGCCCGGTGCGCACGGTGCCCCGGGTGCTCGGCCCGTGTGGCTCCGCGACGCGCCGCCCGCACCGCCGTCGCCGGACGCCCCCGGGGGGTCCCGCGCCGACGCCTGGCGTCGGGCCTGGGGACTGCCCCCGCTGCCCACCGACGGCGACGACGCCACGACCGACCGCGAGGAGGACCGATGACCGGCACCCGCCGCCCCCGCACGACGCCGCGCCGCGTCGCGCCCACCGCGCTCCTGGTGGCTGCCACCGTCGCGCTGGCGGGGTGCGCGACGCCGCTGCCGGAGCCGGCGCCGGAGCCGGTCGGCGCCGTGCCGCCGCCGGCCGTCACCGTCGACCAGACGCAGCGTGTGCTCGCGTCGGTGAACGAGGTGCTCACCGCCGCCGACAGCACGCGCGACCCGGCCGGCCTGCCCGCCCGGCTCGCGGGGCCCGCGCTGGCGACCCGCACCGCCGAGTACGTGTGGGCCGGCGCGACGGGCGGCGCGCGCGTGCCGACGGCCCTCCCGCTCGACGAGCAGGCACTCGTCGTCCCGGAGACGGCCACGTGGCCGCGGACCCAGCTCGTCGTCACCGAGCAGCCCGACGACCTGCAGGCCCCGCGGGTCCTGGTGCTGCAGCAGGCGTCCCCGCGCGAGCCGTACAAGCTCTGGGGCTGGGCGCGTCTGCTCCAGGGCGTGCAGATGCCGGCCACCGCGGCGCCGGAGGAGGGCAGCCCGGAGCTGCCCGCCGACGCGGGGGACCTCCTCGTCCCGCCGTCGGAGGTCGGGCCGCGCTACGCCGACGTGCTCACGAGCGGCGAGGCGTCGGCGCACGCGGCGACGTTCGCCCCCGACAGCTTCCGCGCCGCCATCGAGAAGGCGCGCGGGGACACCGTGGCGACGCTCGGCGAGGCGGCGACGCTCGCCGAGACGTACGCGGCCGCGCCCGCGCCGGTCGTCGCGCTCGCGACCGTCGACGGCGGTGCCCTCGTGGTCACCGAGATGACCACGACGTCGACCGTCAGCGTGACGGCGCCCGGCGGCACGGTGTCGGTCGAGCCGTTCTACGCGGCGCTGGCGGGTGGTGCCACGACCGCCTCCAGCCTCAGCCGCGTCTTCACGGACGTGCTCGTGGTGTACGTCCCCCCGGCGGGCAGCGGCGCGCAGGCGCAGGTCCTGGCCGCGGAGCACACCGTCACGTCGGCCACGGCGCAGTGACGTGCGCCGCACGGACCCGGCGCCGCAACCCGCACGCCCGGCGCACGTCGTCCACGACACTGGTCCCGTGAGTCCCCGACGACCCGACCCGAGGAGATGGTGATGTCGCAGCAGTCGCCCCAGCCGCGCCCCCGGCTGGACGTGCGAGGTGCCGTGGACCTGTCCGCGCTGAACCGCCCCGCGACGCCGGCGCCCGGTGCGCCGGGCGGCCTGCCGGCCGCGACGTCGTACGTGCGCGACGTCGACGAGTCGACGTTCGGCGACGTGGTCCAGGCGTCGACCCAGCACCCCGTCGTGGTGGTGCTGTGGGCGCCGTGGAGCGAGGTGAGCCAGCAGGTGGTGGCGGACCTCGCCGCGCTGGCGCAGGACGACGACGGCCGGTGGCTGCTGGCGCG
>JAPSIR010000359.1 GCA_031178625.1 Cellulomonas sp.
GTCGTGCGGACGGCCGTCAGACGGCGAGCGGCTCCGCGGCGAGCTGCCGCTCGGCCGTCTCGACCACGTTCTGCAGCAGCATCGCGCGCGTCATCGGCCCCACCCCGCCCGGGTTCGGCGACACCCACGACGCGACGTCCCACACCCCCGGGTCCACGTCGCCGACGACGCGGCTCTTGCCCGTGGCCTGGTCGACGGCGCGCGAGACGCCCACGTCGACGACGACCGCGCCCGGCTTCACGAGGTCCGCCGTGACGATGCCCGGCACGCCCGCCGCCGCGATGACGACGTCCGCGTTGCGCGTGTGCTCGGCGAGGTCCACCGTGCCGGTGTGGGTGAGCGTGACGGTCGCGTTGATCTCGCGCCGCGTGAGCAGCAGGCCGATCGAGCGGCCGACCGTGACGCCGCGGCCGACGACGACCACGTCGGCACCGCGGAGCTCGACGCCGTGCCGGCGCAGCAGCTCGACGACGCCGGCGGGCGTGCAGGGCAGCGGCGACGTGACGGCCTCGTTGACCCGCAGGACCAGCCGGCCGAGGTTCGTCGGGTGCAGGCCGTCGGCGTCCTTGTCCGGGTCGATCAGCTCGAGCACGCGGTGCGTGTCGATGCCCGCGGGCAGCGGCAGCTGCACGATGAACCCGGTGCACGCCGGGTCCTCGTTCAGCCGCCGCACGGCGGCCTCGATCTCGTCCTGCGTGGCGTCGGCGGGCAGGTCCTCGCGGATCGACGCGATGCCCACCTCGGCGCAGTCCTTGTGCTTGCCGGCGACGTACCAGCGCGAGCCGGGGTCGTCGCCGACGAGGAGCGTGCCGAGGCCCGGCACGACGCCGCGGTCGGCGAGCGCGGCGACGCGCTCCTTGAGCTCGGCCTTGATCGCCGCCGCGGTGGCGGTGCCGTCCAGCTTCTGGGCGGTCATCGGTGCTCCCCCCGCTCAGTACTGCTGCAGGCCGGCGTACAGCGGGAACGCCTCGGTCAGCTTGCGCACGCGGGCGCGCAGCGCGTCGACGTCCGCGCCGGAGCCCTCCACCAGCGCCGTGGCGATGATGTCCGCGACCTCGGTGAACTCGGCGTCGCCGAGGCCGCGGGTCGCGAGCGCGGGCGTGCCGATGCGCAGGCCCGACGTGACGCGCGGCGGGCGCGGGTCGAACGGCACGGCGTTGCGGTTGACCGTGACGCCGACGGAGTGCAGGAGGTCCTCGGCCTGCTGGCCGTCGAGCGCGCTGTGGCGCAGGTCGACGAGCACGAGGTGCACGTCGGTGCCGCCGGTGAGGACGGAGACGCCGGCCGCGGCGACGTCCGGCGCGGTGAGTCGCTCGGCGATGATGCGGGCGCCGTCGATTGTGCGCTGCTGGCGGTCCCGGAAGTCGTCGGTGCCGGCGACCTTGAAGGCGACGGCCTTGGCGGCGATCACGTGCATGAGGGGGCCACCCTGCTGGCCGGGGAAGACGGCGGAGTCGATCTTCTTGGCGTACTCCTCGCGCGACAGGATGAAGCCGGAGCGGGGGCCGCCGATGGTCTTGTGCACGGTGGACGACACGACGTCGGCGTGCGGCACGGGCGACGGGTGCAGGTCGGCGGCGACGAGGCCGGCGAAGTGCGCCATGTCGACCCAGAGCTTGGCGCCGACCTCGTCGGCGATCTCGCGGAACGCGGCGAAGTCGAGGTGGCGCGGGTAGGCGGACCAGCCGCCGATGATGACGTCGGGGCGGTGCTCGAGCGCCGCCTTGCGGACCGCCTCCGGCTCGACGCGGAACGTCTGCGGGTCGACGCCGTACGCGGCGACGTCGTAGAGCTTGCCCGAGA
>JAPSIR010000140.1:0-2156 GCA_031178625.1 Cellulomonas sp.
ACCCGTCGCCGGAACGCGCTGCTACATTCCCCACCCATCGGCGGGCCGGATAAAGGACGGCCTTTTCCCCCCGGGCCACCCGCCTCCGCAGCGGCCACGTCCGAGGAGCACCGAGTGACCCAGCACCGCACCGCACGCCCCACCGGCAGCGGGTCCCCCGTCACCGCCCGCCCCGTCGCCCGGCCTCGTGTCGTCGCCCGCCGGGGTCGCGTCGCCGCCGTCGCCACCGCGCTCGCCGCCGTGCTCGCGCTCGCGTCGGCGTGCGCGTCGACCGCGACCGCCGGCGAGTCGGAGACGCCCACCGGCACGGCCACCCAGGCCGGGTCGACCGTGTCGTTCGGCCGGCCGTTCGAGTACGCGGACGGCCTGTTCGTCACCGTCAAGGCGCCGCAGCAGTTCGAGCCGTCCGGCGAGGCGGAGGGGGCCGAGGCGGGCGTGCCCATCCGCGTGCGCGTGCAGGTCACCAACGGCACGCGGCACCCGTACACGCCGAGCACGCTGTCGGCGACGGCCGTGTCCGCCGGCGTCCCGGCCACCCCGGTGTCGGACGCCGCCCGCGAGGTCGACACCGCCGGGCCGTACGTGACGCTCGACCCGGGCGGCACCGTCAGCTTCGACCTCGGCTTCGCCGTGGCAGACCCGTCCGACCTGCGGATCGAGCTCCTCCCCGCGCTCGGCGGCTACGACGCGCTCGTCGTCACGACGGACTGACGCCCCGCCCGCCGGCGCCCCACGGACGCCCGCCCCGGTACGAGCCGCCGACCCGCCGTCGTGCGGCGCACCCGCCGCGGTGCACCGCACGACGACCGCGTCGGGGTCAGGCGGCGGACGTCGTCGTCGCGTCCACGGGCGGGGACGTCCCGGGCGTCGTGGCGCCGCGCGCGCTGACGCGGACGAGGAGGGCCGCCAGGACCGTCGTCGCGGGGATCGCCAGCACCAGGCCGATGGACCCGACGAGCGTGCGGACGACCTCCTCGGCGATCTCGCCGGCGGTCAGCAGCTCGACGAACGACCGGTCGGCGAGGCTGACCAGCAGCACGAGCGGCAGCGCCGCGCCGACGTAGGCGAAGACGATCGTGTAGACGGTCGACGCGATGTGGTCGCGCCCGATCCGCATGCCCTGGCCGAACAGCTCGCGCGCCGACGCCGCGGGACGGGCGGCGTGCAGCTCCCACACCGCGGACGCCTGCGTGATCGTGACGTCGTTGAGCACGCCGAGCCCCGCGAGCACCATCCCGCACACCAGCACCGCGCGCAGCCGAACCTCGGGCGCGGCGGACAGCAGGTCGAGCGCGTACTCCCCCGACAGGCCCGTCAGGTGCGCCGCGCCGCCGGCCCACGCGGCGATCCCGCAGGTCGCCAGCAGCCCGACGAGCGTGCCGAGCAGCGCCGTCGACGTCCGCACCGACACCCCGTGCGCCAGGTAGAGCACCGCGAACATGATGACGACGCTGGTGACGAGCGCGACCGGCACCGCGGGACGCCCCTGCAGCAGGGCCGGCAGCGTGAACAGCCCCACGATGCCGAGGCTCACCGCCACCCCGACGAGCGCGGCCAGGCCCCGCCAGCGGGCGACGAGCACGACGAGCACCGCGAACACCCCGGCGAGCAGCGCGATCGGCGGCCCGCGCACGAAGTCGACGAACACGTAGGACGTCGTCATCTGCGCCGGGTCGCCGAGCGGGTCGAGCGCCGTCTCCGGCACCTCCATGCGCGCGACGCGCAGCGTGTCGCCCGCGCCCAGCTCGGGCACGTACTCGGGCGGCACGTGCGCGTCGACCTCCTCGCCGTCGGCGAGCCGGACCGTCGCCTGGTCCATGCCCGTCGCGTCGGGGTGCACCTCGACGACGTCGGCCCGCACGTACGTCACGCCCGGGCCCGCGGTGTCGATGGGCGGCGGGGCGGCGTCGGGATCCGGCCACAGCCACCACGCGCCCGCGAGCGCGGCGGCGAGCGACGCGAGCAGCAGCACGGCGAGCAGCACGCGCGCACGCGGCATGGTCCGTGCGGCGGCGGCGGACGCGGCCGCGGTCGGGGTCGGGGCGTGGACGTGCACGCCCCAGGATGGGCCGAGCGGCCGCGCGCCCGGCGGCGGACGCGCCGGGAAGGACGCAGCGCGCACGAGGCCCTGGCCCCACCAGCCCGGGCCACAGCCC
>JAPSIR010000140.1:2256-6488 GCA_031178625.1 Cellulomonas sp.
GACCGCCCCGACGGGCACGGGCAGTGGCGGCTCGACCCGCTGCCGGTGGTGGTGGACGAGACCGAGTGGGCGCGCCTCGACGCGGCGCTCGTGCAGCGCGCCGAGCTGCTCGACGCGGTGCTGCACGACCTGTACGGGCCGCGCCGGCTGCTCGACGACCGGCTGCTCCCGGCGACGGTCGTGCTCGGGCACCCGGGGTTCCTGCGCGCCGTCGACGGCCTGCGCACGCCCGGCGGCCGCGAGCTGGTGCTCACCGCGACGGACCTCGTCCGGGACGCGACCGGCGGGTGGTGCGCCGTCGCGGACCGCACGCAGGCCCCCTCCGGCGCGGGCTACGCCATGGAGGACCGGCGCGTGACGGCGCAGGTGCTCGCGGGCGTGTACCGGCAGGCGCCGATCGCGCGGCTCGGCCCGTTCTTCCACGCGCTGCGGCACGCGCTGCGGGACGTCGCGCCGCCCACCGCGTCCGACGACCCCCGCGTCGTCCTGCTCACGCCCGGGCCGGGCAGCGAGACCGCGTTCGACCAGGCGTACCTGGCGTCGATGCTCGGGCTGCCGCTCGTCGAGGGGCGCGACCTTCTGGTCCGCGACGGGCGCGTGCACCTCGAGGGCATCGACGGCCTGGAGCCGGTGGACGTGGTCCTACGTCGCGTCGACGGCGACTGGTGCGACCCGCTCGACCTGCGCGCGGGCTCCCGGCTCGGCGTGCCGGGGCTCGTGCGGGCCCTGCGCGGGGGCACCGTCAGCGTGGTCAACCCGCTCGGCGCGTCCGTGCTGGAGAGTCCCGCGTTCCTCACGTACCTGCCGCGGCTCGCGCGCGCGGTGCTCGACCAGGACCTCGCGCTGCCGTCCGCGCAGACGTGGTGGTGCGGCGAGGAGCGGTCGCTGCGGCACGTCGTCGCGCACCTGGACCGGCTCGTGCTGAAGCCGACCGCCCACGGCGCGGACGTCACCACGGTGCTGGGGTGGACGCTGTCGGCGGCGGAGCGGGAGGCGCTCGCGGCACGCATCCGGGCCGAGCCGTGGCTGTGGGTCGGGCAGACGCCGGTCGGCCCGACCGTCGACCGGCACGACGTCGCGGGCGTCGGCTCCGACCGGCCGGACGCGGCCGGTGTCGGCCCCGCCGACCTCGGGCCGCGCGCCGCCGTGCTGCGCGCGTACGCCGTGGCGCACGCCGGCACGTACACGGTCATGTCGGGCGGGCTCGCGCGCGTCGCGGACTCGCACGTCGTCTCGTCGTCCCGCGGCGCGTCCGCGAAGGACGTGTGGGTGCTCGCGAGCCAGCCGACGACGCCGCCCGACGTCGCCGTGCGCGAGGACGCCGTCGCCGCGGTGGGCCGCGCGCCGGGTGCCGGCATCTCGCCGCGCACCGCCGAGAACCTCTACTGGATGGGCCGGTACGCCGAGCGCGCCGAGGGCGAGGCGCGCGTGCTGCGCGCCGTCGCCGACCGGTGGGACGACTACCACCGCAGCCCCGGCTCGGCGGGCGGGCGGGCGCTCGCGGTGCTGCTGCAGGCGCTGACGCCCGCGGCGCTGCCCGACGGCGGCGAGGCGACCGGCACCGCGGCGGGCGGCACGACGGCAGGCGGCGGCCCGGTGCCCACCCCGAACGACGAGCACATCGGCCCGCGCGTCCCCGCGCTGCGCGACCTGCTGCTGGACCGCGCGACCCCGGGCAGCGTCGCGCGCGCCGTGCACCGCCTCGCCGGCGCGGCCGCGTCCGTGCGCGACCAGCTCTCCACCGACACGACCGGCCCGCTGGCGCGCGTGGAGCGCGCGCTGCGCGACGAGCGCGGCCGGCACCGTCCGCGCCCCGACGACGCCCTCGGCACCGCACCCGACGAGGACCGCGCCGCCGCCGTCACCGCCGGCCTGCGACCCACGCTCGACCGCGTCCTGCACGGCCTGCTCGCGCTGTCCGGCGTCGCGGCGGAAGGGCTCACGCGGGACGTCGGCTGGCACCTGCTCGACGCGGGCCGGCGCATCGAGCGCGCGCAGCACCTCGTCGACACGCTCGCAGCGACGCTCGTCGTGCGCCGCTCGGCGGACGTCGAGGACCTGCTGCTGGAGTCGGTCCTGCTCGCCACCGAGTCCGCGATCACGTACCGCCGCCGCCACCAGTCGGCGCTGAGCGTCGCTCGCGTCCTCGACCTGCTCGTGCACGACCGGACGAACCCGCGCTCGCTCGCGTTCCAGCTCGACCGGCTGCTCGCCGACCTCGAGGCGGTGCCCGCGCCGTGGCGCTCGGCCGGGCAGCGGGACCACCTGCTGCACGGCGTCGGCGAGCTCGTCGCGGAGCTCGACACGGTCGCGGTCGGCGCGGTCGTCTCCGACGACGGCCGCCGCGTGCGGCTCGCCGAGGCGCTCGACTCGATGCTGTGGCGCCTGCGCGCCGCGTCGGACGAGATCGAGCGCGTGCACTTCGTCCGGCCGGCCGCCAGCCGCGTCCTCGACGACCTGTGGGGCGCGACGAACGTGCGCGAGCAGGACGACCCCGACGGGGGTGCGCCGTGACGCACGACGACGCGCCGCGCGCCGCGCGCACCTACGACCTCGTGCACCGCACCACGTACGAGTACCCGCAGCCCGTCACGGACTCCTACGGGCGCACGACCATGACCCCGCGCGACCTGCCGGACCAGCGGCTCGTCACGACGTCGCTCACGGTCGAGCCCGAGCCGGCGGACACCCACACGCACGTCGACTGGTTCGGCAGCACGACGACGTGGTTCGGGGTCACGACCCCGCACACGCGGCTCGTCGTGACGTCCCGCTCGACGCTCGAGGTCAGCCGCGTCGCGCCCGCCCGCGCCGACCTGCCCGACGTGCGGTGGCGCTCGGTCGCGCGTGCGGTCGTCGCGGGCGACCTGGGCGCGCTGCACACCGACACCAGCGGGCTCGTCGCGCTGCGCGAGGCGGTGCTGCCGTCCACGCACGTGTCCTTCGTCGACGAGGTGCGCGCGTGGGCCGCGCCGTCGTTCGCGGAGGACCGGCCGCTCGCCGACATCGTGCTGGACCTCGCGCACCGCATCCGGTCGGAGATCACGTACCGGTCCGGCTCCACGACCGTGCACACGACGCAGGCGCAGCTGCTCGCGCAGGGCACGGGCGTCTGCCAGGACTTCGCGCACCTGATGATCGCGGCGCTGCGGCTGCACGGGCTGCCGGCCCGGTACGCCTCCGGGTACATCGAGACGCGCCCGCGCCCCGGCCGGCCGAAGCTGCGCGGCGCCGACGCGTCGCACGCGTGGGTGTCGGTGTGGGTACCGGGCCACGGCTGGCTCGACGCGGACCCGACCAACGACCAGCTCGTCGACGACCGGTACGTCGTGCTGGGCTGGGGCCGGGACTACCACGACGTGCCGCCGCTCCGCGGGGTCATCTTCACCGAGGGCGGCGGCGCGTCGCCGCGCGTCGAGGTCGACCTGGTGCCCGCGGGCTCGGAGCGGTTCGTCTGAGCCGGCACGTGCGGCGCGGCTCCCGCCCCGTCAGCGGACGGCCGCGCCGCGGGCCCGCTCGTCCAGCTCGGCCGCGCTGACGACGAACCCGCCGGCGTCCACGACCGTCCCGCCCGCCGCGCGCCACAACGTCGCCGCGACCCGGGCGATCCCGGGCGCGACGCGCTGACGGGCCACCACGTGCACCTGCGACGGGTGCTCGACCACGAGCTCGGCCGGGTCCGGCGGGAGCCACGTCACGTGGTAGCCCCAGGGGCCGTGCTCGCGCCAGTCGAGCGTCGACAGGACCACCGGCACCTCGTCGGAGCGCGAGAGCTTCACGACGACCGCGCCGTCGTACTCGTACGTCGCGGTCAGCGAGAACCCGCCGGGCGCCCCGCCCTGCGCGGGCGTCCCCGTCAGCCCGAGCCGGCTGCCGGACAGCGCGGGGCGCACCAGCGGGACGGCGTCCTGCGCCGCGAGCGGCACGGGCGACCACAGGGTGAGGTCGAGCGCGGACGCAGGGTCCGGGACGACCACCTGCCGCCGGTCGGCCGGCAGGATGCCGCCGCCCGTGCGGCGCGCCGCGGCCGTGGCCCAGCCGGCGACGAGGGCCGGACTCACCGCTGCGCCGTCGGGCGTGGCCACCGGCAGCCCGTACAGGTCCAGGTCGCGCGCCGGCAGGCCGAGCGCGCGCGCCGCGGCCCCGTCGAGCGGGTGCGGCCCGGTGAGCGCGACGTCCGGGGCGACGGCGAGGACGCCCTCGGTCGCCACCGGCTCCACGACGACGCCGCG
>JAPSIR010000140.1:6588-8252 GCA_031178625.1 Cellulomonas sp.
CTCAGGCGCGGACGTCGTGCAGGTGGTGGACGACGTCGTGCAGGAAGTACTGGCCGAGCGTCCGGACCGTGAACCGGGAGCCGTTGCTGCGCCGGCCGGGGCGCTCCCACGCGTCGTCGGTGACGGCGTCGAACCGGCCCGCCGTCGTCTCCGCGGCCGCCGCGAGCTCACCGGCGACGACCTGCGGGTCCTGCAGGTCGTACCGGTCCTCCAGCGCCGTGGCGTCCTGGTCCCAGTTGGCGAACAGCGGGTCGTCCTCGTCGAGCATGAGCTGCACGCGCTCGCCGAAGACCCGCATGACGTCGCGCACGTGCGCGCCGTACTCGAGCGTCGACCACGTCGTCGGCGCCGGCCGCTCCTGCGCGTCGGCGCGGTGCAGCGCGGCGACCCAGCGCGGGACGAGGTCGCGGACCGTGCCCCCGACGGCCTCGGGCGGGACGTCGGACGCCGCGAACCCGCACTCGGGGCAGCGACGCTCGACGACCCAGGTCCAGTCCTTGTCGTCCGGCATGATCACGGGCGGCTCGGAGGTCTGCGCGGGTGACGGAGGCGTGTCCACGCGCGTCACGGTAGCGCCCGCGCCCGGGGTGCTGTCACGGGCGGGAACCCGCTGTGGACGACCGGCGGGGACGGCGCCGTCCGCGGTGGCGCGGCGGGACGGGCCGGCAGGAAAGAGGTCGGGCGGCACGCCCCCTCCCGCGCGCCGCCCGACCGGGCACCGGGTGCGCCGAACCCCCTCAGGTCGACGCGGGTGGTGCCGCTGCGCGGAACGGTAGCCACACGACCGTTGCACGACCGTTGCACGGCGTATGCCCCCATGTGTACGTTTTCCGCCCACGCCGCGTGCGGTGCCGGAGCGCCGGGTCAGGGCCGTGCGGGAGGGGCGGACGGCGCACGGTGGCCCGCCGCCGCGGGTCAGCGCAGCGTGCGGTCCAGCTGGGCGAGCCGCGTGTGCGCGCGCAGGTGCGCGGCCGAGCCGATCGGCGCCACCTGCGCGAGGGTCTGCCACGCCTCCCAGTCGTCGGCGCCCTCGTCGCTCGCCGTCCAGCGCCCCACGAGGTCGACGTCCTGGGAGGCGAGCACGGCGGCGCGCAGCCACCCGACGAGCGACTCGCGCACGCGCTCGACGCCCGGCGCGGTCGACCGAGGGAGCAGCGGCCCGGCGTACGCGGCGAACGCGCCGCGGACGTCCTCGACGGCGAGGGCGTCGCGCACGTGGTCGACGTCCGTGTGCAGGGGGGCGGTCAGCCGGTAGGGGCGGGACTCCGAGAGCAGCGGCCCGACGAGGCGGCGCAGGCGGCTGATCTCGGCGCGCACGGTGACCTCGGAGAGCTCGGCCTCGGACAGCAGGACGGTCAGCTCGTCCCCGGTGAGGCCGCCGGGGTGCTCGGCGAGCAGCAGGAGGATCTCGGCGTGCCGGCACGTGAGCCGGCGGCGCCCCTGCGGCGTGTGCAGCGTGCCGCCGTGCGTGCCGAGCACCTCGAGCCGCGTCGTGGGCGGCTGCGTCGCCGTCGACGCGATGGTCGCCTCGACCGCCGCGACGGTCGCCTTCACGAGCGCGAGCGCCATCCAGGAGGCCGCCTCGTCGCGCCCGGTGACGTCGAGCACGCCGACCACGCGCCCCGACGGGTCGTGCACGGGCGCGGCCGCGCAGTTCCACGGGT
>JAPSIR010000360.1 GCA_031178625.1 Cellulomonas sp.
CGGGGTCCGTCCACGCGTCGGTCAGCGTGACCGTGGCGGAGACGGAGGCGCCGGCCTGGCCGAGCCGCTCGCCGAGAGCCGTCACCTGCTCGCCGGGCACCTCGTCGAGCAGCACGAGCGCGACGCGTCGGTCCGCGAGGGCGCCGGCCAGCATGCGCTGGCCCGCGGCGGAGACGACGGCCTCCGCCGCGGCCTCGTCGGTCGCGGCCGCGTCCAGCTGAGCGCGCAGGTCCTCCTTCTCGGCGCGCAGCTGCTCCACCTGACCGGTGAGGGTGTCGCCGATCGTCTCCTTGAGCGGACCGGCGCCGAGCGCGATGCCGACGGCCAGCGCCAGGAAGACGGAGATGAGGGAGACGATGTGGTACCGGAAGTCGATCACGGGATGAGCTCTCGGTCGGTGGCGCCCGGGTGTGCGGCGCGGGGGGCGGGGGACGTCGGGTAGCGGCGCGCGGGCGCGGCGGCCGTGCGGCCGGCGGGCGCGGGGCGCGGGGCCGCCGCGCCAGCCGCTCGCCGCGACGGCGGGCGCGCGGCGGCGTACCGGACGGACGGGGTCACGGCGACCCGCCGACGAGCGAGCCCAACCACGACACGACGTCGTCGAGGCGCGCTCCCAGCAGGCCGATGAGCGTCTGGCCGGCGGCCGTGGACGCCAGCGCGACGCCGAGGGCCAGCAGGCCGGCGAGCACGAGCAGCGTCAGCTGCACGTTGGAGATGCGGTGCTGGTACAGCCGCGACACGCCCTTGGCGTCGACGAGCTTGCTGCCCACGCGCAGGCGCGTGAGGAACGTGCTGGCCATGCCGGCGCGCCCCTTGTCGAGGAACTCGACGAGCGTGGCGTGCGTCCCCACCGCGACGATGAGCTCCGCGCCCTTGTCGTCGGCCAGCAGCATCGCGACGTCCTCGCTGGTGCCCGTCGCCGGGAACACCACGTGCGGGACGCCGAGCTGCTCGACGCGCGCGAGGCCGGGTGCCCGGCCGTCGCGGTACGCGTGCACGACGATCTCCGCCCCGCACTGCAGCGACCGGTCGGAGACGGAATCCATGTCCCCGACGATCAGGTCGGGACGCCAGCCGGCCTCGAGGATCGCGTCGGCGCCGCCGTCCACGCCGATGAGCACCGGGCGGTACTCACGGATGTAGGACCGCAGCGTGACGAGGTCCTCCTTGTAGTGGTACCCGCGCACGACGATCAGCACCTGGCGCCCCTCGAGGCGCGTGTCGATGTCGGGCACGCCCACGCCGTCGAGCAGCAGGTCGCGCTCGCGCCGCAGGTAGTCCATCGTGTTCGCGGCGAAGGACTCGAGCTGGACGGACAGCCCCGCGCGCGCCTCCTCCATGGTCGCCGCGACGGACTCGGGCGTCTGGACGACGCCCTCCGCGACGAGGGTCTCACCGTCGTGGACGGCGCCCTCGACGACGCGCAGCGTGTGCCCCTCGGTCACGGCCATGACGTCCGCGCCGAGGTCGTCGACCAGCGGGATCCCCGCCGACACGAGGATCTCGGGCCCCAGGTTCGGGTAGCGGCCCGACGTCGACGGGGACGCGTTGAGCACCGCGGCGGGCTGGCAGCGCACGAGCGCCTCAGCCGAGACGCGGTCCAGGTCGAGGTGGTCGATCACCGCGACGTCGCCGGGCCGCAGCCGCTTGGTCAGGGACTTCGTGCGGCGGTCGACGCGTGCCGGCCCGACCACCTCACCGGTGTCGGGCTCGCTCGTACGCCTGCGCAGGGAGACTCTCATCGTGGGTCATCGTCCCACGGACTGGGCCAGCAGCTCCGCCGCGTGCGCGCGCG
>JAPSIR010000361.1 GCA_031178625.1 Cellulomonas sp.
CGAGCGCACGGGCAGCACCCACGCCATGAGCGGGTTCTCCGCGTACGCCAGCGCGCACACGGTCCGGATGGCGGGCACGTCGTCGGCCCGGGCCGGCCGGGGGTCGTCCATGCGCCCGGACGCTAGTGCCGCACCCGGCGACCGGCGACGACCGCGGCGGCGCGGCGCGGCGCGTCACTGGTCCGGCGCGCCGCGAGGGCGGCACGCCCGGCGCCCGTCGCGTGCCGTCACGGGTCCGTGACGTAGGTTGGCGTGCGTGAGGATCGCGGTGTGCCCCGGGTCGTTCGACCCGCTGACGCTCGGTCACGTGGACGTCGTGCGGCGTGCCCGCACGCTGTTCGACGAGGTCGTGGTCGCGGTGGCGCACAACTCCACCAAGCAGCCGCTGCTGGACGCCGACGAGCGCGTCGCGCTGGCGGCCGAGGCGCTCGCGGACCTGGACGGCGTGCGCGTCGTCGGGACGCAGGGCCTGCTGGTCGACCTCGTGCGCGAGCTGGGCGCCGTGGCGGTCGTCAAGGGGCTGCGGGGCGGCGCGGACGTCGACGCCGAGGTGCCGATGGCGCTGATGAACCGGCACCTGTCCGGGGTGGAGACGGTCTTCGTGCTGGGGGACCCGGCGCTGGCGCACGTCGCGTCGTCGCTGGTGAAGGACGTGGCGCGGCACGGGGGTCGGATCGACGACCTCGTGCCCGCGCCGGTGGCGGCGGCGGTGCACCGGGCGCTCGGCGCGCGGTCCCGCCCGGGAGGGGACGGACGATGACGGAGCAGACCGGGCCGCAGCAGGACGCGCACGCGGTGGACGAGGAGCGCACGGGCGGCGTGGCGGGGGTGCTGGACGCCATCGAGCAGGCGGTGCTCGCGGCGCGGGCGATGCCGATGTCGTCGTCGGTGCTCGTCAACCGCGCGGAGATCCTCGAGCTGGTCGACCAGGTGCGCGACGCCCTGCCGGCGCAGCTGCAGCGTGCGGATGCCGTGCTCGCCGACGCGGACGCCGCCCGGGCGGCGGCGCACGCCGAGGCGGAGGCGCTGCTGGCGCGGGCGCGCGCACGGGCCGCGGAGCTGGTCGAGCAGGAGGCGGTCGTCGCGGAGGCGCAGGCGCGCGCGGCCCGCATCGTGGCCGACGCCGAGGAGACGGCAGAGGGGCTGCGCCGCGACGCCGACGACTACTGCGACCGGCGGCTCGCCGACTTCGAGATCGACCTCGGCAAGGTGCTGAGCCAGGTGCAGGCCGGCCGGGCGAAGCTCGCGGGGCGGCTGCAGCCGGGCGAGAGCGCCTGACCGACGCCCCCGTACGGCACCGCCGCCGGCACCGCCTCGCGGACCGACGGTTTGGGCGCCCCGCAACGGTGCCGTACAGTTGTCGGTTGGTCCGGCCGGTCGCGGCGGGGCCGACTCGTCATCACACCGCACCACACCGTCCCGGCGCGCCCGCGCCTCGGACGGGCCACAGGAAACGAGGGGACCGGACCGTGCGTTCTGCCCACCTCGATCCCCGCTCGCCGTTCGTGCTCGACACCCACGAGCTCGGCCGACGTCCGGGATCGACGCGGACGGTCGCGCGGACGGTGCCCGCACCCGACGAGCTCGGCACCGGCATGATCGGCGTCCCGTCCGGGAGCGACCTCGAGCTGGACCTGCGGCTCGAGGCGGTCATGGAGGGTGTCCTGGTCACCGGCTCGATCCGCGGCGAGGCCGTCGGGGAGTGCGTGCGGTGCCTGGAGCGTGTCGTCGAGCCTCTCGACGTGCCGCTGCAGGAGCTGTACGTGTACCCCGAGCGGGCGCAGGCCGCGG
>JAPSIR010000141.1 GCA_031178625.1 Cellulomonas sp.
GCTGCTCCTGCTGCTCCTGGCCGTCGTGGCGGTCGGTGCGGCGAGCACGCTCGCGATGACGACCGTCGCGCGGCGCGACGAGCTCGCGCTGCTGCACCGCACCGGCACCACGCGCCGGCAGCTCATGGCCATGACGACCGTCGAGGCGGCGGTCACCGGTGTGACGGCGTGGGTCCTCGGCACCGTCGCGGTGGCGCCGGCCGTCGTCGGCGTGAGCGTCGGGCTCCTCGACGGGCCGCCGGTCGTCGACGTGCCGTCGTACGGCGTCGTCAGCGCCGCCGTGGTGGTCTTCGCCCTCGTGGCGACGGCGCTCGCGGCGCGGCGGACCACACGGCTGGCGACCGCCGTCGCCTAGCGGGACGAGCGGCAGCGCCGCGGGTGAGGGCTACCGGAGCAGGCCGCGCCGGTAGCCCTCGCCCACGGCGGCGGCACGGTCGCGCACGTCGAGCTTGTCGTAGACGTGCTGCAGGTGCGTCTTGATGCTGGCCTCGCTGATGAACAGCTGCCGGGCCGCCTCCCGGTTGGAGGCGCCGTCGGCGACGAGCTGCAGCACCTCGAGCTCGCGGGCGCTCAGCGCGAGGCCGGTCGGCCGGCGCACCCGGCCCATGAGCTGCTCGGCGGCGGACGGCGCGAGGACGGACTCCCCGCGGTGGGCGGCGCGCACGGCGCGGATGAGCTCATCCGGGGGTGCGTCCTTGAGCAGGTAGCCCGTCGCCCCGGCCTGCACCGCGGGCAGCACGTCGGACTCGCTGTCGAACGTCGTGAGGACGAGCACCCGCACGGCGGGCGCGACGCGTCCGAGCTCGGTGATCGCCCGGACGCCGTCCATCACCGGCATCCGCAGGTCCATGAGCACCACGTCCACGTCGAGCCGGACGGCCTCGGCCACGCCCTCCCGGCCGTCGCCCGCCTCGCCGGCGACCTCGACGTCCGGCAGGTCGGCGAACGCGCCGCGCAGCCCGTTCCGCACGACGGGGTGGTCGTCGACGATGAGGACGCGGATCACGGCGCGGCCACCGCGACGGCCGGGACCCGGACGCTGATCGCCGTGCCCTCGCCGGGCGAGCTCTCGATCTCCATCGCACCTCCCACGCTGCGGACCCGCTGCGCCATGCCGCGCAGGCCGAACCCCTGCGCCTGCTGCCCGTCGCGGTCGGTGTCGATGCCGCGCCCGTCGTCGCGCACGTCGAGCAGCACCTCGTCCGTCAGGTAGGAGAGCACGAGGCCGACGCGCGCGGCCCCCGCGTGCCGGGCGACGTTGTGCAGCGCCTCCTGCGCGACCCGGAACAGCGCCACCTCGACGGCCGGGCTCACGGTCACCGGGTCGCCGGTCACCTCGAACCGCACCGGGACGCCGCCGTCCCGCTCCCACTGCCGCGCCAGGTCGCCGAGCGCCTCGGGCAGGTGCGCCTCCTCGAGCTGGCGCGGCCGCAGCGCCTGCACGGACCGGCGGGCCTCCGCCAGGCTGTCCCGGGCGAGGGCGAGCGCCCGGTCGACGTGCTCCCGGGCCTGGTCCGAGGAGTGCCACACCCGTTGCGCGGCCTGCACCTGCGTGATGATGCCGGTGAGGCCCTGCGCCAGGGTGTCGTGGATCTCGCCGGCCATCCGCTGCCGCTCGTCGACCACGCCGGCCTCGCGCGCCTGCTCCAGCAGCTGGGCGTGCAGCCCGGCGTTCTCCGCGAGCGTCGCCTCCAGGCGGGCGATCATCTCCTTGCGCCGGCGGTGCTGCTCGGTGGTCCGGTCCACCAGGGCGACGCCGAGGCCGACGCTCGCCGTCTGCACCGCGATCACCCCGACGTACGTCCCGAGCGACGACAGGGTCGCGAGCGGGACGCCGATCGTCATGGTGTTGAGGACCACCGAGGTGGCGAGGACCCCGAGCACGCCGACCGGCCACGGGCGCAGCTCGAACGCGTGCAGGAACCCCGTGACGGTGAAGAGCAGGAAGACCCGGTCGCGACCCATCAGCACGACGCAGAGGACCAGCAGCCCGACGAAGTAGACGGCCATCGGCAGGGTCCGCCTGCGGCGGTCCTCCGGCGCCCGGGTGTACGCGAGGTACACCCAGCCGGCCGCCAGCACGGCCAGCCCCAGCGTGACGGCGCGCTCGGCGCCGTCCTGGCCGGGCCGGCCGACGGCGATCACGGTCGCCACCGGCAGCGTGACCCACGGGACCACGCGGAGCAGCACGGCGAGGTAGCGCTCGCCGTCGCGGCCGACGTCGTCGGTCATCGGGCCGTCACCTCCGGTCTCGTGGGGCGGGCGCGTCCGGTCGGCACCGGGCGGCTCACTCCCAGCGGAACAGCCGGGCCGCCGCTGCGCCGACGACGACCGCCAGCGCGGCCATTATCCCGACCTGCAGCAGGAGCGGCGGGTCCGTCCCGGCGTCGGCCGCCGCGCCGGACCAGGTCCGGAGCAGCCCCTGGACGCCCGGCGGGACGTACGCGCTCAGCCGCACCAGGGCATCGGGGAGCAGGAACGCGGGCAGGAAGACGCCACCCGCGAACATCGCCACGACGTACGCGAGCGTGGACAGGCCGGTGGCCAGCCGCAGGCTCGGTGCGACGGCCGCCACGAGCACGCCGACGGCGAGCAGGGCGCCGAAGCCGGCGACGAACGACGCCGCGAAGGCGAGCGGCTGGCGGGGCAGCGGCACGTCGAGCACCAGCCACGCCGAGACGAGCACGAGGGCGCCCGCGACGACGGCGGCGGCCAGCGCCACGAGGAGCTGCGCCGCGAGCATCGCGCCGGGGTGCACGGGGGTCGTGGACATCCGGCGCAGGACCCCCCGCTCGCGGTACGTCGCCACCGCCACGGGAATCTGCTGCAGCGCGAGGATGCCGAGGCCGAGGGCCAGGGCCGCCGGGGCCCACGCCTCGACGAACGGCACGCCCCCGAACTCGTCCGCCGGCTCGCGCAGCGCGGGGATCGAGCCGAGCCCGAGCAGCAGCAGGGCGGGGAACAGCACGCCGAACAGGACCGAGATCGGGTCCCGCAGGAAGAGTCGCGTCTCCGCGACGGTGAGTCGGTACAGGGCGTTCATCAGGCCGTCCTCCGTCCGGTCAGGGTGATGTAGGCGTCGTCGAGGCTGGCCTGCTCGACCCGCAGGTCGTGCGCGACGACGTGGTGCAGGGCGAGGACCGAGGTGACGGCCTGGAGCACGGTCCCGGTGCCGGTGACCACGACCTGCTCGCCGTGGTGCTGCAGGTCGGCGACCTCCGGGAGGTCGGTGAGCAGCCGCTCGTCCAGGGGGACCGACGGGCGGAACCGCACGCGCTGCTGCGCGCCCACCCGCGCCACGAGCCCGGCGGGGGTGTCGATCGCCGCCACGCGCCCGGAGTCGATGAGCGCGAGCCGGTCGCAGAGGCGCTCCGCCTCGTCCATGAAGTGCGTGACCAGCACGACCGTCACGCCGGAGTCGCGCACGTGCTCGACGAGGTCCCAGGTGTCGCGCCGCGCCTGCGGGTCGAGCCCGGTGGTGAGCTCGTCGAGCACCGCGACGGCGGGGGACCCGACCAGTGCGAGCGCGATCGCGAGCCGCTGCTTCTGGCCGCCGGAGAGGCGGCGGTACTGGGTGTCGCGCTTGTCCGCGAGGCCCAGCATCTCGAGCAGCCGCCCGCCGTCGGCGGGGCGGCGGTAGAACGAGCGGTACAGCTCCATCGCCTCGCCCACCGTCTGCCGGTCCGGCAGCCGGCTCTCCTGCAGCTGGACGCCGACGCGCTGCCGCAGCTCGTCGCGGTCCCGACGGGGGTCGAGGCCGAGCACACGGAGCTCCCCGCGGTCGGGGGTGCGCAGCCCGGTGAGGCACTCGACGGTGGTGGTCTTGCCGGCCCCGTTCGGGCCGAGGATGCCGAAGACCTCGCCGGCCCCGACGGTGAACGAGACGTCGTCGACCGCGGTCGTCGTCCCGTAGCGCTTGTGCAGGTTCCTGATCTCGATGACGTCCATGGCTCGAGCCTGCTGCGGCGCCGCCGGCACCGGATCACCCGGCCGGGAGGCGGGGCGGTCGATCCCGGCATCGACCGATCGGTGGATGCCGGGGCCGGCGGCACGGCGGCCGCGCCCGTCGTCCGGCCGGTCGCGCCCCGGCACCGGGGGTGGGGCCTCCTCCTCCCGCGGGAGGAGGGCCCCGCCCGTCCCGTCTCCTCCACCGGCAGGTCCCGGCCGCCCCACCCGTCTCCGTAGCGTCGCCGACGGACGCCCCCGGGCGGCCGACCGACGACGGAGGAGACCTGATGATCGAGGTGGAGGCGCTGACCAAGCGCTACGGCAGCACGACAGCGGTGGACGGGCTGACGTTCACCGCCCGGCCCGGGACGGTCACGGGGTTCCTCGGGCCGAACGGTGCCGGCAAGTCGACGACCATGCGCGTGGTCGTGGGGCTCGAGCGGCCGACGTCCGGCACGGCGCGGGTCGCCGGCCGCCGGTACGCCGACCTGCCCGCGCCGCTGCACGCGGTGGGCGTGATGCTCGACGCCCGCTCGGTGCACCCGGGCCGGACGGCGTACAAGCACCTGCTCGCGATGGCGCAGACGCACGGCATCGGCAGGGCGCGCGTGCGCGAGGTCATCGCGCAGACGGGTCTGGAGCCCGCGGCGCACCGCCGCGCGGGCGCGTTCTCGCTCGGCATGGGCCAGCGGCTCGGGATCGCGGGGGCGCTGCTCGGCGACCCGGCCACCCTGATCCTCGACGAGCCGGTCAACGGCCTCGACCCCGACGGCGTGCTCTGGGTGCGGCGCCTGGTGCGCGACCTCGCGGCCGAGGGCCGCACCGTGCTCCTGTCGTCGCACCTCATGCACGAGCTCGCGCTGTGCGCCGACCGCGTCGTCATCATCGGCCGCGGGCGGCTGCTCGCCGACGCGTCCGTGCAGGAGGTCGTCGACCGCTCCGAGCGCGCCGGCACCGTCCGCGTGCGCACCACCGACCCCGAGCCGCTCGCCCGCGAGCTCCTCGCCGCCGGCGCCCAGGTCACGCCGCAGGAGGGCGGGACGCTGCACGTGCGCGGCGTGTCGGTCGACGAGGTCGGCACCGCCGCCCGCCGGTGCGGGGCGACCGTCCTGGAGCTCGGTACCGAGTCCGGGTCGCTCGAGGAGGCGTACCTGCAGCTGACCGGCGACGCCGTGGAGTACCGCACGGCCGACGCCGCGGGCGGTGCCCGGTGAGCGCCGCGACCGCGACCCCGCAGACCGCCCGCGCGACGACCGCGCGCTCCGGCCCCACGTTCGGGCGCGTCGTCGCCGCCGAGTGGACCAAGCTCGTCTCCCTGCGCTCGCCGTGGTGGACCGCCGCCGTGACGGTGGCCGTCGCCGGCGTCATCACCTACCTGAGCGCGCAGGCGTCCTCGGGCGACCCCGGGTTCCAGCCCGTCGGCTCCCTGTCCACCGGCCTGGCGCTGGCGCAGATCGGGCCGCTGGTGCTCGGCGTCCTCGTCGGTGCGGGGGAGTTCCGCACCGGCGCGTCCCGGACGACGTTCACGCTCGTCCCGCGCCGGTGGCCGGTGCTCGTCGCGCAGGTGCTCGCCATGGCGGCGTTCGCGCTCGTGACGGCCGTGCTGGCGACGGCGGCGAGCGTCCTGGGGATCCTGCCCGCGGCGGCGTCGCGCGGCATCGCGGTCGACCTCACGAGCGGCGACACCCCCGGGCTCGTGCTCGGCATGGTGCTGTTCCTGGTCGTGCTCGCGCTGCTCGGGCTGGCGCTCGGCGCGCTGCTGCGCCGGACGGTCCCCGCGCTGGTGACCGCGCTGCTCGTCGTCCTGATCCTGCCGATCGTGCTGATGACGGCGGGCGACCCCCTGGTCGGCGGCGCCGACCCGCCGTCGATCGGGCTCCCCGACGCCGACCCGGCGACGACGGTCCTCGGCACGCTCGCGGTGCTGAGCCCCGGCGGTGCGGCCCAGCTCATGACGACGTCCGCGTCCGCGGGGCCGATGCCGGGCTCGCCGGACCTGGGTCCCGTGGGCGGCGGCCTCGTCCTCGCGGCCTGGGTCCTCGTCGTGCTCGTGGCGGCGGCCGTGCGCCTGCGCGCCCGGGACGTGCGATGACGACCGTCGCGCCGGCGGCCCGCGCGGCGCAGCGAGCCCCGCGCGGCGCCCCGGCGCGCACCGGTCCCACCCCGGGGCGCGTGCTCGTCGCGGAGTGGACGAAGCTCACGAGCGTGCGGGCGCACGCCTGGCTGGCGCTCGGCACGGTCGTGGCGACGGCCGGCACCGCGTACGGGCTGGGCCTGTTCGTCCGGCCCGACGACGGCCGGTCGGGTTCCTGGGTCGTGACGTCCGGCTTCGTGCTCGCGCAGCTGGGCCTCCTCGTCCTCGGGGCGCTCGTCGGGACGTCGGACCACACGACCGGGACGGCGCGGACGACGTTCGCCGCCGTGCCGCGCCGGCTCCCCGTGCTCGGCGCGCAGGTCGCCGTGACGGCGGTGGCCGCGCTCGTGACGGCGGTCCTCGCGCTGGGCGCCTCGTACCTCGCGACGGCCGCCGCCCGCGCGGGCGACGCCCCCGCCCTCGACCTGGCGGTGCCGGGGGCGTCGCGTGCCCTGCTGGGCTTCGTGCTGGCCTCGGTCGCGGTCGCCCTGCTGGGGCTGGCGCTCGGCGCGCTGCTGCGGCGCCCCGCGGACGCGCTCGTCACGGGGATGGTCCTCGCGGTCGTCGGCGACCAGCTCCTGGCCGCGAACCCCGGACGCGTCACCGACACGATCCGTGCCCTCCTGCCGTCGTCGGGTGCCCGGCTCACGCAGGACGACGCCGCGCTCGCGGTGCTGGACGCCGCGACGCGGGGGCCGCAGCTCGGCGTGTGGGGCGGCGGCGTGGTGGTCGGTGCCTGGGTCCTCGTGGTGCTCGGTGCCGCGGCGTACCGGCTGCGGCGTCATGACGTCCGCTGACGGCGCCGGCTCCCGGGCGGTCGGGCGACCGGCCGCCCGGGAGCCGGCCCGCGCGGGCGGGGGCCCACCGGAGCCGGGGTGGCAGCATGGGACGGTGCCGAGCCGACGTGTCACCCTCACGCGGACCGGTGGCGGCCCCGCTGCGCCCCCGGTGGCCGTGCCGACGGAGGCGCAGGTCAGCGGGGGCAGCCCGGTCGCCCGCCTCGTCCAGGCCCGCCCCTGGGTCATGGATGTCACCGTCGCGGGCGTGGTGCTGCTGGTCGGGCTGACCGGTGCCGTGTTCGCCTGGGAGACCGCGATCGGCGCCCAGGCCCTCGGGCTGTACCCGCAGGACGCCGACGTGTCCCGCAGCATCACCGCCGTGTGGCTGGTCGGCGCCGCGCTCGGTGCCGTCCTGCTCCTGCTGCGCCGTGCGGCGCCGCTCGCCGTCACCGCGGCGCTGACCGTGCTGGCCGTGCTCTCCCTGCTCGCCGCCGGCGTGCTCGGTGTCCTCGGCGCCTGCGTGGCGTGCGCCCTCTACAGCGTCGCCGCGGCCCACGGCACGCGCACCACCTGGGTCGCCTTCGGCGCGGTCCTGACGACCCTGACCCTGACGCTGTGGCGGTGGCAGGACATCGGGCTCATCGAGATCATCGCGTGGTTCGGCGCCGGGACGGTGACGTCGTGGGAGCCGACGCGTTACCTGCCCGAGCCGCTGTTCTCGCCGGGGCGCCGGATGGGGTCGGTCCTGCTGCTCCTCGCGCTCCTGCTGCTGGGCGTCGCGGTCGGCTCCGCCGCGCGCGCCCGCCGCCTGCACGCGGCGGAGCTCGTCGAGCGCTACCGAGCGCTGGCCCGCGAGCGCGACCAGAGCGCCGCCCTGGCCCGCGCCGCCGAGCGCGCGCACATCGCGCGCGAGATGCACGACGTCGTCGCGCACAACCTGTCCGTGATGGTCGCGCTCGCCGACGGCGCCGACGCCGCGTTCGAGCGCGCACCGGACCGGTCCCGGGACGCCGTACGCCAGGTCGCGCGCACCGGCCGGTCGGCGCTGGCCGACATGCAGCGCGTCCTGGGTGCGCTCGGCCCCGAGGCGGGGGACGACGACCAGCGGGTGGGGCCCACGGAGGTCGACCTCGCCACCGTCGTGGAGCGCTTCGGGACCGCGGGGATGCCCGTGACCGCGTCCGGCCTCGACACGGCACTCCCGGACGACACCTCGGTGCGCCTCGCCGTCACCCGCATCCTCGGCGAGGCGCTGACCAACGTGCTGCGGCACGCACCCGGGGCGTCGTCGGTGGAGGTCGCGGTGCGCCGCACGCCGACGGCGGTCGAGGTGGAGGT
>JAPSIR010000362.1 GCA_031178625.1 Cellulomonas sp.
TCGACGTCGCCGCGGTCCGCTACGACCGGGACGGCGACCAGCACTACGACGTCATCAGCGCGTTCATCAAGTCGGTGCGCGGGTCGGACGTCGACGCGTCGCTGCACTACCTCGCGCGCATGATCGCGGCGGGGGAGGACCCACGATTCATCGCGCGCCGCATCGTGATCTCGGCCGCCGAGGACGTCGGCATGGCCGACCCGAGCGCGCTGCAGACCGCGGTCGCGGCCGCGCAGGCGGTCGCGCTGATCGGCATGCCGGAGGCGCGGATCATCCTCGCCGAGGCGGTCGTGCACCTCGCGACGGCGCCGAAGTCGAACGCCGCGTACGTCGGCATCAACCGGGCGCTCGAGGACGTGCGCGCGGGGCGGCTGGGGTCCGTGCCGACCCACCTGCGCGACGCGCACTACGCCGGCGCGAAGGCGCTCGGCCACGGGAAGGGCTACCGGTACGCGCACGACGAGCCGCACGCCGTCGCGCCGCAGCAGTACCTGCCCGACGAGCTGGTGGGCACGCGGTACTACGAGCCGAGCGACCGCGGGTTCGAGCGCTCGGTGCAGGAGCGGCTCGGGCGGATCCGGCAGATCCTCGAGCAGGGCGACGGCACGCGCTGACGTCCGTCGGGACGGCTCGTCGGGGGCCCGTGCCGGGGGTGGGCCACGCGTCCGGTACAGTGGTGCGGTCGTCCGCCGAGGTGGACGACCGCCTGGGGCCTCAGCCCGCGACGCACCGCCACCCCGCCGCACGCCCGAGCAGCAGCTCGGACCGACGGAGGGACGCGCGCCGCACCGTGGTCGGCCCCACGCCCGCCGGATCCCTTTCCGTCCGGAGCCCAGCTCCGGTGCGCGGGTGTGATCGTCAACGAGAACACGACAGGAAGTACATCTGTGAGCAGTGTGACCCGCTCGCGCCGCCAGGTCCGCCTGAGCCGCGCCCTCGGCCTGGCCCTGACGCCCAAGGCCGTCAAGCACTTCGAGAAGCGCCCCTACCCGCCCGGCGAGCACGGCCGTGCCCGTCGCCGCACCGAGTCGGACTACGCCGTCCGTCTGCGCGAGAAGCAGCGTCTGCGCGCCCAGTACGCGCTGCGCGAGAAGCAGCTCGCCAAGGCGTACGAGAACGCCCGCAAGGCCCCGGGCCTGACCGGTGAGGCCCTCGTCGAGGACCTCGAGACGCGTCTCGACGCGCTGGTCCTGCGTGCCGGCTTCGCCCGCACGATCCTCCAGGCGCGCCAGGTCGTCGTGCACCGCCACGTGCTCGTCGACGGCAAGATCGTCGACCGCCCGTCCTTCCGCGTGAAGGAGGGCCAGACGCTCCAGATCAAGCCGAAGTCGCAGGCCACCGTGCCGTTCCAGGTCGCCGCCGCCGGCGCGCACCGCGACGTCCTCCCGACCCTGCCGGGCTACCTCGACGTGCAGCTCGAGAAGCTGTCGGCCGTGCTCGTGCGCCGCCCCAAGCGCGCCGAGATCCCGGTCACGTGCGAGGTCCAGCTGGTCGTCGAGTACTACGCCCGCTGACCTGCAGCGCTCCGACCGGGGCGGCACCGCCCCGGTCCAGCACGAACGCCCCGCCGCGCGCCGCGCCGCGGGGCGTTCGTGCACGTGGCCGCCCCCGCCCTCGCGGGTAGGGTGGCCGGGTCGCGCGGCCGTCGGCCGTCGCGCCTCCACGTACCGAGAGGGGAACGGGCATGTCCGTCGGGGACGTCGCCGGGCTGATCGCCGCCATCGCGTTCGTGCTGCTGGTGGGCGTGCTCGCCGTGCCGCTCGTGAAGCTGGGCCGGGTGCT
>JAPSIR010000363.1 GCA_031178625.1 Cellulomonas sp.
GGTCGGGTACAGGTGCGTGGTGAGGAAGTCGACCGGCAGGTCGCGCTCGGCGCACCAGGCGATGAACTCCTCGATCCACACCGGGCGCCAGTCGAGCGCGTCGACGTCCGTCGCGGTGGCCGTGCCGCGCGTGCGGCTCGGGTCCTCGACCTCGCCCGCGTAGCGGTCGTCCGCGACGAACACGCTGGTGGACGGTCCACCCACGAGCAGCCGCTCGTCCACCGACTTCACGGCCCGCACCGACGCCTCGTAGAGCTCGAAGTACTGCGTGCGGGTGCCGGTCCAGAAGTGCGGCACGAGGTTCGGCTCGTTCCACACCTCGAAGCGCCACTCGCGCACCTCGTCGAGGCCGTACCGGTCGACCCAGTGCTGCACGGTCGCGCGCACCAGCTCGGCCCACGCGCCCATGTCGGTGGGCGGGCTGCAGTGCGCCTTCCACCAGAACAGCGTCTCGGTCTGCGTCGCGAGCGCCCGCGGCATGAACCCCAGCTCGACGAACGGCCGGGCCCCGGCCTCGAGGACGAAGTCCATGACCTTGTCGACGTAGCTGAAGGTGTGCACCGGCTCCGCCAGCACGGTATCGGGCCCGAAGCCGCCGCCGTACGTCGCGCGGTACACGAACATGTCGTCGTGGAAGATGCCGTGGAAGCGCACGGTGCGGGCACCGAGCACGTCGACGGCCTCGCGGAAGTGGGCCTGCCAGTCGGCGCGCAGCGCCTCGTTGGCACGGCCGGCACCGAGGCACGCGTTCCAGATGTGGCGCAGCGGCCGCTCCTCGGGCGTCGCGCCGTCGATCCGGTGCGGGGCGGGGGTCGACGTCGGGTGGGTCATCTGTTCCGTCTCTCCTCGTGGGTGGGTACGTCCCGCCCGGATGGCGCGGCACGACGGTCGACGCGATCCCCAGGTCCCTCGCACGCCCCTGCCGGCCACCTCACCGTCGAGGTCACCGCAACAGTTTCGCACCGTTGTACCGCGCCGCGACGCTACTGCGACGAGCGATGGCGGTCAACGCACGACCGGACGAAACGCTTGGGACGTTGCCATCCGTTGCCGCGAGCCCGTACGCTCGAAACGGTTTCGGGTGAAGGAGCGCACATGGCAGGCAGGCCGCCCTCGGGGCGCGTCACGCTCACGGACGTCGCCGCACGCGCGGGCGTCACCAAGGGCACGGTGTCCAAGGCCCTCAACGGGCGCAGCGACATCGCCGAGGACACGCGCCGCCGCGTCCTCGACGCCGTCGCCGAGCTGGGCTACCGCCCGAGCACGCAGCCGTGGACGCCGCCGCGCACGCGCGCTCTCGCCGCCGTGGTCGACGGCGAGGAGTCGCCCTACGTGTCCGGGGTCCTGCGCGGCGTCCTCGCCGCGGCCACCGCGAGCCGGGCGGACCTGCTGCTGCGCGTCGCCCCCGACCGCGAGTCGCGGCGCAGCCGCACGCTCGCCCGCGCCTGGGTCGAGCAGCAGCTCGCGTCGGGCGTCGTCGGCGTCATCGGCCTCACCCTCGGCGAGCCGGCGACGATGCTCGCCGCCGCGGAGGCCGCCGGGCTGCCCTTCGTCATGGTCGACCCCGTCGACGTCAACACGCCCGAGGTCGTCAGCATCGGCTCGACCAACTGGGCCGGCGGACGCACCGCGGCGGAGCACCTGCTCGACCTCGGCCACCGGCGCATCGCGTGGATCGGCGGCCCGTCGGCGTCCGCCGCGTCGCAGGAGAGGTTCCACGGCTACAGCGCCGCGCTCGACTCCGCGGGCGTCGGCCTCGACCGGGACCTCGTCCGCG
>JAPSIR010000364.1 GCA_031178625.1 Cellulomonas sp.
GCGTCCGCACGCGCTCGCGGCCGCGGTCCCAGACCCGCACCTGCGAGATCGTCTGCGCGACCTCCTGCCCGTAGGCGCCGACGTTCTGCACGGGCGTCGCGCCGGTCGAGCCGGGGATGCCCGACAGTGCCTCGACGCCCACGAGCTCGTGCTCGACGGCGTACGCGACGACGTCGTCCCACACGGTGCCGGCGGGCACGGTCAGCGTCACCCCCGCGCACGCCGAGGCGTCGGGCACCTCGACGCCGCCGCGGACGTCGCGGACGACGACGCCCGGGAACCCCGCGTCGGCGACGAGGACGTTGGAGCCGCCGCCGAGCACGAGCAGCGGCTCACGGGCCGCGTCGGCCTCCCGCACCGCGGCGACCAGCTCCTGCTCGGTGCGCGTCTCGACGTACCGGCCCGCCGGCCCGCCGACGCGCAGCGTCGTCAGGTCCGCGAGCGCGGGCGTGCCGGCGTGCGACGGTACGGGGGCGTCCGCGGGCTCCGGTGCGGGACCGGGCAGGGCGCAGGTGTCGAGCTCCACCCCGTCAGGCTACGTCGCGCGGCGCCCCGTGCGGGGCCGCGGGCGCCGGCTCCGGACCGGGCGCCCCCGTGATCCCCGTCGCCGCCTGCGCGAGCGGTCGCGCGGCGCTCGTGACGAGCAGCCCGAGCACCACGGGGACGAGGATCGCGAGCAGCGCCTGCCGGTAGCCGACGTGCTCGGCGAGGAGCCCGAGCAGCGGCGGCCCGGCGAGGAACGCGGAGTACCCGATGGTCGACACGACGGCGACGCGCTGGGCGGCCCTGCGCGGGTCGTCGGACGCGGCGCTCATGCCGACCGGGAAGCCGAGCGCCGCGCCCGCGCCCCACGCGACGACCCCGAGGAGCGCGACCCACAGCGAGCCGGCCAGCCCGAACACGAGCAGCCCGACGAACGCGAGGGCCGCGCACAGGCGCAGCACCGCGACACGGCCGTAGCGGTCGAGCAGGCGCGTGCCGAGCAGGCGCATCCCGGTCATGGCCGTGACGAAGAGACCGAAGCCGAGGGCACCGACGGCGTGGCCGGTGCCGAACCCGTCGACGACGGCGAGGCTGACCCAGTCGTTCGCCGCGCCCTCGGTGAGCGCCGCGGCGAGCACGACCAGGCCCACGAGCAGCGTCCGCGGCTCGAGCCACGCGCCGACGGCGGCGCGCGCACCGCGCGGTGCGGGCGCCGCGGTCGCCGGGTCGGCGCGCGTGCCGGCGGCCGGCTCGGCGCCGGTCACGCCGTGCGTCCCGCCGCCCTCCGCCAGGAACGCGCGCACCGCGACCGCGAGCACGACGCTCGACAGGGCCACCGCGACGGGCAGGTGCACCTCGACCGGCACGTGCAGCCCGGCGACGAGCGCGGCGGCCCCCGCGGCCGCCATCGTGCCCACCGAGAAGCCGGCGTGGTACCGCGGCATCACGGTGCGGCCCAGGCGCTGCTCGACGACGGCGCCCTCGAGGTTCATCGACGCGTCCCACACGCCGGTGCCGACGCCCGCCAGCACGAGCCCCGCGCCGACGACGACGACCTCGCCCGTGGCGACGCCGACGCAGCCGACCGCGTAGCCGAGGGCGTTGAGCAGCCCGAAGCCGAGCACCGTCCGCCGCGCGCCGAGGCGCTCGACGACCAGCCCGGACAGCGGCAGCGCGAGCAGCGAGCCGAACGAGCCGACGAGCAGCAGCAGGCCCATCCGGTCGGGGGTGAGCCCGAGGGCGTCGCGGACAGCCGGCAGGCGGGACGCCCAGCTGGCGAAGTTCCAGCCCGC
>JAPSIR010000142.1 GCA_031178625.1 Cellulomonas sp.
GACCACCCGGCTGCCTCGAGCCGCACACCCGCCCGGCGACGGGGCCGGCGGGACGTGTGTGCGCTGGTGACGCTAGCAACGCGGGGGTCGTCGCGCGCTGCGACACGCGGGCGTGTCGCAACTCGTCCGTGGCGCCGTCCGGGCAGGTCAGGACGGCAGGAGCCGGACGACGCCCGCGAGGCGGCCCGTGCGCGGTGCGGCCGGGTCGGCGTGCACGGCGCGGCGGTGGGAGTACAGCGCGGGGTCGGCGTAGGTGTCCCGCGGGTCGACCCGCACCACGCGCACGCCGCAGCGCCCGAGCACGGCCCGGGCACCTGCGCGCAGGTCCACGGCGGCGGTGCCCGCGCGGGTGCGGGCGGCCGCCTCCGGCACGACCGCCGCGACGTCGTCACGCAGCGCGTCGGGCACCTCGTACGACTCCCCCGCGATGCAGGGCCCGAGGACGGCGACGACGCGGTCGGCACGCGCGCCGCACCGCTCCATGGCGGCGACGGTGGCCTGCAGGACGCCCGCGACGAGGCCGGGCCGTCCCGCGTGCGCCGCGGCGACCACGCCCGCCGCGCGGTCCGCGAGCAGGACGGGCACGCAGTCGGCGACGTACACGGCGAGCGCGACGTCGGTGGCCGTGGTGACGAGCGCGTCGGCCTCGGCCACGCCCGTGGTCGCCGGGTCACCGGCCGGGAGGGCGTCGACGACGGCGACCGCCCGCCCGTGCACCTGAGTGGCGAAGACCACGGGCGCGTCGACCTGCTCGGCGAGGAGCCGCCGGTTGCGCGCGACGGCGGCGATGTCGTCACCGACCGCGAGACCGACGTTGAGCCCGTCCCACGGCGGCGCGCTCACGCCGCCGTCGCGTCGCGTGAAGCCGGCCCGCACGCCCGGTCCGAGGTCGACCGGGTCGAACGCGACGGCCGTCACGACCCGGCTCCTACTTGAGGAAGTCAGGCACGTCGAGCTCGTCGCGGTCGCGCTCGCGCCGCGTCGGCTCGTCGGCGAAGACCCGCGGCACCTCGAGCGGGCCGGTGTGCGGCGTGGGCTCCGGCTGCGACGACAGGAACGCGGGCACCTCGCGCGCCTCGGGGGCCGGCGCGGGGGCCGCGCGCAGCGTGCCGAGCGGCACCAGGTCCTCGTCCTGCACCTGCACGGGACGCGGCGTCGGCAGCTGGCCGACCGACGGCGCGGCGGGCGCCGGCGCCACTGCGGGCACCTGCCGGGCCGGCGCGCCGACCTGGCCGAGCCCGCGCTGGTCGCGCCGGGACGGGCCACCGCCGTCGAAGCCCGCGGCGATGACCGTGACGCGCACCTCGTCGCCGAGGGCGTCGTCGATGACGGCGCCGAAGATGATGTTCGCCTCGGCGTGCGCCGCCTCCTGCACGAGGCGTGCGGCCTCGTTGATCTCGAACAGGCCGAGGTCCGACCCGCCCTGGATCGAGAGCAGCACGCCGTGGGCGCCGTCGATGCTCGCCTCGAGCAGCGGCGACGAGATCGCCATCTCGGCGGCCTGCACGGCGCGGTCCTCGCCGCGCGCGTACCCGATGCCCATCAGCGCCGAGCCGGCGCCCTGCATGACCGACTTCACGTCCGCGAAGTCGAGGTTGATGAGGCCGGGCGTCGTGATGAGGTCGGTGATGCCCTGCACGCCGGACAGGAGCACCTGGTCCGCCGAGTGGAAGGCGTCGAGCACCGAGACCGAGCGGTCCGAGATCGACAGCAGACGGTCGTTGGGGATGACGATGAGCGTGTCGACCTCGGCGCGCAGCGCGTCGATCCCCGCGTCGGCCTGCACCGAGCGGCGCCGCCCCTCGAACGTGAAGGGCCGCGTGACGACGCCGATCGTCAGGGCGCCGAGCGAGCGCGCGATGCGCGCGACCACGGGGGCGCCGCCGGTGCCGGTGCCGCCGCCCTCGCCCGCGGTGACGAAGACCATGTCGGCGCCGCGCAGGACGTCCTCGATCTCCTCCGCGTGGTCCTCCGCGGCCTTCTTGCCGACCTCGGGGTCCGCGCCGGCGCCGAGGCCGCGCGTGAGCTCGCGCCCGACGTCGAGCTTGACGTCCGCGTCGGACATGAGGAGCGCCTGGGCGTCGGTGTTGACGGCGATGAACTCGACACCCTTGAGGCCGACCTCGATCATGCGGTTCACGGCGTTGACGCCGCCCCCGCCGATGCCGACGACCTTGATGACCGCCAGGTAGTTCTGGGGAGCTGCCACGGTGGGTGCCTCTCGTTCGTGGGTCGCGGCCCTGGGGTGCCGCTGCTCGTGCTGCTGGTGCTCGTACTGGTGACGGCACGCGGTGCGTGCCGCCGCGATCTGCAACCTTCACCCTCAGGTCGAGGGTTAGAGTTATGTCAGGTGCGCTGCCGGTCGTGACGCTAGGTGGCGCCCTGCCCGCGATCAACGACCACTGTGCGCGTGTCGCCCACCGGCGCGCAGACGCGCCCTGGTCCTCGCCGGGGCGCGCTCGTCGCGCTCGGGCCTCGACGGCCCTCCCGCCACGCTGCGCCGGCTCACCGCGTGATCGGCATGCGCGGCGCGGAGACGTCGAAGACGGTCGCTCCCGCGGCGGTCGGCGCGGCACGGAGCGCCGCGAGCACCGCCACCTTCAGCGGGGTCTCGTCCGCGCTCCCCCACTCGACCTTGGTCCCGTCGCGCAGCTGCATGGACACGGTGTCCTGGGTCCTCGCGGACACGCCCGCCACCTGCGCGAGCAGGTCCGGCGGCAGCTGCTCGAGCACGTGCAGCACCGCCGTGAGCGTGCGCGCGTCGCCGACGGGCACGTCGACCACCGGCAGACCCTCGGGTGCCGCGTCGGCGCGCCCGACCTGGACGCCCTCCTGGTCGAGCAGCGCGAACCCCGTCGCCCCGCCCGCGGGCGGGGCCTCCTCGGGCACGGCCGCGACCGGCTCGCGGGACACGAGCTGCACGGCCAGCCCCTGCGGCCACTCGCGAACGACCCGCGCCTCCCGCACGCCCGGCACCTCCAGCACCTCGTCGCGCAGGCGCACCGTGTCCAGGCGCGGCAGCGGCGTGCCGTGGTGCTCCGCGACGACGCCCAGCACCTGGTCGACGGCCACGACCGTCCCCGCGCCCGTCACCTCGACCTCGGCGGGGTCGAGCGCGAGCACGGGCGAGAGCAGCAGCAGCCAGCCGAGGCCGCCGGCGACGAGCACGCCCGCGGCGATGAGCAGGACCTGTCGCCGCGCGAGGGCCCGGCGCGCCCGCGCGCGCTCGGCGAACCGTTCGCGCGACGTCGTCGACACGACCGCGGGCCGCACCGGGCCGGAGAAGCGGCCGACCGTGTAGGTGGTGACGGTGCGCGTGGGCCCCGTGGCGGTGGTCGGCCCGGCCACGACGCGGGACGTGCCGCCCGTCGTGGTCGGCACGGGCCCGGTACGGGGCCGGCGCGTCGAGCCGGCGTCCGCGCGCGACGGCACGTCGGCCCGCGGCAGCCCGGCGGGACGCACGTCGGGTGCCGGCGCGTCGGCCGGAGGCACCGCGGCGGAGGGGCCGGTCGCGGCGGGAGGTTCAGGACGCTCGGGACGCGCTGCGCCGCGGCGCGACGCGGCCGGGCGGTCGCGCGCGGGACGGGACGTCCGCGCCGGGCCGGCCGGTCGGCGCGGGCGCGGTGCGGGCGGCCGGTCCGGGCTCACGGCACCGCACCGTCCACGGACGCGCCCCGGCCCGCCGCGGTCACGTCCCGGGCCCCCAGCTCGGCCAGCACGACCGGTGCCAGCTCGGTGACGTCGCCCGCACCGACCGTGAGGACGAGGTCGCCCGGCCGTGCCAGCGCCGCGACGGCGCGCGCCGCGTCGGCCCGGTCGGGGACGAAGCTCGCCTTGCCGGGCGTCGGCACGGCGTCCGCCACGAGCGCGCCCGTCACCGCGGGGTCCGGGTCCTCGCGGGCGGCGTACACGTCGGTCACCACGACGGCGTCGGCCAGGTCGAACGCCGCGCCGAACTCCGCCGCGAACGTCCGCGTGCGCGAGAACAGGTGCGGCTGGAACAGCGCGAGCACGCGCCCGGTGCCGGCGACCTGACGGGCGGCCGTCAGCAGCGCCGCCACCTCGGTGGGGTGGTGCGCGTAGTCGTCGACGACGCGCACGCCCGCGGCCGTGCCGCGGTCCTCGAACCGACGGCCCGTGCCGACGAACGCGTCGAGGCCGGCGGCCGCGTCGGCCGACGCGACGCCGAGCCGGCGCAGCACGCACCACGCGGCGGCCGCGTCGAGCGCCATGTGCGCGCCGGGCACGCGCAGCCGCAGCGTGACGGGGTCCGTCCCGTCGGCCGGCGTCAGGACGACCTCCCACCGGCCGTCGTCCGTCGCGCGGCTCGCGCCGAGCCGCACGTCCGCGTCCTGCTCGAGCCCGTACGTGACGACGTCCGCGCCGCGGCGCCGCAGCGCCTCGCGCGCGCCCGCCACCAGCCGCGCCGCGCCCGGGTCGTCCGCGCACGCCACGAGCAGGCCGCCCGGGCGCACCCGCTCGGCGAAGCGCACGAACGCCTGCTCGAACGCCGCGCGCGAGCCGTAGTGGTCCAGGTGGTCGGGCTCGACGTTCGTCACGACCGCCACGAGCGGCTCGTAGGCGAGGAACGACCCGTCGGACTCGTCGGCCTCGGCCACGAACGGGCCCTCGCCGTGGCGCGAGCCGCCGAGCGTGCCCTCCGCCGACCGGACGACTCCGCCGATCGCGAACGCCGGGTCGGCGCCCGCGTGCACGAGCGCCGTCGCGATCATCGCGGACGTCGTCGTCTTGCCGTGCGCACCGGCGACCGCCACGGCGTCCCGGCCGGCCATGAGCGACGCCAGCGCCTCCGACCGGTGCAGCACGGGGAGCCCGCGCGCCTGCGCCGCCGCCACCTCGGGGTTCGACGCCCGCACCGCCGACGACACGACGAGCGAGTCGGCGTCTGCGACGTGCGCGGCGTCGTGGCCCACGTGCACGAGCACACCCGCCGCGCGCAGGCCGGCGAGCGCAGGACCGTCGTGCGCGTCGGACCCGCTGACCGTCAGCCCGCGGGACGCGAGCAGCGGCGCGATCGCCGACATGCCCGCCCCGCCGACGCCGACGAGGTGCACGCGGCCGAGGTCCGCGAGCGGCACGGGACCGCGCGTGCCGGGGTGCGGCACGGCCGGTCCGTCGGCGGGTGCGGCGCCGGCGGGCGCCGCGGACGCCGTCGCGTGCGGCGGGAGCTGCGCCTCCACGAGCTCCGCGACGCGGGCGGCACCGTCGCGCACGCCCACGCCGGCGGCAGCGGCCCCCATGCGCAGCCGCGCCTGCGCGGCGTCACCGGAAGCGAGCAGCACGGGCACGTGCGCCCGCACCCAGTCGGGCGTGAGGTCGGCGTCGTCGACGAGGACGCCGCCCCCGGCCGCGACGACCGGCGCGGCGTTGAGGCGCTGCTCGCCGTTGCCCACGGGCAGCGGCACGTACACCGCCGGGATGCCGAGCGCCGCCAGCTCGCACACCGTGCCCGCGCCGGCACGGCCCACGACGACGTCGGCGACGGCCAGGGCGTGCTCCATCGCGGTGAGGTACTCGAGCACGTGGTACCGCTCGGCGCCGGGCACGTCAGCGACGGCTGCGCGCACGTCGGCGTCCTTGCCGCGGCCGGTCAGGTGCAGCACCTGCGCGCCGGTGGCGAGCAGGTCCGCGGCGGCGCCGGCGACGGCCCGGTTGACGCTGACCGCGCCGAGCGAGCCGCCGGTGACGAGCAGCGTCGTGGCGTCGGGGTCGAGGCCGAGGGCGGCCGCCGCGGCGCTGCGCGTGCCGGCCGGGTCGGTCGCTCGCGCGTCCACGAGGTCCTGGACGGGGCGCCGCAGCGGCAGCCCGGTCACGCGGGCGCCGGGCAGCTCGGTGCCGGCGAACGTGACGGCCACGGCCGCCGCGCCGCGGGCGCCCAGCCGGTTCGCGAGGCCGGGACGGGCGTTCTGCTCGTGCACCACCACGGGCACGCCGCGCCGGCGGGCCGCGAGGTACGCCGGCGTGGCGACGTACCCGCCGAACCCGACGACGACCTGCGCGCCGATCGCGTCGATCGCGTCCTCCGCGGCGGCCACCGCGGCGCGCAGGCGGCCGGGCAGCCGGAACCAGTCGGCCGTGGGGCGGCGCGGCAGCGGGACGCGAGGCACGACCGCGAGCGGGTACCCGTGCTCCGGCACCAGCCGGGCCTCGAGGCCCTCGGCGGTGCCCAGCACCGACAGGCGCGCGTCCGGGTGCCGGCGCCGCAGCTCGTCGGCGACCGCCAGCAGCGGGTTGACGTGCCCGGCGGTGCCGCCGCCGGCGAGGAGGACGGCGGGCGCGTCAGCCACGGGTCCGTCCGATCACCGCGAGCGAGCGGCGGACCACGGAGGGCCGTGCGGCGAGCGCCTCGGCGGCGCCGGGCTCCGAGCGGGCGAAGGAGATGAGGACGCCGAGCGCGGCCATCGTCACGATGAGTGCGGACCCTCCTGCGGACACGAGCGGCAGCGGCACGCCGATGACGGGTGCGAGGCCGATGACGACCGCGATGTTGATGGTGGCCTGGCCGACGACCCACGCGCAGATGCCGGCCGTCGTGATCTTGACGAACGGGTCGGGGTGCCGCCGGATGACCCGGATCATGGCGAACGCGAGCAGGGCGAACAGCCCGAGCACGAGCAGCGTGCCGACGAGCCCGAGCTCCTCGCCGAGGATGGCGAAGATGAAGTCGTTGTGCGCCGCCGGCAGGTAGGACCACTTCTCGCGGCTCTCCCCCAGCCCCAGTCCGCCGAGGCCGCCGGTCGCGAGGCCCCAGCCGCCGTGCAGCGTCTGGTAGCACTCGTTGGTGACGTCGCACGTGGCCGACAGCCACGACATGATGCGGTTCACCCGGTTCTCGCTGCCGGCGGCGAGCACGGCCACGCCCGCGGCGGCGACGAGGCCCGCGACGGCGAAGATGCGCAGCGGCACGCCGGCGACGAACATCGCACCCGCCACGAGCAGGACGAGGACGAGCGCCGTCCCGAGGTCGTGGCCGAGCAGGACCGCGCCGATCGCGAGGCCGGCGACGGGCACGGCGGGGACGAGCGCGTGCTTCCACTCGTGCAGCAGCGCGAGCTTGCGGGTGAGGACGGCCCCGAGCCACACGGCGAGGGCGAGCTTGACCGTCTCCGACGGCTGCGCCGAGAAGCCCGGCAGGCAGACCCAGTTGCGGTTGCCGCCCGCGCCGCAGCCGAGCGGCGTGAACACGAGCATCTGGAACACGACCGCCGCACCGAGCACCGGCCACGCGGCGGCGCGCAGCGCCCGCACGGGCATCCGCGACAGCACGAGCAGCGCCGGCAGCCCGATGAGCGCGTACTTCGCCTGGTCGAGGAACACCGCGTACGGCGAGTCCCCGTCGGCGAGCGACTCGACGCTCGAGCTCGACAGCACCATCACCAGGCCGACGACCACGAGCAGCGCGCTCGCGCCGACGAGCACGTAGTAGCTGGTGACGGCGGAGTTCCACGCGCCGAGGAACGACGGCTCGCGGCCCGCGACGGGGGTGCCGCCGCCGGGGGTGCGCGTGCCGATCGCCGGGCGCGGGCCGGCGGTCGCCGTCACGGGCGGGCCTCCGGGCCGTCGGCGCGCGGGCTCACCCCGTCCGCCCCGAGTGCCTGCACGGCCGCCGCGAAGGCGTCGCCGCGCGCCGCGTACGACGCGAACTGGTCCATCGAGGCGCTCGCGGGCGCGAGCAGGACGGTGACGGGGACCCCGGCGGGTGCCCCGGCCGCCAGCCGACGGGCCTCGTGCACGGCTCGGGTCATCACCGGCTCAGTCTCACCGGCGGCCACCTCGATCACCGGGACATCCGGTGCGTGTCGGGCGAGGGCGTCCCGCAGCGGCGCGCGGTCGACGCCGATGAGGACGACGCCGCGCAGACGGTCGCGGCGGGTGCGGACGAGGTCGTCGAACGTCGCCCCCTTGGCGAGCCCGCCCGCGACCCACACGACCGAGCCCTCGCCGAACGCCGCGAGGGACGCCGCCGCCGCGTGCGCGTTGGTGGCCTTCGAGTCGTCGACGTACGCGACGCCGTCGACCCGGCCCACGGTGACGATGCGGTGCGC
>JAPSIR010000143.1 GCA_031178625.1 Cellulomonas sp.
CGTTCGGCGACACCGACGTCTACCTCGACTCCTCCGACGGCTTCGACGCCGCCACCGGCTACCGCGACGACACCATGACGCTGCCGGCCGACGCGCACACGCACCTGTCGTGGGCGTTCACCGAGCCGGGTGTGCACACCCTCACGCTGCGCGCGCGGCTCCAGGTGGACGACACGTCACGCCCGGTCGACCTCGACGAGGCGACGTTCACGTTCGCCGTGGGCGTCGACCCCTCGCGCGCCGGCCGCCCCGACGCGGTCGTGCTCGACCGCGGGCACGCCGACCTGACCGTCGACCTGGGCACCGGCCGGCTCGGCGTGCGGCACGACCCCGAGGGCGCGGGGCACGGCGGCGACGTCTACGCACCCGACGAGGTGGTCGTGCACGTGCCGGCCAAGGCGCTCGAGGAGGTGCCCGCCGGCCCCCAGTTCGCCTTCCTCGGCCGCCCCGGCACGCCGGTGCACCAGCTCCCGCAGGCCGTGCTCGGCAAGCACGTGCACGGCGAGATCGACCCGCACCTGTGGCACGACGTCCGCAACGGCATGGCGTACGTGCAGCTGATCCGCGACACGCTCACGGCCGCGGACAGCGCCGGCGCCCGCGGCTACCGGGAGCGCGCGTCGGCCTACCTGCGCGAGCTGGAGCAGGTCGACACGTACGTGCGGGACACGCTCGCGCAGGTGCCGCCCGAGCGGCGGCACCTCATCACGACGCACGACGCGTTCGGGTACCTCGCGCACGCCTACGGCCTGTCCGTCGCGGGGTTCGTGACGCCCAACCCGTCGACCGAGTCGTCGATGGCCGACCGCCGCCGCCTCGCGCAGACCATCCGCACCCTCGAGGTGCCGGCCGTCTTCCTCGAGCCCAACCTGGCCGCCCGCTCCTCGACGCTCACGGAGATCGCCGCCGAGCTCGGCGTCGCGGTGTGCCGCCTCTACGGGGACACGTTCGACGCGGACGCCCCCGACTACGCCGCCATGATGCGCGCCAACGCCGACGAGATCCGGCGGTGCCTGGGCGCATGACCACCCTCCCCACCCCCTGCGAGGACCGCACCATGCCCCGCCCGTCCCTGCCCACCCCCGCCCGCAGCCGCACCGCGCGGCAGGGCGCCACCCGGCACCGCACCGCCCGGCTCGCAGCGCTGCTCACGGCGGCGACCGCCGTCGTCGCGGCGCTCGCGGGCCCGGCCGTGGCCGCCGTCGACGACCCGGACCTCGACCAGACCATCGACGCCGGCGCCGCCGTCGTCACGGGCACGCGCGTGCTCGAGGCCGGGCACGTCGACATGGGCCCGCGCCTCGTGGACGGGCGGTGGCAGTTCCTCGTGCACGACGACGTCGCCAAGGCGGACGCGAACGCCACGAGCGTGTGGCGGTACCCGGACCAGACGGTCCTGCGAGTGACCGACGCCGCGCAGCTGACGGTCCCCGAGGACCCGGCGTACGCCTTCCTCGGCGCGGCCCCGGGCGCGCCCGTGTGGGTCGTGCCGCAGACGCAGGACCCCGAGGTGGTCTGGCTCGGCTGGAACACCCAGGACCCCGACGTCATGGCCACCATCGACCGCGGCGTGACGCTCTCGCTCAGTGGCGTGCAGGGCCCCGGCACCGTGTCGGTGTACCTGCAGTCCGGGTCGTTCGGGGAGCCGCAGGTGCTGTGGGACTCGCGCGTCGCCGAGCCGCAGCCCGTGTGGGTGGACGTCAACACGCACACGCACGCCAACTGGGTGTTCACGCAGCCGGGCGTCTACCTGCTGCGGCTCACCGCCGAGGCCGACCTCGTCGACGGGACCACCGCGTCGGACACGCAGGTGCTGCGGTTCGCGGTCGGCTCGGCCACCTCGACGGACGAGGCGCTGGCCGCGACGTGGGCGGGCACGGAGCTCTCCGCCGAGCCGGTCGCCACGGACGCACCGGCGGGCGAGCCGGCCGACGGCGGCGCGGCGGAGGCGTCGACCGACGACACCGGTGCGCCGGCCGCGACCGACGGCGGGCGCGGTGCGCTCGTGCCGGCCCTCGTCGGCGCGGTCGTGCTGGTCGCCGTCGCGCTGGTCGCCGGGTTCGTCGTCGCGGGGGTGCGCGGTGCGCGCGCCCGGCGGCGGGTCCTGACGGGCGCGGTGGCGGGCGGGACGTCGCCGGCCGCGGGTGCCGGTACCGGCGCGGGTGCCGGTGGCCGTGCGGGCGACGGGGGTGCGGCGTGACCGCGGCCGACGTGGCGACCGCCGCGTCCGCGACCGCCGTGTCCCCGCGGCCGGCCACGAGGTCGCGCGCCCCGGGGTCCACCGCGCTGGTGCTCGCCGGCGTGCACGTCGAGCTCGGCGGGCGGCCGGTCCTGCGCGACGTCGACCTGACGGTCGACCGCGGCGAGCTCGTCGGCCTGCTCGGCCCCAACGGCGCGGGCAAGACCACCCTGCTGCGCACGGTGCTCGGCCTGCTGCGCCCCGCCCGGGGCACGGTCACGGTCGACGGCCGCCGCGCCGCGCCGGGTCGCGTGCCGGTCGGCTACGTCCCGCAGCGGCACGAGTTCGCCTGGGAGTTCCCCCTGTCGGTCGCCGACGTCGTCATGACCGGCCTCACCGGCCGGCTGGGGCTGCTGCGCCGTCCGCGGACCGCCGACTGGGAGGCCGTGGTCGAGGCGCTCGCCCTCGTGCGGATGGCCGACCTCGCGGAGCGGCCGGTCGGGCAGCTGTCCGGCGGGCAGCGCCAGCGCGTCCTCGTGGCCCGTGCCCTGGTGCTGCGGCCCGCGCTGCTGCTGCTCGACGAGCCGTTCACCGGTCTCGACATGCCGACGCAGGAGCTGCTCCAGGCGCTGTTCGTCGACCTCGCCCGGGACGACCGGGCCGTCCTCATGACCACCCACGACATCCCGTCGGCGCTCGACGCGTGCGACCGCGTCGCGCTGCTCGACCGCACGGTCGTCGCGTGCGGCGCGCCGCGCACGCTCGCCGCCGACACGGCGGCCTGGTCCGCCGCGTTCGGCGTCGGCCCCGGCTCCACCCTGCTCCGCGTGCTGAAGGCGGTCACCTCGTGAACCCCGTCGACTTCCTCACCGACCTGCTCAACCCCGACCTCGCGTTCCTGCCCAAGGCGCTCGCCGTCGCGGTCATGTCCTCCGTGGTGTGCGGGGTCGTCGGCACGCACGTGGTGCTGCGCGGCATGGCGTTCATCGGCGACGCGGTCGCGCACGCCGTCTTCCCGGGCCTGGCCGTCGCGTTCGTGCTCTCCGGCAACCTCGTGCTCGGCGGGACCGTCGCGGGGGTGCTCACCGCGGTGCTCGTCGCCGTGTTCGCGCAGAACCGGCGCCTCAAGGAGGACTCGGTCATCGGCGTCTTCTTCGTCGCCGCCTTCGCGCTCGGCATCGTGATCATCTCCCGCGCGCCCGGCTACGCCGGCTCGCTGCAGCAGTTCCTGTTCGGGTCCATCGCCGGCATCCCCGACCGCGACGTGTGGGTCGTCGGGATCACCGGCGCCGCCGTCGTCGCGGCCGTGCTGCTGCTGAACAAGGAGCTCGTCACGGTCTCGCTCGACCGGGAGTCGGCGCGGGCGATGGGGCTGGCGGTGTTCCGGCTCGACCTCGTGCTCTACGTGCTGGTCACGCTCGCCGTCGTCATCAGCGTGCAGACGATCGGCAACATCCTCGTCCTCGCGCTGCTGGTCACGCCCGCCGCCACTGCGCGCCTGCTCACCGACCGCCTCGGCGTGATGATGGCGCTCGCCCCGACGATCGGGGCGCTGTCCGCCCTGGTCGGGCTGTACGTGTCGTGGTCGTGGGACCTGCCGACCGGCGGCACGATCGTGCTCGTCCTGACCGCCGCGTTCCTGCTCGCGTGGTTCTTCTCGCCGCGCCGCGGTGTCGTCGCCTCGTGGCGCAGGCCGCGCCGGCGGCCGGTCGACGCGACGCCGGCCGAGGCCGCCACCGTGCCCGCCGGGGTGACCGCGTGAGCGCCGGGCGCCGGCTGCTGCCGGTCGCCGCGGTCGGCCTCACGCTGCTGGGCGGCGGCGCGCTCGTCGCGGCCGCACTCGTCCCGCCGCCCGCCGCGGCACCCGCCGCGTCCGCGACGGCGTCCGTACGTCCCACCGCACCGCCGCGCGCGGTGCCGACCGCCGCCGCCGACGGCACCGTTGCCAGCGGGACCTCCGCCGACCGGGACGCGGACGCCGACCGGGACGAGATGGGCACCGGCCTCGCCGGCGCGGGCGTCCCGGTACCCGAGCGCGCCGACGCCGACTGGGTCGCCCGCACCGCCGAGGCGGTCGGCCTGCCGCCCCGCGTGCTCGCCGCGTACGCGGGGGCGGCGCTGGCCGTCGCCGACACGCACCCGACCTGCGGCCTCGGGTGGAACACGCTCGCCGCGATCGGCGAGGTCGAGTCGGCCCACGGCACCCTGCAGGGCGGCACGGTGGGCGCCGACGGGAGGGTCGAGCCGCGCGTCGTCGGCGTGGCGCTCGACGGCAGCCCCGGCGTCGCGGCGATCCGCGACACCGACGGCGGCGCCCTCGACGGCGACACCACGTGGGACCGGGCGGTCGGCCCGATGCAGTTCCTGCCGTCCACGTGGGCCGACGCGGCGCAGGACGGCGACCTCGACGGCACGGCGGACGTCGACGACCTCGACGACGCGGCCCTCGCCGCCGCCGTCTACCTGTGCGACGCCGGCGGCGACCTCACGGACCCGAACGGCTGGATCGCCGCCGTCACCGCCTACAACCCGTCCGCCGACTACAACGCGCGGGTCGCCGGCGCCGCCGAGCGCCTGGCGACGCTGCCGCCGCCGACGCCGTGACGCGCGTCCCGACCGAGACCTCGACCCACGCCCGCCCACGCGGCGCGGACCTCACCGCCCTCTCATGAAGGAAAGGCACACCGTGATCACCCAGTCCCCACCGAGGCGCCGCCTGACGGCTCTTCTCACCGCCGCGGCGGTGGTGGCCGTCGGCGTCGTGCTGCCGGCCGGCGCCGCGGCCGCGGCCGACGGTCCGGCGCCCGCGCCGACCGAGCACCGCGTCATCGCGGGCGTGCACACCGACACCGTGTCCACGTTCCTCGAGGACGGCACCCTGACCCTCACCTCGAAGGCGGACGTGGCCGAGGGCAACGGCACGCGCTTCGACCCGGCCGAGGTGCGGTTCCACCTCGAGGACGAGTCGCGCATGCAGGTCCCCGACGCCCCGGCGTACGGGTTCCTCGGCCGGGCGGGCGCGGACGTGTGGGTCGCGCCGCTGTCCAACCCGGGCCCGGGCCGGTTGTGGCCCGGCTTCTCGACCGAGTCCGTCGCCGCCGGTGCCGTCGAGGGCGACCGCACGGCGTTCACCCTGACCGGTGTGGAGGGTCCGGGGGAGCTCGAGCTCTTCACGTCCGGCAACTTCGGCCAGCCGCAGCGGCTCTGGTCGTCGGTGGACCCCGCGCTGCGCAGCTTCACGGTGGGCCGCACGCACATGCACGCCAACTGGGCGTTCACCGCGGCGGGCACCTACCGGATCGGCGTCGAGGCGGCCGTCACGGTCGCGGGCGCCCCGCAGACCGCGTCGGCGACGTACACCTTCGTCGTCGGTGACCTGCCCGAGCCCGTCGCGACCACCACGACGGTGACGCCGTCGACGACGGCCGCCGTGCTCGGTGACGCCGTGACGCTGACCGCGGCGGTCAGCCCGGCGGACGTCGAGGGCTTCGTCGAGTTCCGTGCGGGCGAGCGCCTGCTCGGCCACGAGCCCCTCGCCGGCGGTGCCGCCGCGATGACCGTGGAGGACCTCGCGGTCGGCACGACCGCCGTCACGGCGTCCTTCGTCCCGGCGGTCGCGCACCTCGCGGCGGCCTCGACGTCCGCAGCCGTCGACGTGGTCGTCACCGAGGAGGCCGGGGGCGTCGAGTTCGGCGTCACCGGTGTCGCGGCGTCCTACGCGCCGGGGGACGTCCTGCGGGCCCGGGTCGTGGGCGTGACCCTCGCCGAGGGCCAGTCGATCCAGTGGCGCATCCGCCCCGTGGGCAGCGCCGGCAACGGCAGCAGCATCTACCTCCCCGAGGAGGAGGACCGGACGGCCGCGGCCGCCGGCCGGCTGGCGATGTCCGTCGACGTCTCTGTCGACGGGTTCGAGATCAGCGCGCGCCTGCGCAGCGGGACGGCGATCGTGCAGCAGACCCCGTGGACGGCGCTCTCCGTCCCGGCCACCGCGGAGGCGCCCACCGCGCGCCTCGACGGCCCGACCCCGGCGTACTCCCCGGCCCGGCTCCGCGTCGCCGTCGGCGGCCGTGCGCTCGCCGCGGGCGAGTCGGTCCGTCTGGTGCAGCACGCCGCGTACGGGTGGACGGAGGTCCAGGGCTCCGTGGTCGTCGACCCCACCCGCATCGACGTCGTCGACGCGTGGGGCTACACCGGCGACTGGGCCGTGCAGGTCCTCCGCGACGGCGTCGCCGTCGCCCAGTCGGCGCCGTTCGCCGTCGACATCCGTGACCGGGAGGTGCAGATCTCCGGCACCCAGGGCGTGTACCGCGCCGGCGACACGCTGCGGGCGACGGGTGACGTGCACCCGCCGGCCGACGACCTCACGTACGTGTGGGCCTTCGGCAAGCAGGACGGGGACGACTGGGTCTGGGAGGAGCTCCGGCACGGCACGACCGCCGACGCCCTGGCGGTCGAGCTCCCGATCGAGGCGCGGCACGACGGCGGCCGCCTCTACCTCATCGCGTCCCGGGGCTACGGCACGCAGGAGGAGCTGTACGTCGCGCAGACGAACGTGCAGATCACCGTCACCACGACGCCCCCCGGCGAGCAGCTGCTCTTCTTCCAGTCGCTCGGGGATCACTTCCACCAGGGCTACGACGTCGACCTCCAGCTGGTGGCCGACCCGGGCCTCGCCGACGGCGACACCATCGACTGGCAGTGGCGCTGGCCGGGCGCGGACTGGACGACCCTGCCGGGTGCCTCCGGGCTGCGCCACCACCTGGTCGCCGAGCAGGCGCTGCACGGCGTCGAGGTGCGCGCGACCCTGACCGTCCCGGGCGCGGAGCCGCTGACGGCCGAGCCGGTGACGATCCGCGTGGACGACCACGGGTCACCGGCGTCGCAGGTCGTGTCGGTGGCGGGTGCGGCCGCGGAGTACCGCCCGGGTCAGCCGGTCGAGCTGTCGGCGCGGGTCGCGCCGGCGTCCGTGCTCGACACCTACCAGTGGTTCACGCGGGCCCCGGGTGCCGCGGAGGCGCAGCCGGTCGCGGGTGCCACCGGTGCGACGTACGCCTTCACGGCGGACGCGGCGCTCGACGGCACGCAGGTGAGCGTCGCGGTCGTGAAGCCGGACGGGAGCACGGCCTACGGCCCGTCGCGCGCGGTGACGCTCGCGGTCTCGGGCGAGGCGCTGCCCACGGTGGCGGTGACCGGCCTGGCCGGGCACTACCACTCGGGTTCGCCGGTGCGGCTGATCGCGGTGGCGACGCCGGCCGGTGCGGACGACGAGTTCCGCTGGTCCCTGCAGCGCACGGACCAGGAGTCGCCGGTGGCGGTCGAGGCCGCGGGTGCCGAGCTGACGCTGACGGCGGAGCAGGCGCTGCACGGTGCGCAGGTCACGGTGGAGCGGCTGGTCGACGGCGCGGTCGTCGCGACGTCGCCGGCGGCCACGATCGACGTGGACGACCACGGTGCGGCGCCGCTGCAGCGGGTGACGGTCGCGGGCCTCGCCGACCGGTACGCGGTCGGGGCGGAGGTCGAGCTCGACGCGTCCGTCGCGCCGGCCTCGGTGCTGAACCGCTGGGAGTGGTACGTGCAGCGTCCGGGCGCGACCACGCCCGCGCTGGTCGAGGACGCGGACGGGGCGCGCCTGCGCTTCCCCGCCACGGCGGACCTCGACGGTGCGTCGCTGTTCGCGCGCCTGACGTTCGACGACGGCACGCCGTACGTCGAGTCCACGCCCGTGCTGCTGACGGTCGGAGCGGACGCCGAGCCCACCCCGACGCCGACGGACCCGGGCACGACCCCGACCCCGACGCCGACGGACCCGGGCACGACGCCCACCCCGACGCCGACGGACCCGGGCACGACGCCCACCCCGATGCCGACGCAGCCGGGTACGC
>JAPSIR010000144.1 GCA_031178625.1 Cellulomonas sp.
GACGCGATCGCGGCGGCGCTCGACGACGTGCTGGCGACGGACCCGGTCGACCGGGCCGCGTGGGCCGAGCGGTCGCGCGAGTACGCGCTGCAGTTCGACCGCGCCGTCGTGCTCGACAAGATCCTCGACCACGTGGCGGCGCTGGAGGCGACGCCGGCCCTGGCATGAGGCCCGTGCGCGGCCGGGCCCAGCGCATGCCCGTCGCCAACTCCTGCGGCAGGCGGGCACCGGGTCAGCGGGCGGCGAGGAGCAGGAGCGTGCCGGCGGCCGCGCACGCGAGCGTGCGGACGTGGTTCCACGCCACCCACCGCGGCGCGGAGCGCACCCACTCGCCGGCGGGGTCCGTGGCCCGCGCCAGCCGCTCGTTGAGGGGCACGTTGCCGACGGCCGTGACGCCGATCCCGCCCGCGACGTAGAGAGCCGCACCGGCGACGGCGGTCCCGGCGTCCGCCGCGTCGTCCGCGACGGCGACGACGGCGGCCGCGACGGCGAGCAGCAGCGAGCCGAGCAGCACGAGCATCAGCGGCGGGCGCAGCGCCGCGCGGTTGACCGCGCGCATGGCCTCCGCCCCGACCGCGGGCGGCAGCGCGCGCAGCCCGGTCATGACGAACGCGGAGAAGGCGAGCAGCACGCCGCCGACGAGGGCGGTCGCGACGCCGGCGGCGAGGGTGAGGACGTCGGTCGGGGTCATGGGTCCAGCCCACCGCGCGACGCCCGCCGGCGACCATGGCCGAGAGACCGCGCCACGTGGCCGATCGTCCGGCGACCGTCCTTGACCAGATCTGGTCAGAGTTCGACACTGGTGCGGTGGACCCGGTCAGCATCTACGACGCCAAGACGCACCTGTCACGCATCGTCGCGCGCGCCGAGGCGGGCGAGGAGACGGTCATCACCCGGCACGGCAGGCCCGTCGCACGGGTGGTGCCGCTGCCCGCGCGCCCGCAGGTCCGCACTCCCGGGGCGCTCGCGGGCAGGATCGTGGTGGCGGACGACTTCGACGGGTTCACCGACGAGGACGCGCGCGACTGGTACGGCGCGTGAGGCTCCTGCTCGACACGCACGTGGTCCTGTGGTGGCTCGCCGACGACCCGAAGCTGGACGCCGGTCACCGCGACGCGATCGCCGACGTCCGCAACGACGTCTTCTACTCGGCCGTCAGCATCGCGGAGATGGCCATCAAGGCGTCCCTCGGCAAGCTGGATGCGCCCCCGGGCGTCGCCGAGGTCCTGGACGCGCAGGGACTGGTCGCGCTGCCCTTCTCGGCCGCGCACGCCGAGCGGCTGCGCGACCTCCCCTGGCACCACCGCGACCCGTTCGACCGGATGCTGGTCGTGCAGGCCCAGGCCGAGGACCTGCGGCTCGTCACCGTCGACGGCCGCGTCCGCGCGTACGACGTCGCGGTGCTCTGAGCGACCTCAGGCCGGGCGGGCCGCCCGGCGCGCCCGCGCGCGGACCACCCACCAGATCACGCCACCCAGCACCAGCCCGGCGCCGAACGCGCCGAGCACCAGGACGCCGAACACCCCGGCGACGGAGCCGAGCACGCCGCCGACGAACGGCGCGACGTCCTGGTCGGGCGCGACGAGCACGCGGGCGTCCGAGACGTCGGCGGCCGGCACGGCCACCTGGTACGTCCCCGACTCCGGGGCGGTGAAGGCGGCGACCGACTCGACCGTCCAGGTGCCGGCGGTGAACGTGCCGTCGACCGCCGGGTCGCCGTCCGCGGCGACGACGTCGCCGGAGGGTGCCTGCAGCAGCACCACGTCGGCGAGCCGCGGCTCGATCGCGCCCTGCGCCGGCCACGCCAGGTGCACGGCGTAGCGCTGCCCGGCCTCGAGCGTCGCGGTCGTCGCACCGGGGGCCGGTGCGTCGGCGACGACGTCGGGGCCCGGGACGCCGGAGGCCGACAGCACGTCCGACGTCACCAGCCCGATGAACGTCCGCGCGGTGAGGATCCCGACGACGAGCGTCGCGAGCAGCACGAGCAGGCCGATCGACGTCGTGACCACGGGGCCGGTGAGCGACGTGCTGCGCGGACGGTCGGGCCGGCCGGGCTGGGGCGCGGGCTGCGGTGCGGGGTACGGGGCGGCGGTCACGTCAGCACGCTAGCGGGCCGACGCCGCCCGCGGCCGTCACGCCAGCAGCTGCAGGAGCACGGCCGCGAGCACGAGCACGCCCGCCGCCACCGTCGACGCCACCGCGTGCCGCGGTCGCGGCACGCGTGCGTCGCCCTGCACCGACTCCACCGTCATCCACGCCGGCTCCTCCGGGTCGTACCGCACGTCCACCGGCTGGCCCACCAGGTAGCGCTTGCCGGGGCGCGGTGTGCGCGGGATCGCCTCGAGCCGCGCGCCCGCCACGTGGTAGCGCACGGTCGGCACGGCCTGCCCGTCGACGTCCGCGACGGCGATGACCTCGCCCGACGCCGTCCGCGCCCGCGCGAGCCGCCGGCGCGCGTCCGTGGCGCCCCGCGCCGACCACAGGACGCGTGTCACCAGCGCGACGGCCGCGGCCACGAGCACCACCTGCACCACGACGACCGGCATGGCAGCCATCGTCGGGCATCGCCGCGCGCGCCGCCCGCGGCGGACCTCAGCGCCCGTCCGTCGCCTTCACCGCCAGCACCGGGCAGCGCGCGTCGAGCAGGATCCGCTGCGCGGTCGAGCCCATGATCAGCTTGCCGACGGGCGACCGGTGCCGGATCCCGATCACCAGCACCGACGCGTCGACCTCCTCGGCGACCGCGAGCAGCGCCTCGGTGACGTCGCGGACGACCGGCTGGCGCACCTCCGCCTCGACGCCCAGCGACGCGAGCTGCGTGCGCACCTCGGTCACGTCGGCGGCGCCGGCGAACCGGTCGTCGACGGTCGACGTCCCCGTCGTCGCGTTCACGACGAGGAGCGCCTCCCCGTGCAGGCGTGCCTCCTGCGCACCGCGCTGCAGCGCGGCGTGCCCCCGGGCGTCGGCCGTCCAGCCCACGACGACGGTCATGACCTCACCTCTTCCTCGAGTGCGTCGATGTCGTCCTCCAGCCGTTCCGGCCCCTGCCGGCCCGGGATCAGGCGCAGCACCAGGGGGCCGAGCAGCAGCGCCGCGATCACCAGGTACACGATCACCGCGACCGGCTCGCCCCAGAGCGCGGAGACGTCCCCGCGGGACAGCTGCAGCGCCTGCCCGAGCTGCTCCTCGAGCCGCGGCCCGAGGATGACGCCGACGATGAGCGGCAGCACCGGCAGCCCGAACCGCCGCATCGCGAAGCCGAGGGCACCGAACAGCCCGAGCAGCGCGACGTCGAACCACTGGAAGTTCACGCTGTACGCGCCGAGCACCGCGAAGAAGAGGATGCCCGCGTACAGGTAGGGCCGCGGGATGCGCAGCAGCTTCGCCCACAGCGGTGCCATCGGCAGGTTGATGACGAGCAGCAGCGTGTTCGCGATGAACAGGCTGGCGAGCAGCGTCCACACGAGCTCCGGCTCGGCCTCGAACAGCTGCGGCCCGGGCTGCAGGCCGTAGCCCTGCATGGCGGCGAGGATGACGGCGGCGGTGGCCGTGGTCGGCAGGCCGATCGCGAGCAGGGGGACGAGCGTGCCGGCGGCGGACGCGTTGTTCGCGGCCTCGGGCCCGGCGACGCCCTCGATGGCGCCCTTGCCGAACTCGGCGCGGTGCTTGCCCGCGAGCCTGCGCTCGGTGATGTACGACAGGAACGTCGGCATCTCGGCGCCGCCGGCGGGCAGCGCGCCGAACGGGAACCCGTACGCGGTGCCGCGCAGCCACGGCTTCCAGGACCGCCCCCAGTCGGTGCGGTCCATCCACGGCCGCCCGACGGGGATGACCTCGAGCGGCCGCCGCCGCAGGTGCGCCGCGACCCACAGCGCCTCCCCGACGGCGAAGATCGCGACCGCGACGACGACGATGTCGATGCCGTCCGCGAGCAGCGGGTTGCCGAACGTCAGGCGCGCCTGCCCGGTCGCGGTGCCCACGAGCCCGATCGTCAGGCCGACCGCCAGCGAGATGAACCCGCGCAGCTTCGAGCTGCCGAGCACCGACGTCACGGCGATCAGCGCGAGCACCATGAGCGCGAAGTACGACGGCGCCCCGAGGACGACGACCCACTCGGCGACCGTCGGCGCGAGCGCCACCAGCAGGACCGTGCTGATCGTCCCGGCGACGAACGACCCGATCGCGGCGGTCGCGAGCGCCTGCGCGGCCCGTCCGGCCTTGGCCATCTTGTTGCCCTCGAGGGCCGTGATGACCGACGACGACTCGCCCGGCGTGTTCAGCAGGATCGACGTCGTCGACCCGCCGTACATGCCGCCGTAGTAGATGCCGGCGAACATGATGAGGGCCGCGCTCGGGGACACGTTGTAGGTGACGGGGAGCAGCAGCGCGACCGTCATCGCGGGGCCGATGCCGGGCAGGACGCCGACGGCCGTGCCGAGCAGCACGCCGACCACCGCGTACAGCAGGTTCTGCGGGGTGAGGGCCAGCTCGAAGCCCGTGAGCAGCGCGTCCATCACCGGGCTCCGGCCATCAGAGGACCCCGTCCAGGACGCCGGCCGGGATGGGTATGCCCAGCCCGACGTAGAAGCCGTACCAGGACGCCACCGACAGCACCGCGCCGATGAGCAGGTTGCGCACCCAGTGCCGGTTGCCGAGGACGGTCGCCGCGCCCGCGAACAGCAAGGCGCCGACGACCGCCCATCCGAGCCAGTCGATGAGGGCGACCGTCGCCACGAGCACACCGGCCAGCCCGGCGAGCGTGCGCCAGTCCGTGCCGCTGGAGAGGTCGACGTCCTCGCCCGCCTCACCCTCGGCGCGGTCGCCGCGCGCGGTGGCGACCGCGAGCAGCAGGGCCAGCAGGACGAGGCCCGAGCCGATGACGTAGCCGAACGCCGCCGGCCGCACGACCTGGTCGGCGAAGCCCGGGCCCAGCCCGGCCGAGTCGACGACCGTCCACACGCCGACCACCGCGAGCACGGCCGCGAGGCCGTACTGGGCGCGGTCGACGGGCGGGTGGTCGGCTGGGGGGTGGTCGACGGGCGGGTGGTCCGACGCGGACGGGTCCGCGGCGCGGTCCGCCGGCGCGCTCACAGCAGCCCCAGCTCGGTGAGGGTGCCCGCGACCCGTTCGTCCTGCTCCACGAGGAACTCCTCGAACTCGTCGCCGGTCACGAAGGCGTCCACCCAGCCGTTCGTCTCCAGCGCCTCCCGCCAGGCCTCGGTCGCGTGCATCTCCTCGAGCAGCGCGACGTGCTGGTCGCGGACCTCGTCGCTGATGCCCGGCGGCGCGAGCACGCCGCGCCAGTTGGTGAAGACGAGGTCGATGCCGGACTCGACGAGCGTCGGGGCGTCGACGCCCTCGAGCCGCTCCTCGCCGGACGTCGCGAGCACGCGCAGCGAGCCCTCGGCGATCTGCCCCTCGAACTCCGCGAGCCCGGACGTGCCCACGTCGATCTTCGCGCCGAGCAGCGCCGTGGTCAGCGGGCCGCCGCCGTCGTAGACGATGTAGTTGACCTCGGTCGGGTCGACCCCGACCGCGTCGGCGAGCTGCATCGGGAACAGGTGGTCGGGGCCGCCGGGGCTCGACCCGCCGCCGATCCGCACGCTGCCGGGGTCGGCCGTCCACGCGGCGACGAGGTCCTGGACGGTCTCGAACGGCGAGTCCGCCGGGACGAGCAGCCCCTCCTGCTCCTCGATGAGCTGCGCGATCGGCGTCGCCCCGCTCACCCGCGCGTCCGAGCCGTTCGTGTACGTCGCGCCGACCACGCCGAGGCCCATCGTCATGAGCAGGTCCTCGGCGCCCTCCTCGTTGACGAGCCGCTGCATCGCGACCGTCCCGCTCGCGCCGATCACGTTGCTGACCTCGAACCGCCCGGTGAGGTCGGCCGACTCCATGACGCGCGTCGCAGCGCGGCCCGTCTGGTCGTACCCGCCGCCGGGCGAGTTCGGGATCATCATGCGCAGCCGGCGGTTCTCGCCGCCGTCGTCCCCGCGCGTGACCCCGCACCCGGCGAGAGCGACCACGGCGACCAGCACGACGGCGAGCGCCGCGCGGGCCCGTCCGGTCCGCCTCGGCCGCCGAGGACCGGACCCGTGAAGCGTTGCGGACGCCTGGTGGCCGGGAAGCCGCACGCGCACGTCGCCCGCCGCCCGGCCTCCGGTGCCGTGCGTGTGCCGACGGGTGACCGCCATGCCGAACACCTCCTCGTGCCCTGCCGTCGATCCTGTCCCCTTTGCCCCCGAACGGCACCCGCTGACGCCCCGACCCGCCGTCTGCGGCGCTCGCGGGGCGCCGGGCCCGTGGGTGTCCGCGGCGAACGGGGCCTCACGTGCGCGTACGGCTGCCCGACCGCACGCCAGGCCCCGCTCGCGACGGACACGTCGGTGGGTGGACGGGTCCGCCGGGCGACCGCTGCCCCGCTCGCGAGGGCGGCCTGCGGGTGGGCGGGCGCGGCGCGGCCCCGGGGAGGGTCGCTCCCCGGGGCCGCGTCGGTGGTGGCCGGTCGTGCCGGCCGTGGGTCAGGCGGTGGTGCCCGCCTGGCGACGACGGACGACGACCACGCCCGCGCCCGCGGCGACGAGGCCGAGGGCGAGCGCGAGGAGCGTCCACGGGGACGCGCCCGTCACGGCGAGGCTGCCGCCCGCGCCGACGACCCGGAGGGTCGCCGTGCCGGTCGCACCCGTGGCGCGGTCGACGACCACGACGGTGTGCGTGCCGAGGTCCGTGCCGCGCGGGATGGTGACGCGCGTGGTGACCGTGCCCGAGGCGTCGGCCGTGCGCGTCGCGAGCAGGACCGGTTCCGAGTGGAGCTCGATGCCGACCTCGCCGCCGGCGGTCAGCCCGCGGGCCGCCACCTCGACGGTTCCGCCCGGACGGACGGTGCCAGACGACAGCGTGACCGTCGGTCCCGCCGGCTGCCCCGGCTGACCGGGGTTGGGCCCACCCGGCTGACCGGGCTGACCCGGCTGGCCCGGCTGGCCCGGCTGACCGGGCTGGCCGGGCTGCCCCGGCTCACCCGTGCCCGGGTCGACCGGAGCCGCCGCGACCGTCACCGCGGCCGACGCCACCTCGGCGGAGGACGCGAGGCCCTCGGCCGACGCGACGACCGTGACCGTCACGGCCGACCCGACGTGCTCCGCCGTCGGCGTGAACGACGCCCCGGTCCCCACGGCCTCGCCGTCGACGTCCCACGCGTACGTGAGCGCGGCGCCGGCGGGGTCGACGTCGGCGACCGCCGTCAGGGCGGTGCCGGCCGTGGCCGACCCGTCGGCGGCGAGGCCGCTGAAGGTCACGCCGCGCACGACCGCGCGCCGCTCGACCCGGACCGTCGTCTCCGACGTCGCGGTGCCGTCGGCCGCCGTGACGCGCACGGTGGCGACGCCGTCGTTCCCCTCCGACGGCTGCGTCACCTCCACACGTGCCGAGCGGTCGACCGGCACCGCGACGACGCCCGGCCACGCCGAGCCGTCGACGGTCACGTCGTACGACGTCACGTCGGGCGCGAATCCCGGCACGTCGACGCCGTTCGTCCGCAGCGCGGCGAGGTCGGTGACGGAGCCGGCGGCCGGCGCGACGGCGCCGATCTCCACCTCCGACACGATCATGTGCACGCCCGGGTTGGGCGTGAGCACGAACCGCAGGCCCGTGGCCTCCAGCCCGTCGAGGTCCACCGTGAGCACCGGCGCGGCGCCCTCGGTCGGGGCGGGCGTCGGCACCGGCTGGTCCAGCCCCGGCACCCGCTGCCACGTCCCCGCGGCGTCCCGGTACTCGACGACGGTCTCGCTGGCCCAGCTGCGGTGGCTGCCGTCGGCGTAGAAGAACACCGACGCGTCGGCGAGCTCCGTGGCGGGGAACGTGTACGTCAGCGTGTCCGACGTGCGGGCCGTGCTGACCCAGTTCGACCACGCCTTGTCCGTGCGGTTGCCGTTGCGGGTGTTCTCGATCGAGTAGCCCGGCTCGGTGAACGTGGCGCTCGCGGTCGTCGTGGGCAGCGGCACGATGTTCGCCGAGGCCCGCGCGGTGACGACGACGTTGAGGGTCG
>JAPSIR010000145.1:0-2116 GCA_031178625.1 Cellulomonas sp.
TAGTTGCCCAGCTGCAGCGAGTCGGACGTGGGCTGCATGCCGGAGAAGATCCGGCCCGCGGCCGGCGTCGTGCGCTGCGGCGACGACGTGGGCAGCACCTGGGTCATGCGAGGCCTCCTGAACGGGGAGCGGCGGCGGCGGACCGGGGTCGGCCGGGCCGGGCGGACACGTGCGGGTCGTGCGGCGCCCGCGGCGGCGGAGGGCCGTCGGGGCGGGCGTGCGGTCGTGCGGGCGGGACGCGGGCTCAGGTGGCCTCGTCGTCGAACGGCGCGGGGCCGGACCAGGCGGCGGTGGGACGGGCGGACGCGGTCCGGACCCCACCGGCGGCCGTCGCGGCGCCGGCGACGCCGGTCGCGCCCGCAGCCCGGGACGGGGTCACGTCGTCCAGGAGGGCGTCCCGCACGATGCGCCGGGGGTCGTAGCGGCGCGGGTCGAGCGCCGCCCAGTCGACCTCGCCGGCGACGTCGCCGAGCTCGTCGTCGACCCGACGGCGCGTGTCCCGCACGACGTCCCGCAGCCGCCGGACCCAGCCGGCCAGCTGCTCGGCGTACGCGGGCAGGCGCTCGGGCCCGATCACGAGGGCGGCGACGAGCAGCAGGACCAGCAGCTCACCACCGTTGATGCCCAGCACCCGGACAGGGTACCCCCGCGCGGCCGACCGCCGGGGGCCGCGCCGGCGGCGGACGGCGCCCGAGGGCGTCAGTCCGACGTCAGCCCGTCGAGGCGGACGCGCACGTCGCGCTCGCGCTCACCGGTGCGGACCCGCAGCTCGACCGTCTCCCCCGGCGCGCGCGCCCGGATGTCGACGATGAGCTCCTCGGACGCCGTGACGGGCCGGCCGTCGACGGACAGGATCACGTCGCCGCGCCGGATCCCCGCCCGGTCCGCGGGGCCGTCCGGCGTCACGGCGGGGCTCCCGTTCGGGTCCTGCTCGAAGACGCGGACGCCCTCGCCGGTGTACGCGCTGTCGAGGAGGACGCCGATCACCGGGTACGTCGCGCGGCCCGTGGTGATGAGCTGCTCGGCGGTGCGCCGTGCCTGGTTCGACGGGATCGCGAAGCCGAGGCCGATGCTGCCGCCGGCGGCGCCGAGCCCGCCCGGCAGCTGGGCGATCGCGGAGTTGATGCCCACGACCTGGCCGGACGCGTCGACGAGCGGCCCGCCGGAGTTGCCGGGGTTGATGGCGGCGTCGGTCTGGAGCGCGTTGATGAAGGTCTGGTCGTTCCCCTCGCCCGCCACGACCGGTCGGTTGCGGGCGCTGACGATGCCGGTCGTCACGGTGCCGACGAGGCCGAGCGGCGCGCCGACGGCGACCACCGGGTCGCCCACGACCACCGCGTCCGAGTCGCCGAGCGGCAGCGGCGTGAGTCCGGTCGCGTCGACCTTGACGACGGCGAGGTCGTACTCCGACGTCGCACCGACGACCGTGCCGTCGAGCTGCCTGCCGTCGGAGAGCACGACGACCAGCCGGCCGTCGCCCGCACCGGCCACGACGTGGTTGTTCGTGAGCACGTACCCGTCCTCGCGCAGCACGAAGCCCGAGCCGGAGCCCGCCCCCTCCGAGCTCTCGACCTCGATCGAGACCACGCTGGGCAGCACGCCCGCGGCGATGCCGGCGACCGTCGACGGGTCGCGGTGCACCGGCGCGGCGGCGGCCGTCGGCGCGGGCGGCAGGTCCGCGGTCACCGGCCGGCCGTCGTCGCCCCACGTGCGGCCGCCGACTGCACCGCCGACGAACCCGGCGACCAGCGCCAGGACGACCACCGGTGCCACCGACGCGGCCGGCAGCGTGCGGCGCCGACGGCGGCGCACGACGCGCGGACCGCCGGAGCCGGCGCCGGTCGCGGGGCCTGCGCCGGGGGCCGGGTACGGAGCGGCCGTCGGCGACCAGCCAGGGACCGGGGCCGCCGGCTGCGCCGCGCCGACGGCCTGCGGCGGCCCCGTCGGCGGCGCGGCGGCGGGAGACGGTGCTGCGCCGACGGGCGCCGCGGGTGCCGCGTCGGCGGGCACGGGCGGCGGGGACGGCTGCGCGCGGCGGTAGGAGGAGGGCGGCGCGAAGAGCGCCGGTGCCGCCGGAGGCGGTACGACGGCGGCCTGTGCGGCGCGCACCGGGTCA
>JAPSIR010000145.1:2216-8040 GCA_031178625.1 Cellulomonas sp.
GGGTGCCGCGTCGGCGGGCACGGGCGGCGGGGACGGCTGCGCGCGGCGGTAGGAGGAGGGCGGCGCGAAGAGCGCCGGTGCCGCCGGAGGCGGTACGACGGCGGCCTGTGCGGCGCGCACCGGGTCATCCGGTGCCGGGTCCGGGTGGGCGGGCGCCGGGTCCGGGTCGGCCGACGCGGGGTCAGCGGGCGCGGGGTCAGCCGGCGCCGGGTCAGCCGGCGCCGGGTCAGCCGGCGCCGGGTCAGCCGGCGCCGGGTCAGCCGGCGCCGGATCAGCCGGCGCCGGATCAGCGGGCGCGGGGTCCGCAGGCAGCCGGTTCGCGGGCGCCGTCCCCTGCGTGGGCTCCGCCTCCACCGGCGCACGCTCGTCGTTCGTCACGGGGTCTCCAGCGCGCTCGTCACCGTCTGCCACCCGCGGCCGATGCGGCCCGCAACCGTGTCGTCGTACCCACCGGCCGGGAACGCCCCGACGATCGCGTCGACGTCCTCGTCGCCGTCGGTGCCGACCACCTGCACGACGGTCGCCTCGGACTGCCACGCCACGAGCCACGGCTCGGTCGACAGCACGTGCACCTGCCGGCCGCCGACCGTGCGCACCGGCGCGCCGGCGAGGGCGTCGGTGTCGAGACGCCCCTGCTGCTCGGTGACCACCACCGTGCCGGACGGCGCGGCGAGCTCCACCTCGAGCACGCGCCGGTCGTCGCCGGACCAGCGGATCGCCCGCACGTGCCAGTCGGCGGGCAGCTCGCGCGGGAACGTCCAGCCGTGCGCGCGCAGCCACGCGACCGTGTCCTGCGACACGGGGACGGCCTCGGCGTCGGCCGCACGGCCGTCGACCGCGAGCAGCCCCAGCACCGCGGCCGGGTGCGACGAGGGCGCCACGACGGGGCGCGCGCCGAGCGAGAAGAGCACCGCCGCGACGGCGCCGACGCCGGCCACGGACCCGAGCAGGAGCCGGCGCGAGGAGCGCCGGGCCACGACGTCCCCCCGCAGCGCGTGAGCAGCGTCGCGGGGCAGCGCCGGTCCGCGCACGCCCGACGTGGGCACCGCGAACGGGTCCTGCGGGGACGGCGCGGGCGGCACCTGCGGGCACAGGGACAGCAGACGGGCGGTCAGGTCGTCCGCGGGGCGCACCTCGTCGGCCGCGGCGAGGGCGCTCCGGGCGGCGCGGGCGGCGGCGAGCTCGTCGGCGCAGAGGCGGCAGACCGCGACGTGCGCGAGCGCGCGCTCCGTCGCGGCGGCGTCCAGCTGGCCGTCGACGAGTGCGCTGATCCAGGAGCCGAGGTGCGTCACCCGACCTCCACCGCGGGGGCGACGTCGGCCGTCGTCTCGGCGGAGCCGTCGCGCGCCGCGGCGGGACGCCGGTGCTCGAGGGCGTCGCGCAGGCGCGCGCGGGCCCGGTGGATGCGCGAGCGCACCGTGCCGAGCTTGATGCCCAGCGTCACCGCGATCTCCTCGTAGGACAGCCCCTCGATGTCGCAGAGGACGACGGCGGCGCGGTACTCGGGCGGCAGCGCGTCGAGCGCGCGCTGGACGTCGTGGTCCAGGTGCGAGTTCTCGAACGCGCGCTCCGGTGTGCTCAGGGTGTCGGGCGACGACCACCGCTCGGTGTCGTCGCCGATGCTCTCGATCCGCACGCGCTGGCGGCGCCGCGCCATGTCGAGGAAGAGGTTCGTCGTGATGCGGTGCAGCCAGCCCTCGAAGGTGCCGGGGCTGTACGTGTGCAACGACCGGAAGACGCGGACGAACGTCTCCTGCGTGAGGTCCTCCGCGTCGTGGCGGTTGCCCGTCAGCCGGTAGGCGAGGCGGTACACGCGGGCGGAGTGCGTCCGGACGATCTCCTCCCACGACGGGACCTGCCAGTCGGCGGGGGGCGTGCTCATCGGTCGGTGATCGTCTCCTCGCGTGCCGGCGGGACGGTCCCGGCCGGGACGTGCCCCGCCAGTCTTCCAGGTCCGCCGTCCGCGTTCGACCCGTGTTCGTCGTGGGCTGAACCACTCGGTCGCCGACCCGTCGTGGCCGCGCGGCTCCGCGGCCCGGCACCGGCGCGGGACTACGCTGGCGGCGGCCCGGCCGCAGCCGGTCGGCCGGTCCCGGACGACCACCCGGTCCGCCCGTCCGGCCCACCCACCCCGTCCACCCACCCGGCCCCGCGCCGACCCGCTCCGCAGGAGGACGCCATCTCCACCGACAAGGCCCAGAGCTGGGTCTACTGCGAGGAGTTCCTCGCCGAGGACGACGTGCTGCTGCGCGCCCGTGAGCGCGCGTCGCACCTGGGCTGCACGCCGGTGCAGCCGGGCGCGGGCGCCGCGCTGCGCGTCCTCGCCGCGGCGGCGCAGGCGCGCGCGGTCGTCGAGGTCGGCACCGGAGCGGGGGTCGCGTCGCTCTACCTGCTGCGGGGCATGCCGTCGGACGGCGTGCTGACCACGATCGACATCGAGCTCGAGCACCAGCGCGCGGCCAAGGAGGCGTTCGCCGAGGAGGGCGTGCGCACGACGCGCACCCGCACGATCTCCGGCCGCGCGTCCGACGTCCTCCCCCGCCTGACCGACGGCGGCTACGACATGGTCGTGGTCGACGCCGACGTCGAGGGCACGCCCGGGTACGTCGAGCAGGCGGTGCGGCTGCTGCGTCGCGGCGGCGTGCTCGTCGTCGACGACGCCCTGTGGCACGACCGCGTGGCCGACCCGGCCCGCCGTGACGAGGCGACGACCACGATGCGCGACGTCGGCCGGCAGGTCCGCGCCGACGACCGGCTCGTGCCGGCGCTGCTGCCGACCGGCGAGGGGCTGCTGGTGGCGGTCCGCCGCTGACGCCCCGCCCGCCGGGGACCCCGGCGCGCGCACCGCTCAGGCGGGCTGCGTCAGCCAGTCGAGCAGGAGGCGGGCGCCGTAGCCGGTGGCGCCCTCGGTGACCTCGTGCTTGTCCGACGGCGCGCGGCCGGGACCGGCGATGTCGAGGTGCGCCCACGCCCGCGTGCCGACGAACCGCCGCAGGAACAGCGCCGCCGTGATGGACCCGCCGCCGATCTGCCGGTCGACGGGCACGTGCCGCAGGTCTGCGACGGACGACCGCACGGCCTCGTCGTAGTCGTCGACGAGGGGCATGTGCCACACGAGCTCGCCCGTGCGCTCGCCGGCGGCGACCAGGCCGGCGACGACCGCGTCGTCGGTGCCGTACAGCGCGGCGTGCTGCTTGCCGAGCCCGAGGGTCGCGGCGCCCGTGAGCGTCGCGACGTCGACGAGGACGTCCGGCTCGAGCGTGGCGTCGGCCCACGCCAGCGCGTCGCCCAGCACGAGGCGGCCCTCGGCGTCGGTGTTCGCGATCTCGACGGTCGTGCCGCCGTACAGCCGCAGCACGTCGCCGGGCCGGTACGAGGCGGCGCCGACGTGGTTCTCCGCGAGCGGCAGGACCGCCGTGACGCGGTGCGGCACGCAGGCCTCCGCGGCGCCGAGCACGGTCGCGAGCGCGACCGCGGCACCGGCCATGTCCGTCTTCATCGGGACCATGGCCTCGCGCGGCTTGATGGACAGCCCGCCGGTGTCGTACGTGATGCCCTTGCCGACGACCACGACGTGCCGGCCGGCGGCGCCCGGGGGCGCGTACGTGACGCGCACGAGCCGAGGCGACGACGCCGACCCGGCGCCGACCGCCAGGATGCCGCCGAACCCGCCCGCGGCGAGCTCGCGCGGTCCGAGCACCTCGACGTCCAGACCCGCGCGCGTCGCCAGGCGGCGCGCCCGGTCGGCCATCCAGGCCGGGTCCTTGACGTTCGAGGGGGTGTTCGTGAGGTCCCGCACGAGCCACGTGGCGCTCGCCGCGACCCGCGCGGCGTCGACGGCGGCGGCGACGCGCGTGCCGTCGCGCCCGAGGAGCACCAGCTCGGCCGCCGGCTCCGGGTCGGGCGCCGTGCCCGTGCGGGGGGTGCTGTACGCCGCGAGGAGGTACCCCTCCACGACCGCGCGAGCCGCCTCCGCGGCGGCGGACGCGTCGTGGTGCGTCTGGGCGCCGACCGTCGCGGCCACGCGGCGCAGGCCGCGGACCGCCCGGGCCAGCGCCGCGCCCGCGCGGCGCAGCGCCGTGGGGCTCTCGTCGCCGACGCCCACGAGCACGATCCGCGGCGGCAGGCCCGCCCACGGCAGGACGACGGACGACCCGACCGGCTGCGGCAGGTGGACCGTGAAGGCCTCCCCGGCCGCACCCGTCAGACCGGCGCGCTCGGCGAGCTCGGCCAGGTCGATGCCGTACCGGGCCGCCGCCTGGGGCGTCCCGGTGCGCGGCTCCAGCTCGTCGTCGCCGTCGCGCGCGGGCGCGACCTGCACGGCCACGGCGTCGACCGACCCGTCCTCGAGGAGCGGGGAGTCGACGACCGTGGCGCCGTGCAGGACGACGGCGGGCGGCGTGCGCCGCACGGCCGACGCCCCGCGGGCCGCACCGGCCCCGGTGGGGCGTGCGACCGTGGCGGGGCGCCGCCCGGTGGTGCGCGGGCTCATGCCGACGTCAGCTGACGACGGAGGTCAGCGCCTCGCCCAGCTCGGCGGCCTCGGTCGCGTTGAGCTCGACCACCAGCCGTCCGCCGCCCTCGAGCGGGACGCGCATGACGATGCCGCGACCCTCCTTGGTGACCTCGAGCGGTCCGTCGCCGGTCCTCGGCTTCATCGCGGCCATGCGGCCTCTCCTTCGCGCGTCGTGCGTGGCCGGCCGACGGGTCGCCGGGCCGGGCCGACCATCGGTCGATCAGTCCCTGATCAGCCGGTTGTCCGCCGACCATCCTAGTTCACCGGGGCGACCGTCGGGCCGGTCCGGTGCGCGTCCGCGCCGGTCGGCGGCCCGACGGGTGCGGGACGCGCCTCCGGAGACCCGGCGCGCGGCGCCCCACGGAGCCCGTGTCGCGGCCCGGCACCCGGCCCCTGACCCGAGCCGTCACGGGGGCCAGTCGCCACCCGGGTTGAACTCCCACATCTGCCGGATCCACAGCACCTGCAGGCCGAGCATGAGCAGGAGCACCGCGCCGAACCACGCCCGCCGCGCCCGACCGGGCCGCGTCACGACCCCGGCCGTCACGGCGCCGAGGGGGAACGCGAGGAGCAGGAAGCGCGCGAGGCTGCTGCCGGGCTCGATCACCGCGAGGATGTACACGACGTACGCCGCGCCCCACGCGTGCAGCTCGGGTCCGAGGCGCCACGCCGCCGGCACCAGGAGCACGGCCGCGACGAGCGCGAACCCCGCGACCGTCAGCCAGACCCCCCACTCGCCGAACCAGAACTGCGGGACGTACGTCCACCCGGAGAAGGGCACGACCTCGCGCACGCCGCGCCACGCCTCCTGCGTCTGCAGGTACCCGTCCGGGACCCCCGTCGCCCACCCGCAGATCGCCGGCCACGCGAACCCGGACACGCCCGCCCCGACCGCGAGCGCGGCGAGCCCGGCCGTCCCGGCGGGGCGCAGGTCGTCCTCGCCGCGGCGCGTGCGCCACCAGCGCACGGCCAGGTGCACGACGACGACGGCGGCCATCGGCAGGGCGACCGCCCGCGTGAACCCGAGCGCCACGACGACGACGGCGGTCCACCCGTAGCGCCGGCGGACCAGCAGCAGCAGCGCGGAGGCCACCAGCAGCAGCGCCAGCGACTCCGTGTACGCGACCTGCAGGACGGCCGCCGTCGGGAACGCGCACACGAGCGCGACCGTGGCGAGCGGCAGACCGGGGCGGGCCGCCACCGCGCGCGGCGCGCCGTGCACGACGGCGCGGTGCACGACGAGCGCCGCACCGGCACCGAGCAGGAGCGCCACGGTCGGTGCGAGCACGACCCACGTCCCGCCCGTGA
>JAPSIR010000365.1 GCA_031178625.1 Cellulomonas sp.
GGCGGCGATCTCGGGGTCGAGCTCGGAGATGTTCTGGTCGAGCAGGCTGTCGCTCATGCTGGGCTCCTGTCGCAGTCAACCGTGCGGGCGCACCGGGCACCCGCACACACGGAGTGCCGGTGTGGGGCGACCGAGGGGCCCAGGCGTCCGACCCGTTGGTCCAGCTGCTGCGTCGCTCCCCGGTGGTGACCCACCCGTTGCGCCAGTCACGACCCGCACAGCCTAGCAACCGGGGCCGGCGCCGACGGGCCGTCTCACGAGGCGGTGACCGCCACCCCCGAGACGGTCGTCGCGGGGCGCACAGGTGCCCGGGACGTCGCCTCACGGGCGCGGCAGCGCTCGTCACGACGTCGGGGGCAGGTCCTCCAGCCGGGCCAGCCAGCGCGTGAGCACGTCCTCGAGGACCGCGGCGTCGCCCTCGTCGAGCAGCCCCAGCAGGCGGTGCTGGTTGGCGATGTGGTCGGTGAACGCGGCGTCGATCACCTCGCGCCCGCGGTCGGTCAGCTGGACGACGCGGCCGCGGCCGTCGTGCTCGCTGACGCGACGGCGCACCAGGCCCGCGCCCTCGAGCCGGTCGACGCGCTTCGTCATGCCGCCGCTCGTGACGAGCGTGTGCTCGGCGAGCTCGCCGCAGGAGTGCGCGTACGGGGCGCCGGCCCGGCGCAGCGTCGCGAGCACGTCGAAGTCACCCTCAGCGAGCCCGTGCCGCCGGTAGACGGCGACGAGCTCGTCGTGGACGCGCAGCCCCACCCGGCTGAGGCGCCCGAACACGCCCTGCGTGCTGACGTCGAGGTCGGGCCGCTCGCGCGTCCACGCGGCGCGGACGCCGTCGACGAAGTCCGGCGGGAGGTCGGGGTCCGTCATGGGTGGATCTTATCTTCCTTGTCAGATAACTTCTCTTCCGTGGAAACTACCTGGCGCTGGTCGCTCGTCGCCGCGCTCGCGCCCATCTCCTGGGGCGCCGCCTACTACGTCACGCGGCACACGCTCCCCGCCGACGCCCCGCTCTGGGGCTCGGTGCTGCGCGCGCTGCCCGCCGGTCTCGTCCTGCTCGCGCTCGCGCGGCGGGCGCCCCGCGGCCGCTGGTGGTGGCGGTCGCTCGTGCTCGGCGCGCTCAACATGAGCGCGTTCTTCGTGCTGGTCTACGTCGCCGCGCAGCTGCTGCCGACGTCGATCGCCTCGACGGTCATGGCCGTCGCGCCGTTCGTCCTCATGCTCGTCGCGTGGCCGCTGCTCGGGCAGCGGCCACGCGCCGCGGCCGTGGCCGGCGCGGTCGTCGGCCTCACCGGCGTCGTCGCGATGCTCGTCACCGGCGCCGTCGCGGTGGACCCCGTCGGCGTGCTCGCCGGCGGCACCGCGATGGTCATGTCGTCGGTCGGGTTCGTGCTCGCCACCCGGTGGAAGGACGACGTCGACGTGCTCGCGTCGACGTCGTGGCAGCTCGTCGCGGGCGGCCTGCTCCTCGTCCCCGTGGCCGTCGTCGCCGAGGGCGCTCCCCCGGTGCTCGACGCGCGCGGCTGGGCCGGCATCGCGTACGTCTCCCTCGTCGCCACCGCGCTTGCCTACGTCGCGTGGTTCGGCGCGCTGCGCCACCTCCCGGCCGGCGCCGTCGGCCTCGTCGGCCTGCTCAACCCGCTCACCGGCGTCGTCGTCGGCCTCGCGCTCGGCGGCGAGCACCTGACGCCGCTGCAGGTGGCCGGGGTCGTCGCGGTGCTCGCCGGCGTGGTGCTCGGGCA
>JAPSIR010000146.1 GCA_031178625.1 Cellulomonas sp.
CGCGGGTGCGCGCGGCGCGCACGGCCGCGAGCTCCGCGGCGTCGCCGTCGTACGGGCCCGTGTAGCGCCAGCGCGCCCGGTAGGCCGCCAGGTCGGGGACCGAGGCCAGGGCGTCGGTGCCGTCGCGTCGGCGCGCCGTGTTCACCAGGTCGACGGCCGCCCGGAGGTTGGCCTCGGTGTCATGGGCGAAAAGCACGTTGACTCCTGTCGCGACGGCACCGTAGCGTCACGAGCATAGGAGCGGATGGCACCTGGCCCGGCGACCCCGGGACGACGTCGCCGGCTCGTCGCGGCGGCCGCCGGTCGCCGCGTCCGTCGGCCCGTGCACACGGGCCCGGGTGTCGGGAGACCCACGTGCAGGGCACGCGTGCGCGCAGCGCAGGGATCGTCGCGGGGCTGCTGGCGGCGCTCGCGTTCGCCACGAGCGGGCCGGTGGTCAAGCCGCTGCTCGCAGCCGGGTGGTCGCCGGGCGCCGCGATCCTCGTCCGGCTCACGCTCGGGGCGCTGCTGCTGGCCGGCCCCGCCCTGTGGGCGCTGCACGGGCGCTGGTCGGTGCTGCGCGCGGACGCCGGCACGGTCGTCGGCCTGGGGGTGCTCGGCGTGGCGGGCGCCGCGACCCTCTACTTCCTCGCCGTCGACCGGCTCCCGGTCGCCGTCGCCCTGCTCGTCGAGTTCACCGGGCCGCTGCTGCTCGTGCTGTGGGGGTGGGCGCGCAGCCGGCGCGCCCCCGCGCGCACCACCCTCGTCGGTGCCGCGCTCGCCATGGGCGGGCTCGTGCTCGTCCTCGACGTCACGGGTGCGGTCGCGCTCGACCCGCTCGGGCTCGTCTTCGCCCTCGGTGCGGCGGTGGGCAACGCCGCCTACTTCGCGCTCACGGCGCGACCGATCGCCCTGCCGCCCGTGACGCTCGCGGGGGCCGCGATGGCCGTCGGCGCCGTCACCGTCGCCGTCCTCGCGCTCGTGGGCGTGCTGCCGGTCGCGGCCCCGGACGTCCGCGTCGACGTGCTGGGCCTCACCGTGCACTGGGCGGTGCCGCTCGCCGTCGTCGGCGTCGTGCCGACCGCGGTCGCCTACGCGGTGTCGGCGGCGTCCGTGCGGCTGCTGGGGGAGCGGGTCGCGTCGTTCCTCGCCCTGTCCGAGGTGCTGTTCGCCGTCCTGCTGGCCTGGGTGCTGCTGGCGGAGGCGCCGACGGGTGTGCAGCTGGCCGGGGCGGCCCTCGTGGTCGCCGGCGTCGCGGTGGTGCGGCGCGGCGCGGACCGCGACGTCGACTCCGGCGCCGCGCCGGTGCCGGCGGCCGAGGCGCCGCCCGCGGACGTCCCGCCCGCCGCCGACGCCGCCGTCACCCCCCGAGCGTGAGCTGCAGGACGCGCTCGTCGCTGTTGTTCGCCACGGAGTCCTTGTCCCCGCGCGTGCTCGTGGTCACCCACAGCGTCCCGCCCGCGCCGGGCTCGACCGTCCGCAGGCGCCCGTAGGTGCCCTGGAGCAGGGACTGCACGCCGGTCAGCGATCCGTCCGCGGTGATGGTCGCGCGGTAGAGGCGCGTGCCGCGCAGGCACGCGATCCAGAGCGTGTCGCCCACGACGGCGATGCCGGAGCAGGACGCCGCGGCGACCGGTGTGGTGAGCTTCGGCGCCACCAGGCCGGGCCCGGAGCAGCTGCCGCTCGTGCCCTCGCACTGCGGCCACCCGTAGTTGCCGCCGCGCACCACGAGGTTCGTCTCGTCCATCACGGAGTTGCCGAACTCCTGCTGCCACAGCCGGCCGCGCGAGTCGAACGCGAGACCCTGCGGGTTGCGGTGCCCGTAGCTCCAGACCGCGTTGCCGAACGGGTTGTCCGCCGGGACGCGGCCGTCGGGGTGGACGCGCAGGACCTTGCCGGCGAGGTTCGCCGTGTCCTGCGCCCACTGCGGGTTCTGCCCGTCGCCGGTCGCGACGTAGAGCATGCCGTCCGGCCCGAACCGCAGGCGGCCGCCGTTGTGGTACTTGTTCCGCGGGATGCCCTGCACCAGCACCTGGGGCGTCCCGGACAGCGCCCCGTCGACGTAGCGCACCCGCACGACGCGGTTGTCCGTCGCGGTGGTGTGCATGACGTAGAGCCACGGGTCGGCCGTGAAGTCCCCGGCGACCGCGAGGCCGAGCAGGCCGCCCTCGCCGTCCGTGCCGGCGAGCCCGGGCAGCGTCCCGACGACCCGGGTGGCGCCGGTCGCGGGGTCGAGGCGGACCACCTGGCCCGCGTCGCGGCGCCCGTAGAGGACGGAGCGGTCGGGCAGCTCGACGAGCCCCCACGGCAGGTCCCGGTCCGTGGCGACGGTGCGCACGGAGCAGATCGCGCTGCTGCACCCGGAGCCCGTCGTGACGCGTGCCGCGGCGGACGCCGGCGACCGGTTGCCTGCCTGGTCCCGTGCGCGGACCGCGTAGGCGTACGCCGTCCCGGGCGCCAGGCCGGAGTCGACGAACGTCGTCGCGGAGCCGGGCACCTGCCCCACGACGGCACCGTCGCGCAGCACCTCGTACCCCGTCACCCCGACGTCGTCGGTCGAGGCGGTCCACCGCACGGTGACGGAGGTTCCCGTGGCGGCTGCGGTCACGCCCGTGGGCGTCGTCGGCGCACTCGTGTCGGTCTGGCACGGCGGCACCGCGACCTCGAGCGTCGGGCTGGCCTGCGACACGTTGCCCGCGGCGTCGCGGGCGTTGACGTACAGGCCCCAGGTGACGCCGGGCACCAGGGTGAGCGGGGTGCTCGTCGCCGGCGCGGGCACGCTCAGCATGTGCTGGCCGTCGTGGTAGACGTCGTACCCGGTGACGCCGACGTCGTCGGTCGACGCTGTCCAGGCGAGGGTCGCGGCCGTGCACGTGAGCCCGGAGAGGCGGAGCCCGCCGGGGGCGGTCGGCGCCGCGGTGTCCACGCCCACCGGCTCCAGCCGCCACTGCTCGTTGGCGCCGCCGTGGTCGCGCCACTGGATGACGGGGGCGCCGTCCGCGCGCGAGGCGTTGCGGACGTCGAGGACCATCCCGCTGTGCCGCAGGGCGAGCCGCACGTGCCCGTCGGGGGAGTCGAGGAGGCGGACCTGCTGGTGCGTCGCGGTCCGCGCCGTCGCCTGCACCGCGGCGGCGCCCCGCGTCCGGGACGCGTCGGCGATCTCGACGGCCTTGCCGGAGTGCCGCGCGCGCAGCGAGTACCCGCCGTCGCCCGTGTCGACGAACCGCCACTGCTGCGACGCGCGGCCGTCGCGGGTGGTCTGGACGAGCGCGGCGCCGTCGGCCGTGGACGACCCGGCCACGTCGAGGGCCTTGCCGCTGTGCCGGTTGACGAGCACGTACCAGCGTCCCGGGTCCACCGAGGCGGCGGTCGCGGGGGTGGCGGCCGCGGGCAGGCCGAGCGCGGCGAGCGCGGCCGCGAGGACGCCGGCCACGAGGCGGCGTCGGGCGCGGCGGCGGGGCGCGGGCGGCACGGCTCGGCGGTCGGTGGGGGCGGGGGCGGTCGGCGTCATCGTCGGTCCTCTCGGGCGCGGCTGCTCGTGACCATCCGCCCCCCGTGCTGCGGTCGGCAAGGCCGCGGGCGGGTCTGAAACGGTTCAGCCCGGCCATCGGCCGGACGGTGCTGCCGCGCGGCGCCGCCGCACCGCCGGAAGGTCAAACATTCTTGACATCGGCCACGGTGGGGACCATGCTCACCATGTCAAAGATTCCAGACATGGAGAGGCGGCCGCCGTGTCGTACGAGGAGAAGGGCACGTGGGTCTACGCCGTCGTCGCCCTGGGTGCGTGGCTGACCTACGTCGTCGTGGTCCTGAGCCGCGCGGACGGGGGAGACCCCGCCGACGTCGCCTACGTCCCCACCCTCGTCTGGACCGTCGTGATCTCCGCGCTCGCGCCGACGCTCGGGCGCGTCCTGGTCGAGGTCGTGCGGCCCAGCGACACGCACGCGGCCGACGTCCGTGACCGGGAGATCGACCGGCGCGGCGAGTACGTCGGCGGCGCCGTGCTCGGTGTCGCCATGGTCGGGCCCTTCGCGCTCGCGCTCGCGGACGCGGACACCTTCTGGATCGCGAACGCGATCTACACGGCGTACGTGCTGGCCGCCGTCGTCGGCTCCGCGGTGAAGCTCGCGGCCTACCGGCGAGGGCTCTGACGTGGGTCCCACACCTCGGCCGACGCGCGTCACGAACCGTATCCGCGCGCTGCGCGCCGCGTGCGGGGACATGACGCAGGCGGAGCTCGCGCGGCGGATCGGCGTCACGCGGCAGACCGTCATCGCGATCGAGCAGGGCCGCTACTCGCCGTCGCTGGAGACGGCGTTCCAGATCGCCCGGGCGCTCGGCGTCCGCATCGACGAGGCGTTCGCCTACCCCGAGCACGCCGAGAACGCCGAGCACCCCGACGGCTGACCGGCGCACGCTCGGCGTCCACCACCACCGTCGCGTCCCCGCCCGCCCGCACCCGCCCGCCCACCAGGAGTCGACATGCCCACGCCCGTCCCCGCCGCCGACGTGGCCACCACGCCGGTCGTCGTCCACCACCGCTACGGACCGCCGTCCGTCCTGCGCGCCGACCGCCGGCCGCTGCCGGTCGCCGGCCCGGGCGACGTCGTCGTGGCGGTGGAGGCCGTCGCCGTCAGCCGCGCCGAGTGCGCGTTCCGGGCGGCCGACCCGCCGGTCGCGCGTCTCGCCACCGGCCTGCGTCGCCCCCGTCGTCCCGTGCTCGGGGGAGACGTGGGCGGTCGGGTCGTGCAGGTGGGTGCGGGCGTCGCCGGGCTCCGCACCGGGGACCGCGTGGTCGCGCAGACCGGCATCACGATGGGCGGCTACGCGGGCCACGTCCGCGTCCCGGCCGCGGCCGCGACACCCGTGCCCGACGGGCTGGACGTCCGCGCGGCGGTCGCGGTCGTGGAGGGCGGGTCGACCGCGCTGCCGTTCGTGCGCGACCACGCCCGGGTGCGGCCGGGCACCCGCCTGCTCGTCAACGGCGCGGCCGGTGCCGTCGGCGCCGCGGCGGTGCAGCTCGCGGCGCACCTCGGCGCCGAGGTCACGGGCGTGTGCAGCACCGACCACGTCGACCTGGTGCGCTCGCTCGGCGCCGTGGCGGTCGTCGACCGCACCCGGACGCGCCTCGAGGACGCCGGCGGGCCGTTCGACGTCGTCCTCGACGCGGTCGGGACCAGCTCTGCGCGGCGCTGCCGCCACCTGCTCGCGCCCCGCGGTGTCTACCTGACGACGGTGCCGAGCCTCGACGTCCTCGTGCGCACCGCCCTGCGGCCGCTGGCGCGGGGACGGTCCGCCGCGATCGCCTTCACCGGGCTGCGGCCGCCGGCGGCGCGGGCCGCCGACGTCGCGGAGCTCCTCGCGCTCGCCGGGGCGGGGACCGTGCGGGGGGTCGTCGACCGCACCTGGCCGCTCGCGCAGGCAGCCGAGGCGCACGCCTACGTGGAGGCGGGGCACAAGGCGGGCACGGTGCTGCTCCTGCCCTGAGCGGCCCCGCGTGACCGCGTATCGTCACGAGAGGCGGCGCCCCGGGGTGCCGCGACGACACCACGTGGAGGACGACGGATGGCTGACCTGACGGTCGGGTACGCGGCGATGCTCGAGCAGTTCCACCCCCGGGAGGCGGTCGAGCTCTCGGCGTACGCGGAGCAGAACGGCTTCTCCGGCGTCATGGCCGCCGACCACTTCCAGCCGTGGGTCCCGGCGCAGGGGCAGTCGTCGTTCGTGTGGAACGTGCTGACGGCGATCGGCGAGCGCACGACGGGGGACATGGGGCCGGGCGTCACGGCCCCGACCTTCCGGTGGCACCCCGCGATGGTGGCGCAGGCGTCGGCCACGCTCGCGGCGATGTACCCCCGGCGGCACTGGCTGGGGCTGGGCTCCGGCGAGGCGCTCAACGAGCACGTGGTGGCCGGGTACTGGCCCGAGGCGCCCGAGCGGATCAACCGCATGTTCGAGGCGATCGAGATCATCAAGAAGCTGTTCACCTCGTCGCTCGCCGGCAAGGACGTCAAGCACGCGGGCCAGTTCTACAAGCTGGAGTCGACGCGCCTGTGGACCATGCCCGAGGAGGCGCCGGAGATCCTCGTGGCGACCGCCGGCCCGGTGACCGCCAAGCGCACCGGCAAGCACGCCGACGGCATCATCACCGTCGGCGCGCCGCTCGAGAAGATCTCCGGCCTGTTCGGCAGGTTCGCCGAGGGCGCGCGCGAGGCGGGCAAGGACCCGGACGCGATGCCGAAGGTGCTGCAGCTGCACCTGTCGTGGGCGGAGACGGACGAGCAGGCGCTCGCGAACGCGATGCACGAGTGGCCCAACGGCGGCATGAAGTTCCCGAAGGCCGACATCCGCTCGCCGTTCGACTTCGAGCAGATGGCCAAGCTCGTGCGCCCCGAGGACTTCGCCGGCCGCATGGTGATCTCCGCGGACCCGGACGTGCACCGCGCCGAGATCCAGAAGTACGTCGACCTCGGCTTCGACCGCATCTACCTGCACAACGTCGGCCGCAACCAGCGGGAGTGGGTCGAGGTGTTCGGCCGCGACGTGCTGCCGAAGCTGGCGCGGTGACCGGTCCGGTGACCGAGCTGCGCGTGTGGGCGCCGGACGGCGTCCCCGAGGTCGTCCCCGGCGACGACCTCGTCGCCCTGCTCGCAGCCGCGCTCGACGCGGACGCGGCCGCCGAGCCGTCGCACGCGCTCGCGGACGGCGACGTGCTGGTCGTGACGAGCAAGGTGCTGTCCAAGGCGGAGGGGCGGGTCGTCGCCGCCGACGACCGGGAGCAGGCGATCACCGACGAGACGGTGCGCGTCGTCGCCACCCGCGAGCACCCGGGCGGCGTCACCCGCATCGTCGAGAACCGGCTCGGGCTCGTCATGGCCGCGGCGGGCGTCGACGCGTCGAACACGCCCGAGGGCACCGTGCTGCTGCTGCCCGTGGACCCGGACGCCTCGGCGCGGGCGCTGCGGGCCGGCCTGCAGGCGCACCACGGCGTGCGGCTGGGCGTCGTCGTCACCGACACGGCGGGGCGGCCGTGGCGGCAGGGCGTCACCGACCTCGCGATCGGCGCGGCCGGTGTCCAGGTGCTCGACGACCTGCGCGGGCAGCTCGACTCCCACGGCCGGCCGCTCACGATGACGATCGCGGCCGTGGCCGACGAGCTCGCGAGCGCCGCCGAGCTCGTGAAGGGCAAGGCCGCCGGCCGGCCGGTCGCCGTGGTGCGGGGGGTGGGCCACCTCGTCACGGCCGACGACGGGCCGGGGGCGCGCGTCCTCGTCCGGACCGGGCCGGACGACATGTTCCACCAGGGGTCCGCGGAGGCGTACGCGCAGGGGTGGAAGGACGCGCTCGCGACCGGGGAGCGCTGAGCGCCGGCGGCGCTGCGGCGCCGCACGCGGACCCGGTGACCAGGCGGCCCGCCGCCGGACGTCCCTGCAGGTGGGGACGTCCGGCGGCGCGCCCCGGCCGGCGTCGCCCTCAGCGGGCGGGCGCGGACGTGCGCGGGCGGTACACGAGGCGGCGGTACAGCGCCTCGGCCGGCCCTCGGCGTCCCGCTCGCTCGAGGGCGACCGCGCACGCGACGGTGACGAGCCACACCCCGACCGCCCACGCGACGACGCCCGCCGACGACAGGTGCTCGCCCAGGCCGCCCGCCCACGCGGCCAGCGGCAGCACGAACAGCACCGACTGCAGCAGGTAGCAGGTCAGCGAACGGACCCCCACGGCGCGCAGCGCGCGTCCCACCGGCCCGAGCGTCGCGACCGTGGTGCGGCGCGCCGCGACGACCCACGCGACCAGCGCCGCGAACGCCACGCCGCCCGCCGTCCCGCTGACCTCGTGCAGGGCCGCGACGCCGAACAGCTCGCCGGTACCGGGGTCCCACACCCGCGCCACGGCCAGCGCCATCGGCAGGCCGCCGACGACGCTCACCGCCAGCCCGCCCACGACCCACCGGCGCAGCAGCGGCA
>JAPSIR010000366.1 GCA_031178625.1 Cellulomonas sp.
GTGACGTTGTCGCCGCCGCCCGCGCGCAGCGCGAGCTGCACGAGCCGGTCGGCGCACGCGTCGACGTCGGGGATCGTCGCCAGGGTCTCCTCGATGGTCTCGGCCGAGACGAATCCCGACAGGCCGTCGGAGCACAGCAGCCACCGGTCACCGACGCGCGCCTCGCGGACCGACAGGTCGGCGGTGACGTCGGCGTCGAAGTCGCCCAGCACCCGCATGACGACCGAGCGCTGCGGGTGGTGCTCGGCCTCCTCGGGGGTGATGCGGCCGGTGTCGACGAGGTGCTGCACGAACGTGTGGTCCGTCGTGACCTGCGAGAGGACGCCGTCGCGGAACAGGTACCCGCGGCTGTCGCCGAGGTGCACCATCGCGAGCTTGTTGCCGGCACGCAGGATCGCCGTCACGGTCGTGCCCATGCCCGCGAGGTCCGGTTCGGCGGTGCTGCGCGCGATGATCTCGGAGCGCGCGTCGTCGAGCGCGACCTCCAGCTCGTCCAGCGCGTCGTCGGGGCCGTGGGACTCGCCGTCCAGCGGCGCGAGCGCCGCCACCGCCACGGACGACGCCACGTCCCCGCCGGCGTGGCCGCCCATGCCGTCCGCGACGACCAGGAGGTGGGGGCCGGCGTACGCGGAGTCCTGGTTGTCGGAGCGCACGAGCCCCACGTCGGAGCGCGCGGCGTAGCGGAGGGCGACCGTCACGGGCTACCTCTGCAGCTCGAGGACGCTCTGCCCGACCCGCACCGGCGTTCCGGTGGGCACGGGTGTCGGCTGCTCGACGCGCTGCTCGCCGACGAACGTGCCGTTGGTGGAGCCCAGGTCCTCGACGAACCAGCGGTCGTCCTGCGGGAACAGGCGTGCGTGGCGCGAGGAGGAGTAGTCGTCGTCGAGCACGAGCGTGCAGCTCGGCGCGCGGCCGATGAGCACCGCGGACGAGCCCAGCGGCACGGTCGTGCCGCGCAACGGGCCCTCGGTCACGACGAGCCGGCTCGGCCCGCCGCTGCCGCGCGTGCGCCGCGGGGTGCGTCCGGGCTGCTCGGCGGCCGGTGCGGGGGTCTCGCCGGCGGCGGGCGCGGCGCCGCGCGGGGCGGGCGTGCGGCGGCGGTCGATGATGCGGGTGCCGTACAGGTCCCGGCGCAGCACGGTGATGGCGGACAGCACCAGCAGCCACAGCAGGGCCAGGTACCCGATCCGCAGGAGGGTGACGGTCAGCTCGCTCATGCGCGCCGCATCACTCGTCCACGTCCGGGCCACCGGTCCAGAACAGGATCCGGGTGCGTCCGATGGTCAGGGTGTTGCCGTCCAGCAGCGTCGCCGCCGGCACCTGGTGCCCCTCGACGTACAGGCCGTTGGTCGAGCCCATGTCGCTCGCGACGACGCCGTCGGGCGTCACGCGGATCTCGAGGTGGCGCCGGGAGACGCCGGGGTCGTCGACGATGATGTCGGCCTCGGAGCCGCGCCCGATCACGGTCACGGGCCCCGTGAGGATGTAGCGCTGGCCGTCGATGTCGATGAGCGGGTGGCGCGGGCTGGGCGACGCCGTGGTCGCCGGCGCCACCGCACCGCGCACGGTGGCGCTGTGCACCGCGAACCGGCCGGCGTCCTGCTCCGTGTTCTCGCTGAACGACACCGTCACCGGGCCGACGAACGCGTAGTGCTGGCTCGCCGCGTGGTCGGTGACGTTGGCCGCGAGCTCCTCGGCGAG
>JAPSIR010000367.1 GCA_031178625.1 Cellulomonas sp.
ACCGTCCCGGACTCGCAGCACGTGCTGGGCACCGGCCGGGCCGTCAAGGTCGCGGGCACGCTCGACGGCACGCCGTTCGAGGCGACGCTCATGCCGTCCGGCGGCGGCCCGCACTGGCTCCCGCTGCGCAAGGCGCTGCGCGCGGCCATCGGCAAGGACGCCGCCGGCGACGAGGTCGCCGTCCACCTCACCGCGCGGCGGAGCTGACCGTGGCCGCCACCGTGACCGCCGACGTGCGCACCCTCGACGTCCCCGGGGCCCGCCTCACCTACGAGGTGCGCGGCACGGGACCGCTCCTGCTGCTCGTCGGCTCCCCCATGGGCGCCCTCTACTTCGCGGACGCCGCCGACGCCCTCGCCGAGGACTTCACGGTCGTCACGCACGACCCGCGCGGCATCGGCCGCAGCACTGTCGACGACCCCGCGCAGGACTCCACGCCCGAGCTCCGCGCCGACGACGTGGCCGCGCTGCTCGACGCGCTCGACGCCCCCGCCGCCGACGTCCTCGGCTCCAGCGGCGGCGCGGTCACGGCCCTCGCGCTCGCGCAGCACCACCCCGGCCGCGTCGGCACGCTGGTGGCGCACGAGCCGCCGCTCCTCGACCTGCTGCCGGACGCGGCGGTCCACCACGCGCGCACCGCGCTGGTGGTGCAGACGTTCCGCGACCACGGCGTCGACGCGGCGTGGGGCGCGTTCGCCGGGACGGTCGGCTGGGAGGACGACGCCGAGGGCCCGCCCGCGATGGGCGACGAGGAGCAGCTGGCACGCGACGGCGCCCGGTTCTTCGCGCACGAGCTGACGTGGACGACCACGTGGGTGCCGGACGTCGCGCGGGTGCGCGCCGGCGCCGGCCGGGTCGTCGTCGGGGTCGGCGAGGAGTCCGGCGCGCTGGAGACCGCCGCGACCTCCGCCGCCCTCGCCGCGCTGCTCGGCGTGCCGGTCACGGCATTCCCCGGCGAGCACACCGGCTTCCTCGAGCAGCCGCGCGCGTTCGCCGACCGCCTGCGCACGGTCCTGGCGACGCGCTGACGAGGGGCGTCGTCCCGGCCCGCGGGACCTAGTCGCGCACCACCCAGACCCGGACGTCCGTCCCGTCGACGGCGTACAGCTCCACCGGGCGGTCGACGGCGTCGGGTGCCGGGTCCTCGCCGGGACGCACGACGCCGACCTCCCACGTGCCGTCCGGCCGCGCCAGCACGAGGGCACGCCGCGGCCCGGCGTCGCGCGGGACGGACGAGCTGCCGCCGTCGAGCAGCACGCACACGGACCCGTCCGGACCGGCGTACGCGCTCGCGCCCGCGGGCAGCGACGTCACCGCGCCCGCCGGCGGCTCGTCGCACGCGTCCACGAGCACCGTCGAGGGCGCGGTCACGGTCGACACCACGACCCAGGCGACGAGCGCCGCCGCGAGCGCACCGGGCACGAGGCGCCGCGCGCGGGGCGGCACGGGCCGGCGCACGGCTGCGAGCACCGCCCCCGTCACCGCGAGCCCCAGCAGCCCGCCGACCGTGTTGAGCAGCAGGTCGTTGACGTCGAACGCGCGCCACGGCCACCCGACGAGCGCGGACACCGCGAGCTGCCCCGTCTCGACGACCACGGTCACCGCCACGCACGCGAGCAGCAGGGCCTCGTACCGCCACCGGACGACGAGCGGCAGCAGCAGCCCGAACGGGACCGTCATCAGCACGTTGCGCTGCG
>JAPSIR010000368.1 GCA_031178625.1 Cellulomonas sp.
GCGACGCTGAGCACGAGGACGGCGGGGAGCGCCCCGCCCGCGAGATGACGAGGACACCATGCGCACCGCCGAGATCCGCCAGCGTTGGCTCGACTTCTTCGAGGCCCGGGGTCACGCCGTGGTGCCGTCGGCCCCGCTGATCTCGCCCGACCCGTCGACGCTGTTCGTCATCGCCGGCATGGTGCCGTTCATCCCGTACATGCTGGGGGAGCAGACCGCGCCGTGGCCGCGCGCGACGAGCGTGCAGAAGTGCGTGCGCACCCTCGACATCGAGGAGGTCGGCAAGACCACCCGGCACGGCACGTTCTTCCAGATGAACGGCAACTTCTCCTTCGGCGACTACTTCAAGGAGGGGGCGATCACCCACGCGTGGGAGCTGATCACCACCCCCCAGGACCAGGGCGGCTACGGCTTCGACCCCGAGACGATCTGGGTCACCGTCTACGAGACGGACGACGAGGCCGCCGCGCTGTGGAAGAAGATCGCGGGCCTGCCGGACGAGCGCATCCAGCGCCGCGGCATGAAGGACAACTACTGGTCCACCGGCGCGCGCGGCCCCGCGGGCCCGTGCTCGGAGATCTACGTCGACCGGGGCCCGGAGTACGGCGCCGAGGGCGGCCCGGTCGTGGACGAGGACCGGTACATCGAGATCTGGAACCTCGTGTTCATGCAGTACGAGCGCGGCGACGGCGGGGGCAAGGAGGACTTCCCGATCCTCGGCGAGCTCAAGCAGAAGAACATCGACACCGGCATGGGCCTGGAGCGTGTCGCGTTCCTGCTGCAGGGCGTCGACAACATGTACGAGATCGACGAGGTCTTCCCCGTCATCGAGGCCGCGCAGCAGCTGTCCGGCCGCCGGTACGGCGCGGACCACGAGGACGACGTCCGGATGCGCGTCGTGGCCGACCACGTGCGCTCCGGCCTGATGCTGATGGGCGACGGCGTCGTCCCCTCCAACGAGGGTCGCGGCTACGTCCTGCGCCGCCTGCTGCGCCGCGCGGTGCGCGCGATGCGCCTGCTCGGCGTCGAGACGCCCGCGCTGCCGACGCTGCTGCCGGTGTCCCGCGACGCGATGTCCCCGTCGTACCCCGAGCTGGCCCGCGACTTCGACCGGATCGCCAAGGTCGCCTACGCCGAGGAGGAGGCGTTCCTGCGCACCCTCGTCGCCGGCACGTCGATCCTCGACCTCGCGGTCTCCGAGGCCAAGCAGGCGCCCGCCGCGACGGCGCCGCTGCTCTCGGGCGAGAAGGCGTTCCAGCTGCACGACACCTACGGCTTCCCGATCGACCTCACGCTGGAGATGGCCGCCGAGCAGGGCGTGTCCGTCGACGAGAAGGCGTTCCGCACGCTGATGCAGGCGCAGCGCGACCGGGCGCGCGCCGACGCGCTGGCCAAGCGCGCCGGCCGCACCGACACCGCGGCGTACCAGGACCTGCACGCCACGCTCAGCGGGTCGGGGGCCAAGCCCGTCGAGTTCGTCGGCTACGAGCAGGTCACCGCGCGCTCCCGCGTCGTCGGCCTGCTGGTGGACGGCGTCCCCGCGCCCGCCGCGACCGCGCCCGCGGATGTCGAGGTCGTGCTCGACGTCACGCCGTTCTACGCCGAGATGGGTGGCCAGCTCGCCGACCACGGCACGATCGTGCTCGACGGCGGCGCGACCATCGAGGTCGACGACGTGCAGGCCCCGGTCAAGG
>JAPSIR010000147.1 GCA_031178625.1 Cellulomonas sp.
CGGCAGCGGCGCGCCGGTCGAGGGCGTCCGCGTGGTCGTCAGCGGCGGCGGCAGCGCGGTCGTCGAGACGGCGGCGGACGGCACGTGGCGTGCGGAGGGCATCGAGGAGGGACCGCACGTCGTGCGCTTCATCCGCACCGCGCCCGACGGCGTGCGGTCCTCGCTGTACTGGGACGGCACCCCGTACGGCACGCACGCCTTCACCTTCCTCCCGCCGCTCGCCGCGGGGGAGGACCGCGGCGGTCTCGACGTGGCCTTCGTCGACAACGTCACGAGCGGCACGGTGACCGCCGGCGGCGAGCCCGTCGCCGGCGCGACCGTCGGCTTCTACCGGCAGGCGTCCGACCGCAACCCGGCCACGACCGTCACGACGGCGGCCGACGGCACGTGGACCGCGCGGTGGCTGCGCCCCGACTCGTACGCGGTGAAGGTGACGCCGCCCGACGGCTCGGGCCTCGCGCCGGGCTGGTGGAACCGCACGGGCGACAGCTTCGGCACGCTCTTCCTCGAGGGGGCGACGCCGCGCACCTTCACCGGGATCGACGTGGCGCTGGCCGCGGAGGCGCGCCTCACCGGGCGCGTGGTCGACGAGGCCGGGCAGCCCGTGGCGGGCGTCCGGGTGGCGGCGTGGGCGGACCGGGTGCGGCCCGCGGTGGCGGGGTACGCCACCACGGGGCCGGACGGGACGTACGCGTTCGGCGGCCTGGACGCGGCGTCGTACACGGTGCAGGTAGCGCCGGAGCGGCGCTGGGCGGATGCGGCCTGGACGGTCGAGAGCTTCCTCGGGGGAGCGCTGACACCCGGCGCCGCCGTGTGGACACCGGTCGCCGCGCAGGAGGACGTGGCGGTGGCCGACCTCGTCCTGCGGCTGGGCGGGACGGTCTCGGGCGAGGTCGTGGCCGCGCCCGGCTGGGACGGCCCCGGCATCTCGGTGGACGTGCTCGCCACGGACGGGTCGGTCGTCGCGACCGTGCCTGCCGTCGAGAACGCCGACGCCCCCGACTTCGTGACGCCCGTCCTCCCGGCGGGCGTCTACCGGGTCCGGGCCGCGATGCCGGGCGACGGCTACTGGTGGCTCGGGGGCACGAGCTTCGAGTCGGCGCGCGCGGTGGAGGTGGGCCGGCGTGCCGCCGTCGACGTCGAGCTGGTCCTCTCCGACGAGTTCGTCGGCACACCGCCGGCCCCGACGGAGGCGCTGACGGACGAGAACCGCGGTGGTCTGTCGGTGACGGGCCCGGTCGTCGCGGGCGCCGAGGCCACCCTCGTCGGCCTCGGCGACGGGGGCCTGGGGTACGTCTGGCTCGCCCCGTCGCTCCAGCGCCTCGGGTACGGGCGCGCCGCGGCCGACGGGACGCTGCAGGTCGTCGTCCCGGCCGGGACGGCGGCGGGCGCGTACCGCCTCGCCGTGACGACGCCCGGTGGCTTCCTCCTCGGGTGGGCCGACCTGACGGTGACCGCGGCCGCCGCCCCGGCGCCGGGCGCCGTGCCCGGGGCCCCGGCCCCCGCCTCGCCGGCGACGACGGCCACGCCGGCCGTCGCCGTCCGTGACGCCCGCACGGGCGCCGACGGCCGTCGCTCAGGTGCGCTCGCCGCCACCGGCGCGGACGTCGCGTGGCTCGTCGGTGGTGGGGCCGCCGCGCTGCTCCTCGGTGCGGGTCTCGTCGCGCTGCGACGGCGTCGCTCGGCGTAGCACCACCGCGGGGGTCACGGCGGCACTCCGTGCCGGCCGTGGCCCCCGCCGACCTGCCCGGCCGCGCGCGAGGTCGGACCGGCGGGTGTGCTGCGGCGGGAGACGTCGGCCGGTCCTGCTGCCGGAGCCGAGCCCTGACGGACGGGCGTCGCGCACGCGTAGGTTGCCCCTGTGACCCGCACCCGGACCGCCGTCGCCCTGGTCGTCGCCTCCGCCCCGGTGCTCGTGCTGGCCGCGTGCGCGGGCCTCGGCGCCGGGGCGTCGTCCACGGAGCCCGCGGACCGCGCCGCGCTCGCGGCCCGCGCCGGGCCGGCCGGGATCGCGCCCGAGCTGGTGCGCGTCACCGAGCTCGACGGGTTCGCGCTCGCGACGCAGTCCGTGGGGGTCTCGGGCGGGGACGGCATGGCGGCCGTGTACACGCGCGCCGACGGCGACGCCCTCGACACGGTGCTGCTCCGGGCGGACCGGTACCCCGACCCGACCGCCGTCCCGTGCGGCGAGCTGGCCGGCTCGCCCGACGGCGTCCTGCGGTGCTCCGTCGTGGACGACGAGGTGCACGTCGTGCTCGAGGGCGAGGGCGTCGACCCCGCGACGCTGCGTGCGGCCGCCGCGGCGGTCCGGGTCCCGCGCGCGGACGAGCTCGACCACCTGTTCGGCGACGTCCCCGTGCCCGGCCCCCCGGTGGAGCGCGGTGACCTGCCGCCCCACGGCGACGGCGCCCCGGTCGACCCGCCGGCGGTCGGCGGCTGAGGGGGTGCGCGCGCCGCCCGGCGCGCACCTCCACCCTTCGATGCAACCGCGCACGTCCCACCCTCCGCACGGCGCGGTGCGGGGGCCCCGGTTCCTAGCGTCGAGTCACGTCACACCGACTCCGACGAAAGGGAACTCCGATGAGCGTCCTCCCTGCTCAGGCAGCCGCACCTCCGCGGTACGGCGGCGTGCGGGGCGTCGTCCGCCGCCGCCCGATCCTGTCGTTCGTCGTCCTGGCGATCACCGCGAGCTGGGTCGCGTGGATCCCGTACGTGCTGTCGCTGCACGGCCTCGGCGTGTGGGACTTCCGGTTCCCCGGCGACGAGGGCGGGCAGCTGCTCGGCATGCTCCCCGGTGCCTACCTCGGCCCCATCGGCGCGGCCCTGACCGTCACCGCGGTGGCCGACGGGCGTGCGGGGCTGCGCGCGTGGGCCCGCCGGCTCTGGCGGTGGCGCGTGAGCTGGCGCTGGTACGTCGGGATCCTCGCCGGGGTGCCGGTCGCGATGGTCCTGTCCGGCCTGCTGTTCTCCGGCGGCGAGGTGTACCTGCCGTCCGCGGCGGCGCTCGCGGCGCTCGTGCCCGGCCTCCTCGTGCAGATGGTCACCACGGGGCTCGCGGAGGAGCCGGGCTGGCGGGACTTCGCTCTGCCCCGCGTGCAGCGCCGGATCGGCGGGCTCGGCGCGGCCCTCGCCGTCGGGGTCCTGTGGGGCGTCTGGCACCTGCCGCTGTTCCTCACGTCCTGGGGCGGGTTCCCCGAGGTGCCGTGGTTCCGGCCGGTCGCGTTCGTCGCCTTCTGCGTCATCTTCAGCGTCGTCATGACCTGGGTGTTCAACCGCACCGGGCAGAGCCTGCCGATGTCGATGCTGCTGCACGTCAGCATCAACAACTTCGCGTCGGTCGCGTGGGCCGAGATGTTCCCGGGCATGGACCGCGACACGTTCCAGAACGCGCTGCTGGTGGCGGCCGGCGTCGCCGCGGTCGTCGTGCTCGTCCGCAGCCGCGGCCGCCTCGGGTACCGGCCGGACGCGACGCCCGACGTGCACGGTCACGAGCCGCCGCGCACCGGCGGCACGACCGGCCTCCCGCGCGAGGCGGCGCGTCTATCGTGACCACGGTGATCGAGCGCCTCGCTCAGCACCGCCGCCGGCCGACGGACGTCGTGCCGGCGGCGTGCTGGCTGCTGTCGGTCGCGCTGCTCGCGGCGTCCGCGGTGGTGAACGGGGCGGGCCGGACGGCCGCGATCGGCGCGCCGGCGTTCGGCGCCGCGGCGTGGTGGTGGGCCGTGGCCGTGCTGGCGCTGCAGGCCGGCGTGCTCGCCGTGGGGCGTGCGCGTCCGCGCGCCGCGGTCGTCGCGGCCGCGGCGGCACTGCCCGCGCTGCTCGTCCTCGGGGAGGCGGTCGGGGTCGGGCTCGTGGCCGTGCTCGTCGCGACGTACCGCGCCGTGCTCGCGCGTCCCGCCCGCCGCCTCACGCCCACGCTGCTCGCGGCCGGCGCGCTGGTCGCGGTGGGCGTCGCCGCCGCCGAGACGCGGATCGGCAGCGCGGCGTGGCCCGCCGTCGTCGCCGGCCTGCTGCAGGGGCTCGCTGCCGTGGGCCTGCCGCTGGCGCTCGGCAGCGTCGTCGCGTCGCGCCGGGACGCCGTGGCGGCCCTCGCCCGCACCGTCGAGGCGCAGGGCCGGGCCCGGGACGCGCTCGTGCAGGTCGCCGTCGAGCGGGAGCGGACCGCGATGGCGCGCGAGCTGCACGACATCGCAGCCCACCACCTGTCCGGCATCGCGGTGATGACGGCGGCGATCGGCCGGCAGATCGACGTCGACCCGGACGGCGCCAAGCGGGCCGTCGCGCAGGTGCGGGAGCAGAGCACCGCGATGCTCCGGGACCTGCGCCACCTGGTCGTGCTGCTGCGCGACGTCGACTCCCCGTCCGACCCGGCCGCCCCGGTGCGGATGGAGACGCTCGCCGGCGTCGTCGACCTCGTCGCGCGGGCGCGGGACGCGGGGGCGGACGTCGCGCTGGAGACCGCGGGCCCCGTCGCGGAGCTCGCCGCGTCGGGCGCGGTCGGCCCGCTGGCGCAGCTCGCGGCGTACCGCGTCGTGCAGGAGGCGCTGGCGAACGCCGCACGGCACGCACCCGGTGCGCGCTGCGAGGTCCGCCTGGACGCGCGCACCGAGGGCCGGGTCGAGGTCGTCGTCCGCAACGCCCCACCCGCACCGGACGGCACGCCCGCCGACCACGACCCGGGCTACGGCCTCGTGGGCATGCGCGAGCGCGCCGAGCTCACCGGCGCCACCCTCCGGTACGGGCGGACGGACGACGGCGGCTGGCAGGTCACGCTGTCCGTCCCCACCACCGCGCCCCCCACGACGACCCAGGAGCAGCCCCGATGAGCGACGCCCACCCCGCCGCGCGCCCCGTGCGCGTCCTCGTCGCGGACGACCAGCCGCTCGTGCGCGCCGGCCTGTCCACCATGCTCGCGACCGAACCGGGCATCGAGGTCGTCGGCGAGGCCGCCGACGGCACGACCGCCGTCGAGCTCGCCCGCGCCCTGCGCCCGGACGTCGTCTGCATGGACATCCGCATGCCCGGCACGGACGGCATCACCGCGACGCGCGCGCTGTGCGGCCCCGACGTGGCCGACCCGGTCCCCGTGCTCGTCCTGACGACCTTCGACGTCGACGAGTACCTGTTCGGCGCGCTCGAGGCGGGCGCGTCCGGGTTCCTGCTCAAGGACGCCGAGCCCGCCACGCTCGTCGAGGCGGTCCGCTCGGTGGCCGCGGGGCACGGCATGCTCGCCAACGCCCTGACCCGGCGCGTCCTGCGGGAGGTCGTCACGCGGCGCCGGACCCTGCCGGTGACGGCGGCCCGCGCGAGCGAGCTGCTGACGCCCCGCGAGCTCGACATCCTGCTGCTGCTCGCGCAGGGCATGTCCAACGAGGACATCGCCCGCGAGCTGTACCTCGAGGTGTCGACGGTGAAGTCGCACCTCGCCCGGGTCATGCCGAAGCTCGGCGTGCGCTCGCGGCTGCAGGCGGTCGTGTGGGCCTACCAGAACGGCATCGTCGACGTCGGCCGCTGACCTGCGGCGCCGTCCGCCCGGTGGCCGCCGGGCGCGGCGCCCGTCCCGCCGCCGCGTCGCCTCCTACGCTGGCCCGGTGGCCACCGGGATCCGTCGTCAGCGCGCCGCCCGCCGTCGCGCGCGGCGGCTCGGACGGGTCGAGAACGACCTGACCGACCGGGAGTGGGCCGCGCTCGTCGAGGCCTGGGGCGGCTGCGCGTACTGCGGCGCCGCCGACCGGGCGCTGCAGCGCGACTGCGTGCTGCCGATCTCGCGCGGCGGGCGCTACACCGTCGACAACGTGGTGCCGGCGTGCGCGTCGTGCAACGCGAGCAAGTGCAACACCGAGGTGACCGCGTGGCTGCGGCGCAAGCGGCTCGACGAGCGGGCGTTCCTGCTGCGGCACGCGACGGTCCGCGCCGGGCTGCGGGGTGACCCGGCGGAGGACCCGCCGGTCGTGCCGGCGGACGAGGCGCCGGTCGTCCCGGCGTCCTGACCGGACCGGTCGGCGACGGTCGGGCCCTGGCTGCCGGCCGAGGGCGCCTGAGCGCCCGGGCCGTCGCATTCACCCCGTGGCCTCCTTGCCCGCGATGTGCCGGTGCGCATAAGACGGACGAACCGGACACCGCACCTTCGCGGTGCCGGAGGTCCACGGGGGGTTCCCACATGACCGCACGACTCCGTCCCACGCTCGCCGCGGGTGTCCTCGCCGCCGCGCTCGCGCTGACGACGGCCCCCGCGCACGCCGAGCCGCGCGGACCCGCCGGGTGGACCCCGGTCGAGCTCGGCACGCTCGGGGGCGCGCGCACCACCCCCACCGCCGTGAACGACCGCGGCCAGGTCGTCGGCACGTCGCAGACGGCGGACGGGCGGTGGCACGCGTTCCTGTGGGACCGCGGCGTCATGACCGACCTCACCCCCGACGCGCAGAGCGGCACGGCCACCGACATCTCGAACAAGGGCCACGTGTCGGGCTACGTGCAGCCGGCGCCGGGCGAGGCGTCCGACGCGTTCCTCTGGCGGGGCGGCACCACGACGGTCCTCGCCGAGGACGGCCACGGGCTGGTGGTGAACGAGCGCGGGCAGGTCGGCGGCTCGGTCGCGCGGCCCGAGACGTGGTCGGAGAACCCGTTCGTCTGGACGGCCGGCACCCGCACCGACCTGGCACCGCCGCCGTTCCCCGACGCGCGCACCAGCGCGGGCCTCGTCGACCTCAACGACCGCGGGGAGGTGCTCGCGCGCAGCGAGTACACCGACGACTCGGACCTGGCGTACGTCTGGTCGCGCGGCAGGTTCACCGAGCTGCGGGACGCGGACGCGCGCCTGCGCGGTGTCGACCTCAACGACCGCGGGCACGTCGCCGGGTCCGTGGGCCGGACGGGCTGGTTCCGGGAGGCGGCGCTCTGGCGGGACGGTGCGATCCGGCGCCTGGGCGTGCTTCCGGGGCACGAGACGTCCCTCGCCCTCGCGCTCAACGACGCGGGCCTCGTGGTCGGCATCAGCGCGCCGGCGCCCGGTCAGCGCGGCACGGGCGTGGTCTGGCGGGACGGCGTGCCCGTGCCGCTCGGCGTGGTCGGGGAGGGCTGGAGCCTCGCGAGCGACGTCAACGAGCGCGGCCAGGTCGCCGGCCAGCTGGGCGCGACGACCGCCGACGGGGTGGAGGTGGCGCAGCCGTTCGTGTGGCAGGACGGGCGGCTCGTGCCCCTCGGCGCGCCCACCGAGGACGACGTCACCGTCGCCGACCTCAGCGGGAAGGGACACGTCCTGACCGTCACGGGCGACTTCCTCGCGGAGCGCGGCGTGCTGTGGGTGCCGGCCGGGCCCCGGTCCTGACGGCCCGGGTACGGACGCGGGTGCGGGCGGCCGTCGCGACCGCCCGCACCCCCGCGCCGGGGACCCGCCGCCGTGCGCGGCGTCAGACGGGCACGGACAGGCCCTGCAGCCAGTCGCGCCAGCCGGGCTCCTCGCGCCGCACCACGTCCGCGGCGTCGGGCGAGAACAGGAACGTCCGCACGCTCGCCGCGGCCTTCCCGTCGTCCTCGGCGTAGACGGCCGCGGTGAGCATGCCCGGCACCGGCGCGGTGAGCCGGACCAGCGCGTGCCGCTCGGCGAGCCGTTCGACCGTGCCGGTGACGCCGCGCACCTCGACCGTCGCGCCCTCCGCGTGCAGGCCGAGCGCGTCGCGCAGCGTCGACCAGAGCGTCACGGCGTCGCCGGGGTGGGTGGCGGAGACCTCCATCTGCGTCGCCTCCTGGCCGGCGAAGTCCGCGAGGTACAGCCGCAGGACGT
>JAPSIR010000148.1 GCA_031178625.1 Cellulomonas sp.
CCGCCCCCGCCTCGACGCGCGACAGGTCCAGCAGCGACGACACGAGCCGCGAGAGCCGCTCGGTCTGCGCGAGGGCCGTCTGCAGCGTCGCCGGGTCGGGCGTGCTCACCCCGTCGACCATGTTCTCGAGCTGCGCCTGCAGCGCCGTGACCGGGGTGCGCAGCTCGTGCGAGACGTTCGCGACGAGCTCGCGGCGGAACGTGTCGAGCTGCTGCAGGTCGTCGGCCATCGTGTTGAAGGCGTCGGCGAGCTGCCCCACCTCGTCGCGGCTCGTGGAGCGCACGCGCCGGCTGTAGTCGCCCGCGGCCATCGCCCGGGCCGCCGCCGTCATCTCACGCAGGGGGGACGTCATGCCGCGTGCGAGCAGCTGGGTGAGCACGAGCGAGAGCGCGATCGCGATGGGGAGCGTCCGGCTCGGGCCGAGCGCCTGCAGGTAGCCGAGCCAGATGATCACCGCGGCGAGGGTCACGGTGGCGGCGACGAGCACCCCGAGCTTGATCTTGATGCTGCGCAGGCGGTCGAGCGGTCGCACGTCGGGCAGCTGCCAGCCGCGCGCCCCGCCGCGCGCGTGGCGCGCGGCGTGGCCGGACGGCCCGCTCACGCGCCCGACGGCTCGCCGGCCGCCTCGGCCGCGGGGTCCTCCGCGGGCTCGAACGCGTAGCCGACGCCGTGCACCGTGCGGATGAGGTCGGCGCCGAGCTTGCGCCGCAGCGCCTTGACGTGGGAGTCGACGGTGCGCGTGCCGCTCGCGTCGACCCAGTCCCAGACGTCGGCGAGCAGCTTCTCGCGCGTGAGCACCGTGCGGGGCGTCTGCGCGAGCGTCAGCAGCAGGTCGAACTCCGTGGGCGTCAGGTGCACCTCCCGCTCGCCCCGCAGCACGCGGCGCTGGGCGCGGTCGATCGTGACGTCGCCGGCGACCAGCGGCGGGTCCGGCTGCTGCACCGCTGCCAGCTCGGCCGCGCGCGCGGCGCGCTCGGTGCGGCGCAGGAGCACCTTGGTCCGGGCGACGAGCTCGCGCATCGAGAACGGCTTGGTCATGTAGTCGTCGGCGCCCACGCCGAGGCCGACGAGCATGTCCGTCTCGTCGTCGCGCGCCGTGAGCATGAGCACCGGCACCGGGCGCTCGGCCTGGATCTGCCGGCACACCTCGAGCCCGTCGATGCCGGGCAGCATCACGTCGAGGACCACCACGTCGGGCTGCAGCCGCGCCGCCGCCGCGACCCCGCCGTACCCGTCGCCCACGGACTCCACGCGCCAGCCCTCCGCCGACAGGCGGTGCACGATGGCCTGCGCGATCGCCGGCTCGTCCTCCACCACGAGGACCGTGGTGGAGCTCGGCTGCTGCACGCTGTTCACCATGGGGCCAGCGTGGCACACGCGCCCGTGCCGGTCCCGTGGGCGGCGGGCCGCGGCGTCCGTAGGATGGTCGCCACCATGAGCAGCTCAAGTCGCTGCCGGCGTCGCACCACCCCCCACCTCGTCCGTACCGTCCCGGGTCGACCCCGGACGTCGCGGACGGCCCGGCCCGCCGGGTCCGGGGCGGGGCGCGACCGTGCCGGCCACCCCCCGTCCTGCCGCGCGCACGCCTGCGCGGCGACCCCCGTCGCGTCGCGCGACGTGGCGGCGCCCCCGGGCGCCGACCCGCGCGGACCCGCCCCCCTGCGGGGGCGCGCGTGCTGACCGACTGGCTGCTCGTCGGCCTGGGCGTGCTGCTCACGGTCGGCACCGCCGTGTTCGTCGCCGCGGAGTTCTCCCTCGTCACCCTCGACCCCGGGCTCGTCGAGCAGCAGGCGGGGCAGGACGACGCACGCGGGCGCGCCGTCGTCCGGTCCCTGCGCCGGCTCTCGACGCAGCTGTCCGGGGCGCAGGTCGGCATCACGCTGACGACCGTGCTGCTCGGCTACACGACGCAGCCCGCGGTCGTCCGTCTGCTCGGCGTGCCCCTCGAGTCGTCCGGGCTCGACCGCGCCGTCGCGGGTGCCGTCGCCGGCGCGCTCGCCGTGCTGCTCGTCAACGGGTTCTCGATGCTGTTCGGCGAGCTCGTGCCGAAGAACTTCGCGATCGCGAGCCCGCTCGCCACCGCGCGCCAGGTGGCGCCCCTGCAGCTGGGCTTCACGACGGGCCTGCGCGGCGTCATCGCCGTGACCAACGGCACCGCGAACGCCCTGCTGCGCCGGGTGGGCGTCGAGCCGCGCGAGGAGCTGTCGGGCGCGCGGTCGCCGGCCGAGCTGGCCTCGCTCGTGCGCCGCTCCGCCGAGCAGGGCACGCTCGACGCGTCCACCGCGACGCTGCTGACCAACTCCATCGACTTCTCGACCCTGACGGCGGTCGACGTCATGACCGACCGCACGCGGATGGTCGTCGTGCGCCGCGACGACACGGCCGCCGACGTCATGGCGCTCGCGCGGCAGACGGGCCACTCGCGGTTCCCGGTCATCGGCGACTCCACGGACGACGTCGTGGGCCTCGTGCACCTGCGCAAGGCGATGGCCGTGCCGCACGACCGCCGCGCCGAGGTGCCGGCGCCGGCGCTCATGGTCGAGGCGCCGCGCGTGCCCGAGACGGTCGGGCTCGGGCCGCTGCTCGTCGAGCTGCGCGCGCAGGGCCTGCAGATGGCCGTGGTCGTCGACGAGTACGGCGGCACGTCCGGCGTGGTGACGCTCGAGGACGTCGTCGAGGAGCTCGTCGGCGAGGTCGCGGACGAGCACGACCGCACGCGGAGCACCGCCGCGCGCCGGGCCGACGGCGCGTGGGTCCTGCCAGGCGTCACGCGTCCCGACGAGCTGCACGAGGCCACGGGTCTGCGCGTCCCCGACGACGGCCCCTACGAGACGCTCGGCGGCCTGCTCATGGCGCGCCTCGGGCGGATCCCCGCGGAGGGTGACGAGGTCGTGGAGGGCAGCGTGCGCATGCACGTCGAGCGGATGGACGGGCGGCGCGTCGAGCGCGTGCGCGTCGAGGTGGCCGACGCCGAGGAGGCGGGCGCCTGATGGACAGCACCCTCGCGCTCCTGCTCGCGGTCGTCCTGCTCGCGGCCAACGCGTTCTTCGTCGGTGCCGAGTTCGCGCTCATGTCGGCGCGCCGCTCGGCGATCGAGCCGCTCGCCGAGGCGGGCGACAAGCGGGCCGTCACCGTCCTGTGGGCGATGGAGCACGTGTCCCTCATGCTCGCGGCGGCCCAGCTCGGCATCACCGTCTGCTCGACGAGCCTCGGCCTGGTCGCCGAGCCGGCGATCGCCCACCTCATCGAGGACCCGCTGCACGCGGTCGGCGTGCCGGGCTCCCTGACGCACCCCATCGCGTTCGTCGTGGCGCTGCTCGTGGTCGTGTACCTGCACGTCGTGCTCGGCGAGATGGTGCCCAAGAACCTCGCCGTCGCGGGGCCGGACCGCGCCGTCCTCGTCTTCGGGCCGGCGCTGGTCTGGGTCGCGCGCGTGATGCGGCCCGTGATCTTCGCGCTCAACTGGCTGGCGAACCACGTGCTGCGCCTGTTCCGCGTGGAGCCGCAGGACGAGGTCGCCTCCGCGTACACCGCGGAGGAGGTGCAGCACATCGTCGAGCAGTCGCGGGCGCAGGGCCTGCTCGCTGACGAGCAGGGGCTGCTCGCCGGCGCGATCGAGTTCTCCGACCGCACCGCCGCGCAGGTCATGGTGCCGGTCGACGAGCTCGTCACCGTGCAGGAGGGCTCGACGCCCGACGACATCGAGCACCTCGTGGCGCGCACGGGCTTCAGCCGGTTCGCCGTCGCGGACGCGTCCGGCGCGCCGACCGGGTACCTGCACATCAAGGACGTGCTGTACGCGGACGACGTCTCGCGCACGCTGCCGGTACCGACCTGGCGCGTGCGCACGCTCGCGGTGGTCGGCCCCGACGACGAGGTGGAGACGGCGCTCGCGGCGATGCAGCGGTCGGGGTCCCACCTGGCCCGTGTCGACGTCGACGGGCACGCGGTGGGCGTCGTCTTCCTCGAGGACATCCTCGAGGAGCTGGTCGGCGAGGTCCGCGACGCGATGCAGCGGGGCCAGATCCCGTAGGTCGGCCGACCGTGTGACCTTCGCCCCTCGCCGACGGCGTGTCGGCGGGCGTGTCGCCCGGTCTGTCCGGTTGTGGGACGGCATGGGTGACCATCGGGGCCTTGGACGCGGTGCCACGGTGCCGTTATGGTTCCGTGACCGCTCCGCCAGGAGCGCGTGAACAGCAGGGTCCGAGCGGAGGTGTCGTGGGGTCGCACGCAGCGGAGCCGACTCCTCGGACACGCCGTTCCCTCCGTGAGGAGAACGCCTCCCGCACCCGGTCGCGCCGCGTCGAGCTGCCGGTCGTCAGCGGCACCGTCGAGGTCCTGCCGATCGCGTCCCACGGGTCCGCCGCGCCTGCGCGGCGCCGCACCACCACCGTCGTCGGGCGCCTCGGGGTGCTGGCCGCCCTCGCGGGCGTCACGGTCGTCGTGCCCGTCACGCAGGGCGTCGCCGAGGGTGAGATCGTGCTCGGCGCGGTCGAGGAGCCGGACTACCCGTCGACCGTCACGGCGCTGACCGCGCTCCCGCTGTCGGACCTGCCCCCCACGGCGCTCGTCTCGGCCGACGGGTCGTCGCGCCTGCGCGCCGCGATGGACGTCTCGCGTGCCGCCGAGCGCTCGGTGCTGCCGGGCTGCGACGGCACGGCCCGCCCGACCGGCGCCAACGGGCAGCTCTCCACCGCCGACCTGTGCACGCTGTGGGACGGCCGCACGCAGATGCGCGCCGACGCGGCGGTCGCGCTCGCCGAGCTCAACGTCGCGTACGTCGCCCGGTTCGGCACGGACATCTGCCTGACGGACGGCTACCGCACGCTCGCGGAGCAGAAGTCGGTCAAGGCGCGCAAGGGCGGCCTGGCGGCCACCCCCGGCAAGAGCAACCACGGCTGGGGCCTCGCCGTCGACCTGTGCGGCCTGCAGGACAACAGCACGCGCTTCGCGTGGATGAACGAGAACGCGCCGGTCTACGGGTGGGAGAACCCGACCTGGGCCAAGCGCGGCGGCTCCGGCCCGTACGAGCCGTGGCACTGGGAGTACATCAAGGGCGTGAAGGCGGACGGCGAGTTCTACGGCTGACGCCGGGGACGGGCGCTGAGGCGCGCGCCCGGTGACCCGACCGTGGCACGACGGGCCACGACGTGACGAGGGCCGGCGGTGCAGGTGCACCGCCGGCCCTCGTGCGTCCGGCCCGGACCGGGGGTCAGAGCAGCCCGACGCCCCAGTGCGCCTCGTGGGTCGCGCCCGGCTCGAGCTCGACGAGCAGGTCGCACGTGCGGAACGCGTCGGCGATGCACGACATGGGCTCGGCCGCGACGCCGCCGCGCTCGATGCCCTCGAGGCCGTCACCCGTGCACACCTGCCACGCCGGCAGCGTCTCGTCGGCCCACATCGCGACCGTGCGGCCGTCGGCGCCGGTGAGGCGGATCCAGGACAGGCCGTCGGCGTCCCGGATCGGCTCGAGCCACGCGTCGTCGAGCACGACGCCCTTGAGCGACCGCGGCTCGCGCAGGTCGAAGACGCCCGAGACGGGCGCGCTGCCCGTGGGCAGCAGACGGTTGTCGACCTCGACGTGGCGGGAGGCGTCGACCTGGAGCGTGCACTCGTCGACGGTGCCCTCGCCGGGCGAGAGCCACGGGTGGTACCCGACGCCGTACGGCGCGACGTCGGCGCCGAGGTTCGTGGCGAGCGTCGTCACGTCGAGGCCGCGCTCGGTCAGCCGGTACGCCTGCTGGACCCGGACCGGCCACGGGTAGCCGGGCGTGGGGACGAGGTCGTGGCGGAGCGTGACGGACTCGGGGGTGCTCTCGACGAGCTCGAAGCGCTGGTAGGCGACGAGGCCGTGGATCGCGACGCCGCGCGGCGGCTCGCTCAGGTGCAGCTGGTACGTCGTGCCGCGGTAGCGGTACACGCCGTCGCGGATCCGGTTGGGCCACGGTGCGAGGACGGCGCCCGAGAAGGCGGGGGCGAGGGACTCGGCGGCGAACGGCAGGACGACGTCACGGTCGCCCACCCGGTACTCGCGGATGCTCGCGCCGACGGACGTGATGACGGCGACCTGGTCGCCGAGCCGCAGCTCGTGCTGGTCGCCGGTGGGGAAGGGACTGGTCACGCATCCACCGTAGCGGGGGCGCCGGGCGGCGCCGCTCGGGGGTCGTGGTCTATGTTCGCCCGCATGACGGCTCCCGACCCGTTCTTCGAGTTCCTGGCCCGGATGTTCCTGCAGGGCGACGCCCGCAACGAGATCCCCCTGACGCTGTCGTGCGGCGGCACGGTGGTCGCCGGCATCGCCGTCCCGCGCGAGACGTGGGCGGAGCTGCTGGCGGAGGAGTTCCGGCAGGTCCTGCCCAGCCCCTTCGGCGACGAGGTCGCGACCGGCCTGCGCACGGTCGACGAGGACGACCGCGGGCGCGAGGCGTCCGAGCGGGCCGCCGGCGAGGAGCCGACGACCGGCTACGTGAACCTCAAGGACGCCGTGCTCGTGCCGTCGGGCACGTGGCTGGGTCTGTGGCGCGCGCGGCTGGACCGCTTGGACGGGTGGACGCTGGGCTCGATCGGCTCGTAGCCCGTCGCGCGGTCGCGCGCCGGGCGCCTGTGGACGGCCGGTGCTGGCCGCTGCCCGCATGCCCTACCTTGACGCCTCGAAACGGACTTATCCGGCACGGGGCGCGGGGGGTGAGGCATGGACGGGGTGGCGATCCTCGAGGGCGAGGTCCGCGAGCTCATCCGGCGGCGTGGCGTCGACCCCGTGCGGGACCGCGCCGGCGTGCACGCGCTCGTGCAGGCGGCGCTCGCCGACTACGACGAGCGGTCGCTGCTGGGCGCGGTGCCGCCGCTCACGGACGCCGCCGCCGCGCACAAGGCGGTGCTCGACGCGGTCGCCGGGCTGGGGCCGCTGCAGCGGTACCTCGACGACCCCGAGGTCGAGGAGATCTGGATCAACTCGCCGACGCAGGTGTTCGTCGCGCGGCGCGGCGAGCCGGAGCTGACGACGACGATCCTCACCGAGGCGCAGGTGCGCGACCTCGTCGAGCAGATGCTCAAGGTGTCCGGTCGGCGGCTGGACCTGTCCTCGCCGTTCGTCGACGCGTCGCTGCCGGGCGGTGAGCGCCTGCACGCCGTGATCCCCGACGTCACGCGGCGGCACTGGTCGGTCAACATCCGCAAGTACGTCGTGCGCGCGACCAGCCTCGACGACGTCGTGGGGCTCGGGTCGCTGACGCCGCAGGCCGCCGCGTTCCTCCAGGCGGCCGTGCGCTCGGGGCTCAACGTGCTGGTCTCGGGAGCGACGCAGGCCGGCAAGACGACGATGCTCAACGCGCTCGCGGGGGCGATCCCGCCGCGGGAGCGCGTGATCAGCTGCGAGGAGGTCTTCGAGCTGCGCCCGGCCGTCCGCGACTGGGTGGCGATGCAGTGCCGGCAGGCGAACCTCGAGGGCACCGGCGAGATCCCGCTGCGCCGGCTCGTCAAGGAGGCGTTGCGCATGCGCCCCGACCGCCTGCTCGTGGGCGAGGTGCGCGAGGCGGAGGCGCTCGACCTGCTCATCGCCCTCAACGCGGGCGTCCCCGCCATGTGCACCATCCACGCCAGCTCGGCGCGCGAGGCCATCACCAAGCTGTGCACGCTGCCGCTGCTCGCGGGCGAGAACATCACCGACCGGTTCGTCGTGCCCACGGTGGCGTCGG
>JAPSIR010000016.1 GCA_031178625.1 Cellulomonas sp.
GTCGTCCTCGTCGACCGCCTGTACGACCGCGACGTGCCGGTGCTCGTCGCCCGGGAGGGCGTCACCGACGCCGGGCTCGACCTGTTCACGCCGGAGATGCTGCGCGGCGGCTACCGCAAGAAGTACTACCGCGCGCTGTCCCGGCTCGGCGCGCTCGCGGCCGAGGGCGCGTCGCTCGCGACGGAGCGCCCGGCCGCCTGAGGTCGGACACGCGCAGGGGCCTGCAGCCGGTCGCTGCGGGCCCCTGCGCGCCTGCCGCGGGACGGCGAGCGGGTGGGTCTCAGGCCAGGACGACCACGCTGCGCGCCGGCACCTCGACCACGACCGGACCGTCAGCGTGCGCGGGCGGCTGCACCGCTCCGCCGTCCCACGCGGCGCGGACCTCGACCGGCGCCGACAGCCGCACCGGCACGGCGGCCGCCTCGTGCGCGAGGTTGAGCACGACGCGCGCGTCCCCGCGGTGCAGCACGAGGGCGCCCTGCCACGGGCCGTCCCCGGCGCCCTCGACGGCGTGCACGTCGAGCGCGGTGCGCGACCGGTCGCCCGACGCGAGGTCCGGCACCTGACGCCGCAGCGCCACCAGCTCGCGGTACCAGTCGAGCAGCCGCGCGTGCTCGGGCTGCGTCGGCTCGGACCAGTCCAGGCGGCTGCGCTCGAACGTCGCCGGGTCGCCCGGGTCGGGCACCTCGATGTCGCCCCCGTACAGCGACTCCCACCCGTGGCCGCCGAACTCCTTGGTGCGGCCCTCGCGCACGGCCTCCGCGAGCTCCGGCTCCGGGTGGTCGGTGAAGTACATCCACGGCGTGCGTGCACCCCACTCCTCGCCCATGAAGAGCAGCGGCGTGAAGGGGGAGAGCAGCACGAGCGCGGCCTGCGCGGCGAGCCCGCCCGCGTCGACGCGCGACGACGGCCGGTCGCCGAGCGCACGGTTGCCGACCTGGTCGTGGTTGGCGTCGAAGACGACGAACCGGTGGCCGTCGACGTCGTCGGGGACCGGCCGGCCCCACGGCTCGCCGCGGAACGTGGACATGTCGCCGGTGTGCACGAACGCGCCGGTGAGCGCGGTGCGCAGCGTCTCGGGCGAGCCGAAGTCGACGTAGTACCCGTGCCGCTCGCCCGTGACGAGCGCGTGGATGCTGTGGTGGACGTCGTCGGCCCACTGGCCCGTCATCCCCCAGCCGCCCTCGGACGTCGGCGTCACCGAGACGACGTCGTTGAGGTCGGTCTCGGCGACGAGCGACAGGGGACGGCCGAGCTCGGCCGACAGCGCGGCCACCTCGTCCGACAGCTGCGCGAGCACGTGCCGCTCCGACTCGTCGACCAGCGCGTGCACCGCGTCGAGGCGGAAGGCGTCGACGTGGAAGTCGCGCGCCCAGCGCAGCACGCTGTCGACGATCCAGCGCCGCACGTGCTCCGCGCCGTCCTGGTCGAGGTTGATCGCGGCGCCCCACGGCGTGTGGTGCTCGTCGGTGAAGTACGGCCCGAACTCCTGGAGGTAGTTGCCCGACGGGCCCAGGTGGTTGTGCACGACGTCGAGGCACACCGCCAGCCCGCGGGCGTGCGCGGCGTCGACGAAGACCTGCAGCGCCTCGGGACCGCCGTACGGCTCGTGCACGGACCACAGCGCCACGCCGTCGTACCCCCAGCCGTGCCGTCCGCTGAAGGCGGCGACCGGCAGCAGCTCCACGACGTCGACCCCGAGGGACACGAGGTGGTCGAGGCGCTCGACCGCCGACGTGAGCGTCCCCTCGTCGGTGAACGTGCCGGCGTGCAGCTCGTAGAAGACCTTGCCGCGCACGTCGACGCCGCTCCAGCCGTCGTCGGTCCACGCGAACCGGCCGGCGTCGAAGACGCGCGCCGCGCCGTGCACGCCGTCGGGCAGCCACGCCGCCCGGGGGTCCGGCCGGGCCGGGCCGCCGTCGAGCGCGAACGCGTAGTCGGTACCGTGCGGCAGGTGCGCCTCGGCGCGCCACCAGCCCTGGCCGGCCGCGTCCATCGGGACGCGCACGCCTGGACCGTGCGCGTCGGCGCGCGCACCGGCCACGTCGAGCCCGTCCGGCGCGCCGGAGGGGAGCACGAGGTCGACGCGCGCCGCGGCGGGCGCCCACACCTCGGGGACGTACGTCATGTCACTCCTCGTCGTGCACGAGCAGGGCGACGGGCAGGCGCTCGAGCAGGTCGGAGACCCGCTGGACGCCCCCCGGCACCGGGCGGTCGGTCAGGACGTCGTGCCACGTGCCCTCGGGCAGCGCGACCGTGTGGTCGGCCCAGCCGCCGAGCCGCTCCACGGCGGCGGCGAGCCGCGTCGCCACGACGGCGACCCGCGGCTGCCCCGCGACGGTGCGCGCGTACGTGAGCGTGTGGCCGGACGAGTGCGGCAGGGGCACGAAGCCGGCCTCGGGCCCCACGAACGCCTCGGGCAGGTCACGGCGCAGGCGCACGGCGCGGGACGTCACGAGCAGCTTCTCCTCGGCGAGTGTCCGCGGCACCGCGCCCGCGTCGAGGCGGGCGAGCCGCGTGGCGAGCGCGTCGGCGTCGACCGGCCGGCGGTTGTCGGGGTCGACGAGCGACAGCACCGGCACCTCGGTGCCCTGGTAGACGTCGGCGACGCCGGGCACCGTGAGCTGCACGAGCTTGGTGCCGAGCGTCGCCGCCCGGACCGCCGCGTGCGTGCGGCTGTCCCAGTCGGCGAGCAGCTCGCGCACGCGGGGGTCCGCGACCGCGCGGGTGGCCGTCGTGAGCACGGCCTCCTCGTACGCCTCGTCCGGGGCCGTCCACGCGGTGCGCGACTTCGCCTCGCGGATCGCCTTGGTCAGGTACTCGACCAGGCGCTCCTCCTCGACCGGCGCCTCGCCGTCCCAGGTGCCGACGAGCGTCTGCCACAGCAGGTACTCGGTGCGCCCGTCGAGCAGCGCACCGCGGTACCCCGCCGTCGCACGGCGCAGGTCCTCGACGAGGTCGGCCCACTCGGTGGGCAGCTCCGACAGGACGCCGATGCGGGCACGGGTGTCCTCGCCGCGCTTCGTGTCGTGCGTCGACAACGTCGTCATGCCGAGCGGGGTCGCGACCTGGGCGCGGGACGCCCACGCCGCCAGGTCGGTCGGCGTGAACGCGAACCGGGCGGGCTCGCCGCCGACCTCGCACAGCGCGACGAGGTGGGTCCAGCGGTAGAACGCGGTGTCCTCGACGCCCTTCGCCATGACGGCGCCGCACGTCTGCTGGAACCGCACGACCAGCTCGTCGCGGCGGGCGTCGCGCGTGCGTCCCGCGGAGCCGACCTCGCGCCCCAGGAGCAGGTCGACGAGCACCTGCACGGTCTCGTGCCGCTCCGCCGGCAGGCGGCGACGCGCGCGGTCGGCGGCGGCCTGCATGACGGCCACCTGCTCGTGCGACGGGACCTCGCCCGGCACGACGTACGCGCGGTAGCGGTCGAACGCGACGAGCAGCTCGACCAGGCACTCCTCGATCGAGCGCCACGTGTGGTCGCGCAGGCGCAGGTCCTCGTGGCAGATCTCCGCCGCGATGGTCGTGAGGCGGTGCACCTCGGCGTACAGCGGGCCGTCGACGATCTGGCGCTTGGCCTCGTCGACGAGCCGCTCGAACGCGTCCGGCTCGTCGCCGGTGTAGCGGTGCATGAGGGCGCCCAGGCGGCCCGCGCCGCCGGGGTCGGTGAACGTCTGCTGGATCCGCCACAGCGCCTCGTAGCCGGTGCTGCCCGCGGTGTCCCAGTCGCCGGGGAGCTCCTCCTCGCCCGCGAGAATCTTCTCGACGACGACCCACGCGCCGTCGGTCGCCTCGCGCAGGCGCGCCAGGTAGCCCGCGGGGTCGGCCAGACCGTCCGGGTGGTCGATGCGCAGGCCGTCGATCACGCCGTCCCGCAGCAGCCGCAGGACGAGCGCGTGCGTCGCGTCGAACACGTCCGGCTCCTCGACCCGGATCGCGACGAGCGTGCCGACGTCGAAGAAGCGGCGGTAGTTCAGCTCCTCGTCCGCGACCTTCCAGTACGCGAGCCGGTAGTGCTGCCGCTCGACGAGCTCGCCCAGGGGCAGCGACTCGGTGCCGGCACGGACCGGGAACACGTGGTCGTGGTACCGCAGCACCCACGTCGTGCCGACCCCCGGCACCTCCTCCTCGACGAGCCGCAGCTCGTCCCGCGCCAGGACGGCGCCGATGCGGTCGCCGAGCACCGGCATGAGCACCGCGCCGTCGCCCGCCGACCAGTCGACGTCGAACCACGACGCGTACGGCGACTCGGGCCCGTGCGTGAGCACGGACCAGAGCGCGCGGTTGTGCCACACCGGCGTGGGCACGGCCATGTGGTTGGGGACGATGTCCAGCACCAGCCCCAGGCCCGCGTCGTGGGCCGCGTCGGCGAGCCGGCGCAGGCCCTGCTCGCCGCCGAGCACGGGGGAGACCTCGTCGTGGTCGACGACGTCGTAGCCGTGCGTGGAGCCGGGCGCGGCCGTGAGGACGGGTGACAGGTACACGTGCGTGACCCCGAGCGACGCGTAGTACGGCACGCGGGCCGCGACGTCGTCGAACGTCAGGTCCGCGCCCAGCTGGACGCGGTACGTCGAGACGGGGACGCGGTGCGGCGGCCGGACCAGACGTCGTTCGGGCGTGCTCCAGGTCTCGGTCACTGCGCCCCACCCGCCGCACGGGCCGACTCGCGCGCGGCCGTCGCCGCGGACGGCGCGGCGCCGGTGCCCGGGCCGCCCGGCGTCTGCGTCACCGGCGGCCGCGTGAGGACGACCATCGAGCGCGGCGCGAGCTCGAGCTTGCCGCGCGCGTCGATCTCGGTGCCCGCGGCCACCGTCGAGTCCGTGTCGAGGATGGCCGTCCACGTCGCGCCGTACTCGGGCGCGGGCAGCTGGAACTGGCGGCGCTCCCAGTGCCCGTTGAACAGCAGCAGGAAGCTGTCGTCCACGACGTCCTCGCCACGCATGTCGGGCTCCGCGATCGCGTCGCCGTTGAGGAACACCTGCACCGCGAAGGCGTGGTCGGCGTGCCACGCCGCGTCCTCCATGTGCTCGCCGCCCGGCGACAACCACGCGATGTCGTGCAGGTCCGACTCGCCGCCGTGGTCCGGCGATCCCGCGAAGAAGCGCCGCTGCCGGAACACCGGGTGGTCGCGGCGCAGCCGCACGAGGCGCCGCGAGAACTCCAGGAGCGCGAGGCGCTCGTCGTCGAGGTCCCAGTCCATCCAGGTGATCTCGTTGTCCTGGCAGTACCCGTTGTTGTTGCCGCCCTGCGTGCGCCCGATCTCGTCGCCGTGCGCGATCATCGGCACGCCCTGGGACAGCAGCAGCGTGGCGAGGAAGTTGCGCTGCTGGCGCGCGCGCAGCCGGGTGATCTCGGGGTCGTCCGACGGCCCCTCGACGCCGCAGTTCCACGAACGGTTGTGGCTCTCGCCGTCGCGGTTCTCCTCGCCGTTCGCCTCGTTGTGCTTCTCGTTGTACGACACGAGGTCCGCGAGGGTGAACCCGTCGTGCGCGGTGACGAAGTTGATGCTGGCGATGGGACGGCGGCCCGTGTGCTCGTACAGGTCCGACGAGCCCGACAGGCGGCTGGCGAACTGCCCGAGCGTCTGCGGCTCGCCGCGCCAGAAGTCGCGCACCGTGTCGCGGTAGTCGCCGTTCCACTCCGACCACAGCGGCGGGAAGCCGCCGACCTGGTAGCCGCCGTCGCCGAGGTCCCACGGCTCGGCGATCAGCTTGACCTGGGAGACGACCGGGTCCTGCTGGACGATGTCGAAGAACGCCGAGAGCCGGTCGACCTCGTGGAACTGCCGCGCGAGCGTCGCCGCGAGGTCGAAGCGGAACCCGTCGACGTGCATCTCGGTCACCCAGTACCGCAGCGAGTCCATGATCAGCTGCAGCACGTGCGGCGAGCGCATGAGCAGGGAGTTGCCGGTGCCCGTGGTGTCGAAGTAGTGCGCCGGGTCCTCGTCGACGAGCCGGTAGTAGCTGGCGTTGTCGATGCCGCGGAAGCTCAGGGTCGGGCCCAGGTGGTTGCCCTCGGCGGTGTGGTTGTAGACGACGTCGAGGATGACCTCGATGTTCGCCTCGTGCAGCGCCTTCACCATCGACTTGAACTCCTGGACCTGCTGGCCGGAGCTCGCGAGCGAGGAGTAGGCGTTGTGCGGGGCGAAGAAGCCGATCGTGTTGTAACCCCAGTAGTTGGACAGCCCGCGGTCCTGCAGCGTCGGGTCGTTGACGAACTGGTGCACCGGCATGAGCTCGATGGCGGTCACGCCGAGGCTCGCCAGGTGCTCGATCACCGCCGGGTGCGCGATGCCGGCGTACGTGCCCCGCAGCTCCTCGGGCACCGCGGGGTGCAGCTGTGTCAGGCCCTTGACGTGCGCCTCGTAGATGACGGACTCGTGGTACTCGTGCTGCGGCGGGCGGTCGTGGCCCCAGTCGAAGAACGGGTTCACGACGACCGACGTCATCGTGTGGGCCTTCGAGTCGTCCTCGTTGCGCTCCTCGGGCGCGTCGAACCGGTACGAGAACAGCGAGGCGTCGCCGTCGATCTGCCCGTCGATCGCCTTCGCGTACGGGTCGAGGAGGAGCTTGGAGGGGTCGCAGCGGTGGCCCTGGGCCGGGTCGTAGGGGCCGTGCACCCGGTAGCCGTAGCGCTGGCCGGGGGCGAGGCCGGGCACGTAGCCGTGCCACACGAAGGCGTCGACCTCGGGGAGGTCGACGCGGGTCTCGGTGCCGTCGGGGTCGATGAGGCACAGCTCGACGCGCTCCGCCACACCGGAGAACAGGGCGAAGTTGGTGCCCGTCCCGTCGTAGGTGGCGCCGAGGGGGTAGGGGCGTCCGGGCCAGATCTGCATGGGGGACAGCGTGCCAGCGACCGCCGACGTCGGCCTGTCGAGAGGGGGCCTGCGGACCCACGACCGCCAAGGTCACAGCGCTGCCGGAGGGCTGCGTGCGCGGGCCGGCGGTCAGGTGAGCGTGACGAGCTCGCGGACGTCGTCGTCCGGGAGCGTGTCGGCGACGGCCGAGACCGACACGGCGTCGAGGACGGCCACGCCGCGGTGCACCGTGAGGAACGCCGTGTCGGAGGCGTCCCGCCCGGTCGCGACGCGGACCAGCGAGCCCCGGGGTGCGAGCGTCGTCGCGTCGACCACGCGCCACGCCCCGTGGACCCACGCCTCGGCGACGGCGTGGAAGTCCATCGGCGCGAGCCCCGGCGCGTACACGGCGACGACGCGTGCCGGCACGTCGAGCGCGCGCAGCAGCGCCACGACGAGGTGCGCGTAGTCGCGGCACACGCCCTGCCGCGCGAGCAGGGTGCGGACCGCGCCGTCCGTCGGCTGGCTCGAGCCGGGCACGTACGCGAGCCGCGTGCCGACCCACGACGAGACGGCCGCGAGCAGGTCGACGCCGGTGAGCCCGGCGAACTGGGCGCGGGCCGTCGGGGCGAGGGCGTCGGACTCGCAGTACCGGCTCGGGCGCAGGAACCACAGGCGGTCCGCCTCGGTGTCGCCCGGCACGGCGGTGCTCGTGCCACGCACGGTCGCGCGGTAGTCGACGACGAGCGCGCCCGGGTCCGCGTCCACGACGTGCAGGCGGGTGCCGTGCGGCCCGTCGAGCTCGCGCACGGGCACCGGCGCGCCGTCGAGCGTGACGGCGAGCGCCTCGTCGGGCGCGTGCGACCGGGCGACGGCGACCTCGAGCACGAGGGTCGCCGCCGAGCGGACGGTCAGGGACAGGTGGGCCGTCACGTCGCGCTGCACGGGCCCATGCTGCCGTTCGGGGGACGCGCCCGCCCTCCCGGGGGGCTGAAGCGTTTCGAGCCATTCGCGCCTTCTGCGTTCCCAGGACCGTCGGCTACCGTGACGGCACGTCGCCGTGGACCCCCGGACGGCGACCCCGACGAGCGTGAGCGAGGCCGAGATGACGGGACCGTCGCGAGGTGGCCCCCGGCTCACCGTCATCGTCCCCACCTTCAACGAGGCGCCGAACGTGGCGGAGCTCGTGCGCCGTGTGGACGCGGCGACCCGCGGGATGGACGCCGAGCTGCTGTTCGTCGACGACTCGACGGACGACACCGCCGACGTGGTGCGGGCCGTCGCGCCGAGCGCGGGCCTGCCCGTGCGCGTGCTGCACCGCGACGACCCGGTGGGCGGGCTCGGCGGAGCGGTCGCGGAGGGCCTGCGCGCCTCCGACGCACCCCTGTGCCTCGTCATGGACGGGGACCTGCAGCACCCGCCGGAGCTGATCCCCACCATGGTGGCGCGCGCCGCCGAGGACGACGTCGACGTCGTGGTCGCCTCCCGGTACGTCGGGGACGGCAGCAGCGCGGGCCTGTCCGGTGCCGCGCGCCAGGCCGTCTCCTCGACGTCCACGGCCGTCACCCGCGCGATGTTCCCGGTCCGGCTGCGGGACTGCTCCGACCCGATGACGGGCTTCTTCCTCGTGCGGCGCAGCGCCGTCGACCTCGAGGTCCTGCGGCCCCGCGGGTTCAAGATCCTGCTCGAGATCCTCGCGCGCCACCCCATGCGGGTGGTGGAGGTGCCGTTCGTCTTCGGCGAGCGCTTCGCCGGCCGCTCCAAGGCGAACCTGGCGCAGGGCCTGCACTTCCTGTGGCAGCTCGGCGGCCTGCGCTTCGGGCGCATGTCGCGCTTCGCGATCATCGGCGGTCTCGGTGCGCTCGCGAACGTCGCGATCGTCGCGCTGCTCACGTCCCTCGGCGTCGCGTGGCTGCCGGCGGCCCTCGTCGCCGCCGAGCTCACCATCGTCGGTAACTTCCTGATGCAGGAGCGCTTCGTGTTCCGCGACCTGCGCCACGAGGGCAAGGGCCCGTGGGCGCGGTTCGGGCAGTCCTTCACCTTCAACAACGTCGAGACGCTCGTCCGGATGCCGGTCATGGCGCTGCTCGTCGAGACCATGCACGTGGCGGCCGTGCTCGCGACGGCGATCACGCTCGTGGTCGCGTTCGTGGCCCGCTTCACGTTCCACTCCCGCATCGTGTACCGCCCGCGCGCGTCCCGTCGCCGCGTGCGCCTGACGACGCCCGCGGCGGCCGCGGTGGCCGCCGCCGACCGGCCGGACGCGGTCACGCCGGTGCTCGAGGAGCCGGACGCCGTCGTCCCGTCCGACCGGGCCTGACGCGAGTCTGCGGGCGACGGCGCCCGGTGCGGGACCGCCGGGGACGAGGCCGCGCCGCGGCCGCCGAGCCGCCGCCCGTTCGCCTGGCGCGACGGCCAGCTGTCGAGCACCATCGACGGCACCCGCGGCCGCGCCACCGGCCGTGACGGACCACGCGGCACCGGAGGAGCGATGAGCACCGACCAGCCCGACACCGACCAGCCCGACTCCCACCAGCCCGACGGCGGCCGGCCCGACGCCGACCAGTCCGACGACGACCGGCCGGAGATCGACCGCACGCTCCTGGCGACCTACCTCGAGGACCACGTCGCCGGTGCGACGGCGGTGATCTCCCGGCTCGAACGGCTCAGCCGCGTCGAGGAGATCGGGGACATGCGGGAGCCGCTCGGCCGGCTCGCCGCCGAGCTGCGCGAGGAGCGCGGCGCGCACATGGCGACGGCGCGCGACCTCGACCTGTCGCTGTCACGCCTCAAGCGTGTCGCGGCGGTGCTGGGCGAGCGCGTCGCGCGCCTCAAGCCGAACGGCCGGGTGAGCGGGCGCTCGCCCATGTCGCTCGTCCTGGAGCTCGAGATCGTGCGGTCGGGGCTGGAGGGCAAGCGCATGGGGTGGGTGACGCTGCGCGAGCACGCCGACGCGCTCGGGCTCGACGTCGCCCGCCTCGAGCACTTCATCACCCGGTCGCGGGACCAGGCCGACCGCGTCGAGCGGCTCGCCGCCCGGGCCCGGGACCGCGCGTTCGCGCCGCACCTCGGCACGACGTCCGCCGACGACGCCTGACGGCGACGACCGCGAACGGGGCCGGTGCGACCCGCGTAGGCTCGTCGACCGCCGGGCGCCGGCTCCCGCACGCCGGGGCGCGCACCCTCATGACGGGAGACGACGCATGCAGCCGCACACGGATCCGGTGCCCCAGCCGCACGCCGACCCGCTGCCGGAGTGGCTCGCGCACGTCGCCGCGGTCCTCGAGGTGGACCCCGGGCTGGTCCTCGACGCCGCGGACCCCGTGCTCGACATGGTCCGCGACGTCGCGCACGGCGTCGTGCGGCCCGCGGGTCCGATGACGGCGTTCCTGGTCGGCGTCGTGGCCGGGCGCGCGGCGGAGGCGGGGGCGGACGCACCCGGCGTCGAGACGGCGGTGCGCGAGGCGCTCGCGGACGTCGAGGACGAGCTGCGCCGGCGCGACGGCGTGCGCTGACCCCGTCGGCCGACGCGCCGCGTCAGGGCCGGTCGGCCGCCGCGCCGCGTCGGGGCGGGCCGGCGTCGCGCGCGACGTCCCGGGCCCGCGCGAGGTCGTCCGCGTCGTCGACGTCGAGCACGGTCGCGGCCGGCAGGTCGACCGTGACGACGTCCAGGTGCGCCCAGAGCGTGCGGACCGGTCGGTCCGCCACCGGACCGCGCAGCACCGCCGCGACCGCGGGCACGCGGTAGGCGGCGAGCAGCGGCTGCGCGCGCCCGTCCGGGCCGGCGGCGAGCGCCGCCCCGGCGCCGGGGGCGGCGTCGAGGGCCGCGAGCAGCGCGGGCACGGCCCGGCCGGCGAACGGCTGGTCGCCGGCGACCGCGACGAGCACACCGGTGGGCGGGGCCGCGGGGAGTCCTGCCGCGAGCCCGGCGGCCAGCGCCGCGAGGGGGCCGGCGCCCGGCGGGTCCTCGCGGCACCACCGCACGTGCGGCAGCTCGGCCCGCAGTGCGTCCGCGGGCGGGTCGGCCACCACGACGGTGCGCCACGGCGCGAGGTCGTGCAGGAGTCGGTGCAGCAGCGGCCGCCCGCCGACGTCGAGCGCGGTCTTGTCGCCGCCGCCGAGGCGGCGGGACGTGCCGCCCGCGGGCACGACGACGACGACGTCGGCCCGGTCCCACCCGCGCCCGCCGCTGCCCGGTCCGTGCGCGGACGCGCCCGTGGCCGGTTCGCGCCCGGTCACGTGACGACCCCGGGCGCGCGGCCGTCGAGCGCGGCGACGAGGCCGGCGACGTAGGGGGTGGCGGGCGCGGCGGCCACGGCGTGCGCCGTCCCGCGCTGCACCGCCCGTCCGTGCTCCACCACGACGACGTCGTCGGCCAGCGCCAGCGCGTCGGCGAGGTCGTGCGTGACGAGGACCGCCGGCACGCCGGTGGCGCGCACGTGCCGCTCGACGACCGCCCGGGCCACCGTCCGTCCGGACGCGTCGAGCGCCGCGAAGGGCTCGTCGAGGAGGAGGGCCGCGGGGTCGACCGCGAGCGCGCGGGCGAGCCCGACGCGCTGCGCCTGCCCCCCGGAGAGGCGGTGCGCCCGGGTGCGCGCGCGGTCCTCGACGGCGAGCGCGGCGAGGAGGTCGTCGGCGCGGCGGCGCGCGTCGCCGGCGTGCTCGCCAGCGGCGCGGCGCCCGAAGGCGACGTTCTCACGTGCCGTGAGGTGCGGGACGAGCAGGACGTCCTGCAGCAGGACGCCGAGCCGGCGGCGCTCGGGCGGCACGTCGACGTCCGCGGCGGCGTCGGCCAGGGTGCGGTCGCCCAGGCGGACGTGGCCGGCGTCGAGCCGCACCAGCCCGGCGAGCGCGGCCAGGGCGGTGGACTTGCCGCCGCCGTTCGGCCCGAGCACGGCGACCACCCGGCCCGCGGGCACGGTGAGCGCGAGGTCGAGGGTCCACGTGCCGCGCCGGACGACGACGTGGGCGTCGAGGTCGCCGGTCGGTGCGGGCGCGAGGGCGCGCGCACGCCCGGCGACGCGCCGCAGCACCGGTGTCACGGGGACCGCCCGCCGGCGGGGGCGGCGTCGCGCGCGCCGGTCAGGCCGCCCATCCAGCGTCCGCGCATGACCAGCAGCACCGCCACGGAGAGCACGAGCAGGAGCAGCGACATCGCGACGGCGGCGTCCGGGTCGGTGTCGAGCGCGAGGTGCACGGCGAGCGGCATGGTGCGGGTCGTGCCGGGGAAGCTGCCGGCGAACGTGAGCGTCGCACCGAACTCCCCGAGCGCGCGCGCGAAGCACAGCGCCGCGCCGGCGGCGATGCCGGGCGCCGCGGCCGGCAGGGTGACGCGCCGCACGACGTACCAGCGGGACGCCCCGAGCGTCGCCGCGGCGGCCTCCCGGCGCTCGTCCGTGCCGCCGATCGCGCCCTCGACCGCGAGCACGAGGAACGGCAGCGCGACGAACGTCTGCGCGAGGACCACGGCGAGGGTCGTGAAGGGCACGCCCACGCCGAACCACGCCTCGAGCTGGCGACCCACCGGGGCGCGCCGCCCGAGCAGGAGCAGCAGCGCGACGCCCCCGACGACCGGCGGCAGCACCAGCGGCACGGTGACGAGCGCGCGCACCAGGGAGCGGCCGCGCAGGTCGGCGCGCGCGAGCACCCACGCGAGCGGCACACCCACGAGCAGGCACAGCACGGTGCTCACCGCGGCGGTCGTCAGGGACAGGCGCAGGGCGTCCAGCACGGCCGGCTCCAGCACGCGCGACCCCAGGTCGCCCCACGGCGTCGCTGCGACGAGCGCGACCAGCGGCGCGAGCAGCAGGACGAGGGCGAGCGCCGCGGGGACGAGCAGCACCGAGGGGACGGGTCGACGACGCGTCACGGCGTGCCGAAGCCGGCCGCGCGCAGCGCCGCGGCGCCGGCGGGGGAGCGCAGGTGCGCGACCACGGCGCGCGCGGCGTCGGGGTGCGGCGCGTCCGGCAGGGCCAGCGCGAGGTAGTCGGTCGCGACGCTGTGCTCGGCGGGGACGTCGAGCCCTTCGACGTCCGGGCCGGCCGCGAGCACGTCCGTGCGGTACACGAGGGCGGCGTCGACCTCGCCGAGGCGGACCTTGGTGAGCGTGGCGCGCGCGTCCTGCTCGAGGGTGTCCGGCGCGGCGGTGACCCCGGCGGACATGAGGACCTGGGCGGCGACGGCTCCGCAGGGCGCCGACGGGTCGCACAGCGCGACGGTCAGGTCCGGGTCGGCGAGGTCCGCGAGGCCCGTGACGTCGGCCGGGTTGCCGGCGGGGACGGCGATCTGCAGCGTGTTGCGCGCGACGACGGCGGGCGTGCAGCCGAGGGCGTCGGTGACCGTGCTCATCGTGGCGGCGCTGGCCGTGACGAGGACGTCCGCGGGAGCACCGGCGACCACCTGCGCGGCGAGCGTCGAGCTCGCGCCCAGGCTCGTCCGGACCTCCAGCCCCGGGTGCGCCCGCTCGAGGTCCTCGACGACCGTCGCGAGGACGTCGGTGAGGGACGCGGCGGCCAGGACCACCACCGTGCCGGTGGGTCCGGCGTCGGTCGTCGTCGGGACGGGGGCGCCCGTCCCCGGTCCGGCGCCCGCTCCCGGTCCCGCGCACGCCGCGAGGGCGGCGAGGAGGCCGGAGGCCACGGCGACGGCCACGGCCCGGCCCGCGCACCGCGCCCTCACGGGCGCTCCACGTGCTCGACGGCCACGTTGGTGGCCTTGACCGACGCCACGGCGACGACGCCGGGCTCGAGCCCGAGCTCGTCGGCGGCCTCGCGGCTGATGAGCGACACGACGCGGAACGGCCCGGCCTGCAGCTCGACCTGCGCCATGACGCCGTCGCGCACGACCCGCGTGACGATGCCGCGCAGCCGGTTGCGTGCCGAGTGGCGGGCGCGGTCCGCGCCCGCGGTGGCCTGCTCGTCGGCGACCTCCTGCGCGAGGCGGGCCAGGTCGACCCCGTCGATCTCGTGCCGGCCGGACGGCGTGCGGGTGGAGCCGAGCCGTCCGGCGTCGACCCAGCGGCGCACGGTGTCGTCGCTCACGCCCAGCAGCGCGGCGGCCTCGCTCACGCGGTATCGCACCGCTGCACCCTAGCGCCGGTGCCGCACCTGCGGCGATGACGGGCCGTCACGGCCGCAGCAGCGGTGCGGCGCGTGCATGGTGCACGCACGTGCGTGCGTGGTCGTGCTGCCCGGGGTCGCCGCCCGGTGCAACGGACGACCTGCGCATGTGTACTGTCGTACACATCGACGTCGCGGCCCGTTCGGCCGCCGCGCCCACGCGTACGCCACCACCCGCCGGAGCCCCGATGTCCGTCCCCAGCACCGCCCCCGTCGCGCCCCGCGCCCGCCGCGCCCGCGCCGCGGTGTCCACGGTGTTCTTCGTCAACGCAGTCCTGTACGCCAACCTCGTGCCGCGCCTGCCCGAGGTCAAGGACCGGCTGGACCTCACGAACGCCGCGCTCGGCACCGCCATCGCCGCCATGCCCGTCGGCGCCTTGCTGTCCGGCCTGCTCGCGCCCGCGCTGATCCAGCGGCTCGGCTCCGCCCGCGTCGCCTCGTTCGGCCTGGTCGGGCTCGCGGCAGCCCTGGCGGGCGTGCCGCTCGCCGGCGGGTGGCCGGTGCTCGCGGCGCTCCTGCTGGTCGCCGGCGCCCTCGACGCCGTCGTCGACGTCGCCCAGAACGCGCACGGGTTCCGGGTGCAGCGCGCCTACGGCCGGTCCATCGTCAACGCCTTCCACGGGCTGTGGAGCGTCGGCGCCGTCGTCGGCGGGCTGCTCGGAGCGGCCGCCGCCGGGCTCGCCGTGCCGCTCGGCACCCACCTGACCGTCTCCGCCGTCGTGTTCGGCCTCGTCGCCGTCGCGGCGTACCGCTTCCTGCTGCCCGGCCCGGAGGACGCCGAACGGTCAGCCCCCGCCGACGCCCGCGCCGCCGACGCGGGCCGGACCCGGCTGCGGCACGTCGGCCGACGGACGGTGCTGCTGCTCGCCGCGCTCGGCGTGCTCGCCGCCTGCGGCGCGTTCGTCGAGGACGCCGGCTCGTCGTGGGGTGCCCTGTACCTGCGGGAGCAGGTCGGCGCGGACGCCGCGACCGCAGGCCTCGCGTTCGTGGCGCTCCAGGTCGCGATGACCGTCGGACGCCTCACCGGCGACCGCGTCGTCGACCGTCTCGGCCAGCGCCGCGTCGCGCGCGTCGGCGGCCTGCTCGTCGCTGCCGGCTTCGGGCTCGCGCTCGCGCTGCCCTCGGTCGCCACGACGCTCGTCGGGTTCGCGCTCGCCGGGCTCGGCGTCGCCACCCTCGTGCCCGCGGTGATGCACACGGCCGACGAGCTGCCCGGCCTGCCGCACGGCGTCGGGCTGACGGTCGTCAGCTGGCTGCTGCGGGTCGGCTTCCTCGTCTCGCCCGCCGTCGTGGGCGTCGTCGCCGACGCGTCGAGCCTGCGCGTGGCGCTGCTGGGCGTCGTCGCGGCGGGGGTCGCCATGCTCGTCGTCGGGCGCGTGCTGCTCACGGCCGCAGCCCCCGCCGGTGACGTCGGCCGGGACGCCCCCACGGCGTCCGGCGGCCCCGTGCCCGCGTCACCGCCGGCGGGCTGAGGGTCGGCGTCCGCCGGCGTCGCCGCAGGTGCGCCCCTGACGCCCCCCGGACGCGCCCGGACGCGCCCCGGACCCGCTCCGCGGGCACCTAGGCTGACGACGTGACCGTGCGCGACACCTCCCGCCTCACCCCGCCGGCGCGACGCGTCGTCGCCGCGGAGGTCACGGTCCAGCCCGTGGACGTGGACGCGCTCGCCGCCGCCGTCGCGGACGCGGCCGCCGGCGCCGTGGTCACGTTCGGCGGCGTGGTGCGCGACCACGACCACGGCCGGGCGGTCACCGGCATCGAGTACGTCGGGCACCCCGACGCCGGTGCGGTGCTCGCGCGGGTCGTCGCGGACGTCGCGGGGCGCAGCCCCGTCGACGCGGTCGCGGTCGTGCACCGGGTCGGCCCGCTCGCCGTGGGGGAGGCGGCGCTGGGGGTGGCGGTGAGCGCCGCGCACCGGCAGGAGGCGTTCGCCGTCGCGGCGCTCCTCGTCGACGAGGTCAAGGAGCACCTGCCCGTGTGGAAGCGCCAGGTGTTCACCGACGGCACGCACGAGTGGGTCAACTGCGCCTGACGCCGACCGCGGCCGAGCCGACGGCGACCAGCCTCGGCCAGGAGGCAGGGGCTCGGACCTGCGGGACGGCTCAGCCGCCCGCGAACGGCGGCAGCACGTCGACGACGGTCGCGGCGCCCAGCGGCTCGTCCCGCCCACGGCGCAGCGTGCCGTCGACCAGCAGGGCGCACACCGCGAGCACGTCGCGCAGCCGGGGACCGTGCCGGTCGGCGAGGGCGTCCACGCACGCCCCGACCGTCGCGTCCGCGGGCAGGTCGAGGCGCTCCTCACCGACGCCGGCGGCCTCGTGGGCGGCAGCGAAGTAGCGGACGGTGACCGTCCGCGTCGCCCCGGCGACGGCCGGGCCGGGGGGCCCGGTGGGATCCGTGGTGGTCACGTCAGCCTCCGATCGCGCTCATGGTCCGCGCGGGCTGCAGGAAGCCCACGTCGTCGATGCCGTGCCCGGCCTTCTTGCCCCACATGGCCGCGCGCCACGCGTCCGCAACCGTGTCGTCGTCCGCGCCGCCGCGCAGCAGGCCTCGCAGGTCGCTCTCCTCGCGCGCGAACAGGCAGCTGCGCACCTGGCCGTCGGCGGTGAGCCGCGTCCGGTCGCACGCACCGCAGAACGGGCGCGTCACCGAGCCGATGACCCCGACGGTCGCACCCGGCCGGCCGCGCACGGTCCACGTCTCGGCCGGGGCGGCGCCCCGCGCACCGGTCGGCTCGGCGACGAGGTCGAACGCCGCCGTGAGCGCGTCGAGGATCTCCCGGGCGGTCACGAGGTCACCGCGGTCCCAGGAGCCGGCGGGCCCGAGCGGCATCTGCTCGATGAACCGCAGGTGGTACCCGTGCTCGAGCGCCCACGCGAGCAGCGGGACCGCCTCGTCGTCGTTGACGCCCCGCACGAGCACGGCGTTGACCTTGACCGGGCCCAGCCCGGCGTCGCGCGCGGCCCGGAGGCCCGCCAGCACGTCGGGCAGTCGGTCGCGGCGTGTGATCGCGGCGAACCGCTCGCGGTCGAGCGAGTCCAGCGAGACGTTGACACGGCCGAGCCCGGCGGCCGCGAGCGAGCGCGCGCGCTTGTCGAGGCCGAGCGCGTTGGTCGTCAGCGCCGTGCCGACCGCCGCGCCGTCGGGCGTCCGCAGCGCCGCCGTGGCGGCGACGATGCCCTCGAGCCCGCGGCGCAGCAGCGGCTCGCCGCCCGTGAACCGGACCTCGCGCACCCCCAGCCGCTCGACCGCGACGCGGACCAGCCGCACGACTTCGTCGTCCTTGAGCACCGTCTCGTCGGGCGCCCACGCCAGGCCCTCGGCGGGCATGCAGTACGTGCAGCGCAGGTTGCACCGGTCGGTGAGGGACACCCGCAGGTCGGTGGCGACCCGCCCCCAGCGGTCGACCAGGCCGTCGCCGCGCAGGCGCGCGGACGAGCCACGCGCCGGCTGGCCGCCGGCACGCGCGGGGGACGCGTCCGCCGCTCCCGCCGCGGCGGGTCGCGCGGGCGCCGGCCCGATCACGACCGGCACGGCACCGCGGGACGTCACGGGCTCCATCGGGCCGACTATACGGACGCGTCACGGCGCGGCCGCGTCCGGACCGCCGGCGGGACGTCCCGCGGGCGGCGCTAGGTTGGGCCGCATGCCCGACGCACCCGCTCCCGCCGCCGTGGCGCCCGAGCGGCCGGTGCGCACGCTCGACGAGCACGCGGCGGCGGTCCTGGCGCTCGGCGCGCCGCTGCCCGTGCGTCGCGTGCCGCTCGCCGACGCGCTCGGCGCGGCGCTCGCGTCGGACGTGGTCTCCGCCGTCGACCTGCCGCCGTGGGACAGCTCCGCGATGGACGGGTACGCGCTGCGCGGCGCGGACCTGCGCGCCGGCGCCGTGCTGGAGGTCGCCGACGACGTGCCCGCGGGCGACACCCGCACGGTCGTCGTCGCGCCCGGCACGGCGGTGCGCATCATGACGGGAGCCCCGGTGCCGTCGGGCGCCGACACGGTCGTGCCGGTCGAGCGGACCGACGGCGGCAGCGCCCGCGTGGCCTTCCACGACGTCGTCGCCACGGGTGCGCACGTGCGGGCACGCGGCGACGACGTGCGGGCCGGCGACCTCGTGCTGCGCGCCGGCGACGTGCTCGGACCCGCGGCGCTCGGCCTGCTCGCCGCCACCGGGCACGTCGAGGTGCCCGTGCACGACCGCCCGCGCGTCGCCGTCGTCTCGACGGGCAGCGAGCTCGTCACCGGTGGCGGGGCGCTCGCGCACGGGCAGATCCACGAGTCGAACGGCGTGCAGCTCGCCGCCGCGGCGCGCGCCGCCGGGGCCGACGTCGTCGCGGTCCGCGTGCTCCCCGACGACCTGCCGGACGTCCTGCGCGTGCTCGACGAGCTCGGCACCCGGGCCGACGTCGTCGTCACGACGGGCGGGGTGTCCGTCGGTGCCTACGACGTCGTGCGCGACGCGCTGGTCGCCGGCGGGCACGGCGAGCTCGTGCACGTGCGCATGCAGCCGGGCAAGCCGCAGGGCGTCGGCCGGCTCCCGTCCGGCACGCCCGTGCTGAGCCTGCCCGGCAACCCGGTGAGCGCCCACGTGTCCTTCGAGGTGTTCGTGCGCCCGCTGCTGCGGCGCATGCTCGGCGCGCGCGACGTGCGGCGGCGGACGGTGCGCGCGGTCCTCGCGAGCGACGTCACGTCGCCCGCGGGGCGCCGCCAGCTCCTGCGCGCCCGGCTCGGGTGGGACGGCGCCGCACCGGTCGCCGTGCCCGTCGGCGGGCCGGGCTCGCACCTGCTCGGCGCGCTCGCCCGCGCCGACGCGCTCGTGGACGTCCCCGCCGCGACGACGCACGTCGCGGCGGGGGAGACGGTGACCGTGCTGGACCTGAGGGAGGGGGACGCGTGAGCGACCCGGGGAGCGGCGCGCCCGTGCGCCTGACGCACGTGGACGAGCGCGGGGCGGCGCGCATGGTGGACGTCGCCGAGAAGCCCGTGACCGTGCGCACCGCGCACGCGTCCGGCCGGCTCGTGACGACGGCCGAGGTCGTGGCGCTGCTGCGCGGCGAGGGCGTGCCGAAGGGCGACGCGCTCGCGGTGGCGCGCATCGCGGGCATCCAGGCGGCCAAGCGGACGCCGGACCTGGTGCCGCTGTGCCACCCGCTCGCGATCCACGGCGTCGAGGTCGACCTGACCGTCGAGGACGACGGCGTGCGGATCGACGCGCGCGTGCGCACGGCGGACCGCACCGGCGTCGAGATGGAGGCGCTCACGTGCGTCGCCGTCGCGGGGCTGACGCTCGTCGACATGGTCAAGGCCGTCGACCGCGCCGCGTCCATCACCGACGTGCGGGTCGAGGCCAAGGAGGGCGGCCGCAGCGGTGCCTGGCACCGTGCCTGAGGTGCCCGTGCCGGGGCGGCCGGGCGCGGGGCCCGGCCGCGCGGTCGTCGTGACGGCGTCGGACCGCGCTGCCGCCGGCGTCTACGCCGACCGGTCCGGGCCCGTGCTCGTCGCGGCGCTGCGCGCGCTCGGGTTCACGGTGGGCGACGCCGTGGTCGTGCCGGACGGCGACCCCGTCGAGGCGGCGCTGCGCGACGCCGTGGCGGCGGGGGCGGCCCTCGTGGTGACCAGCGGCGGCACGGGACTGTCGCCCCGCGACCGCACGCCCGAGATGACACGGCGCGTCCTGGACCGGGAGGTCCCCGGCGTGGCCGAGGCCCTGCGCGCGGACGGCGTGGCGCGCGGCGTGCCGGCGGCGATGCTGTCGCGCGGCGTCGCGGGCGTCGCCGGGCGCACGTTCGTCGTCAACGTCGCGGGGTCGACGGGTGCCGCGCGGGACGCGGCCGCGCTGCTCGGACCGGTGGTCCTGCACGCCGTCCAGCAGCTGCGCGGCGCCGACCACGACTGACGTCGGCGACCCGCCAGGCAGGTGGCCCGGGTCAGGGGACGACGAGGCCCGGGTCCACCTCGCGCGCCCACGCGACGAGGCCGCCGTCGAGGTTGCGCACGTCCGTCACACCGGCGGCGCGCGCGTAGGCGGCGACGCGGCCCGACCGCATGCCCGAGCGGCACACGACGACGAGGGTGCGGTCGGGGTCGAGGTCCGCCAGCGGGGAGCCGTCGGCCCACGCGCCCATCGGCACGAGGCGTGCGCCGGGCAGCGTGCCGGCGGCGGTCTCGCCGGGCTCGCGGACGTCCACGACGTCGACGTCGGCCGTGCCGGCGTCACGGGCGGCGAGCAGGTCGCGCAGCGCGGTCGGGGTGATCTCGGTGTCCGGGGTCGTCACGGGGTCGACGGTACCCGCCGGCACCGACGGCGCCGGCAGGGTCGCCGTGGCCGCGCGCGCGGGGTCGGCCCGCACCGCGATCTCGCGCCACGTGGCGTCGAAGGCGTCCAGCACGGCGACGCGCCCGAGCAGCGAGCGGCCCGTGCCGCACACGAGCTTGACCGCCTCGACCGCCATCGCGGCACCGGCGGCCGCGCACACCGCGCCCAGCACGCCGTCCTCCGCGCACGACGGCACCGCGCCCGGTGCGGGCGGCTCGCCGAACACGTCCCGCAGGTCGACCCCGCCGCCGGGCGCCGCGGCCCAGAACACGCTCACCTGCGCGTGCCCGCGCAGCACCGACCCCCACACCCACGGCAGCCCCAGGCGGGCGCACGTGTCGTTGACCAGGTAGCGCGTCGCGAAGTTGTCCGTGCCGTCGACGACGAGGTCGTACCCGCCGAGGACTTCCGCGGCGTTCGCGGCGGTCAGGCGCACGGGGTGCGTGCGCACCACGACGTCGGGCGAGAGGCCCCGCAGGCGCTCCGCGGCGGACTCGACCTTCGGGCGCCCGACGTCCGCGAGCCCGTGCACGACCTGCCGCTGCAGGTTCGACGCCTCCACGACGTCGTCGTCCAGCACGCCGATCGTGCCGACGCCCGCCGCCGCGAGGTACAGCAGGGCGGGGGAGCCGAGCCCGCCCGCGCCCAGCACCAGCACGCGCGCGGCGAGCAGCCGCCGTTGGCCGACCTCGCCGACCTGTGCGAGCGCGAGATGGCGGGCGTAGCGGTCGACCTGCGCGGGCGTCAGGGGCGCGCCGGGCGCGACGAGCGGGGGGAGCGGCGAGGTCATCCGTGCGGGTGGCGCGCGACGCTCGTCACGGTCGTCAGCAGCACCACGGAGTCCTCGAGCGCGAGCACCGAGTGGCGCTCGTGCGTGAGCGTCCACAGCTCGCCCGCGCCGACCTCCTGCTGCACCTGCGTGCCGACGTGCACGCGCACGCGCCCGCGCAGGGTCTGCAGGCTCGCCGCGGGCGGCGACGCGTGCTCGCCGAGCTCCGCTCCCGCGGTGAGCGCGATGACGGTCTGCCGCAGCTCGCCGTCGTGCACGACGAGCTCGGCGCTGCGGCCGTGCGCGTCGGCACGCGCGAGGTCGAGGTGGGTGGTCGCGAGGGCGTCGAGGTCCGGCATGCGCCCATCCTGGCAGCCGCCGCCGCGGCCGCGCGTCGGGGCGGCGGGCCCCCGACTTCTCACACCCCGCGGCGCGGTGGTGTGCGGAAGACGTTCGCAGGGGGTTACGCCGGGCCGCGGTCGGGCGAAACACGGCGTCCCTAGCGTCCTCCTCGACGCCCCACCCGTGCCGCGCCCGTCGCGCACCCCGACGCCCGGAGGCTCCCGTGACCCAGACGACCACGCCCGCACCGGCGGCCACGCCGCCGGTCGCCGCACCCTCGGCCGCCGCCCTCACGTTCCGCCGCGGCCGCTGGATCGACGGCTGGGACCCCGAGGACGGCGAGCAGTGGCGGACCGTCGGCCGGGCGGTCGCCCGCCGCAACCTGGGCCTGTCGGTGTTCGCCGAGTTCCTCGGCTTCGCCGTGTGGGCGCTGTGGAGCATCGTCGTCCCGCGGCTGCCCGACGCGGGCTTCGCGCTCACGGTCGACCAGATGTTCTGGCTCATCGCCGTGCCGAGCCTCGTCGGGGCGACGCTGCGCATCCCGTACACGTTCGCGGTGCCCGTGTTCGGCGGCCGCAACTGGACGGTCGTGTCCGCGCTGCTGCTCCTGCTGCCGGCGGGCGCGCTCGTGTGGGCCGTGCAGAACCCGCAGCTGCCGTTCGGCGCGCTGCTCGCCGTGGCCGCGCTCGCGGGCGTCGGCGGCGGCAACTTCGCGTCCTCGATGGCCAACATCTCCTTCTTCTACCCGGAGCGGGAGAAGGGCAAGGCGCTCGGGCTCAACGCGGCCGGCGGCAACATCGGCACCGCAGCGGTGCAGCTCGCGGTGCCGCTGGTCGTCGTCGCCGGTGCCGGCCTCTCCCTCGAGCGCGCCGGCCTGATGTTCCTGCCGCTGGCGGTGCTCGCGGCCGTGCTCGCGTGGCGGTTCATGGACAACCTCAGCAACGCGAAGGCCGACCCGCGGGCGTACGGCGCCGCCGCCCGCGCGCGGCACACGTGGATCATCTCGTTCGTCTACATCGGCACCTTCGGTTCCTTCATCGGCTTCTCCGGTGCGTTCCCGACGCTGCTGAACGCGCAGTTCCCCGAGGTGACGCTCACCATCGCGTTCCTCGGGGCGCTCGTCGGCTCGGTCGCGCGGCCTGCCGGCGGTGCGCTCGCGGACCGCTTCGGGGGCGCGCGGGTCACGGTCGTCGCCTTCGGCGTCATGGCGCTCGGCACGGTCGGCGCGATCCTCGCCCTGCGGGCGCAGTCGTTCGGGCTCTTCTTCGGCTCGTTCCTGCTGCTGTTCCTCGCCACCGGGGCCGGCAACGGCTCGGTGTACCGGATGATCCCCGCGGTGTTCCGGTTCGGTGCCGGCGACGACGCGGACCGGGCGCGCCGCGCCAAGGCCGCGGCCGGGTGCATCGGCATCGCCGGCGCCGTCGGGGCGGTCGGCGGGTTCCTCATCCCGCGCGGCTTCGCGGTCTCGACGTCGCTGACCGGGTCGATCCAGGCCGCGCTGTGGGTGATCGTCGGGCTCTACGCCGTCATGGCCCTCACCACGTGGGCCGTCTACCAGCGCCGCGGGTCGGCGTTCGGCGCGACGGTCATCTGACCGACCGGCAGCGGACCCCGGGGAGGACGCAGCGTGACGGTGACCACCACCGCGCAGGACGAGCGCACGGCCACGACGCAGGTCGCGACCGTGTGCTCGTACTGCGGCGTCGGCTGCGGCGTCGTCCTCGACGTGGTCCAGGACGACGCCGGTGGCCGGCGCGTGCGCCGGGCGAGCGGCGACCGCAGCCACCCGTCCAACGGCGGGCGCCTGTGCACCAAGGGTGCGACGAGCGCCGACATGCTCGCCGCCGGCGGCCGCCTCGACAGCGCGCTCGTGCGCGCCGAGCGGGGCGCGGAGCCGGCACCCGTGCCGCTCGACGACGCGATCGCCACCGTCGCGCGCCGGCTGCGCGACATCGTCGACCGCGACGGGCCCGACGCCGTCGCCCTGTACGTGTCCGGGCAGATGAGCATCGAGGCGCAGTACCTCGCGAACAAGCTCGCGAAGGGCTACCTGGGCACCAACCGGATCGAGTCGAACTCCCGGCTCTGCATGGCCAGCGCCGGCACCGGCTACAAGCTGTCGCTGGGCGCCGACGGGCCGCCCGGGTCGTACGAGGACCTCGACCACGCCGACGTCTTCCTCGTCATCGGCGCGAACATGGCCGACTGCCACCCGATCCTGTTCCTGCGGCTGCTCGACCGCGTCAAGGCCGGCGCGAAGCTCATCGTCGTCGACCCCCGCCGCACCGCGACGGCCGACAAGGCGGACCTGTTCCTGCAGGTGCGCCCCGGCTCGGACCTGGCGCTGCTCAACGGCCTGCTGCACCTGCTGGTGGAGGCGGGCGCGGTCGACGAGGAGTTCGTCGCCGAGCACACCGAGGGCTGGGACGCCATGCCCGACCTCCTCGCCGACTACCCGCCGGACGTCGTCGAGACGCTGACGGGTGTGCCCGCCGCCGACCTGCGGGCCGCCGCCGCCCTCATCGCCGGCGCCGAGAACTGGGTGTCCTGCTGGACCATGGGCCTCAACCAGTCGACGCACGGCACGTGGAGCACGAACGCGCTGGTCAACCTGCACCTCGCCACGGGCGCGATCTGCCGGCGGGGGAGCGGCCCGTTCTCCCTGACCGGGCAGCCCAACGCCATGGGCGGGCGCGAGATGGGCTACATGGGCCCCGGCCTGCCGGGGCAGCGGTCGGTGCTCGACCCCGCGGACCGCGCGTACGTCGAGGACCTGTGGGGCCTGCCCGGGGGGACGCTGCGCGCGGACGGCGTCGGTACCGGCACGGTCGACATGTTCCGGCGCATGGCCGACGGCGAGATCCGCGCGTGCTGGGTGATCTGCACGAACCCCGTCGCCTCCGTCGCCAACCGCCGCACCGTCATCGAGGGGCTCGAGCGCGCCGAGCTCGTGATCACGCAGGACGTCTTCGCCGAGACGGAGACCAACGCGTACGCCGACGTCGTCCTGCCCGCCGCCCTGTGGTCGGAGGCCGACGGCGTCATGGTGAACAGCGAGCGCACCATGACGCTCGCCCGTCACGCCCTCGACCCGCCCGGAGACGCCCTGCCCGACTGGCAGCTCATCGCCCGCGTCGCCACCGCCATGGGGTTCGACGGGTTCGCGTACACGTGCGCGGAGGAGGTCTTCGAGGAGATCCGGCGCAGCACCAACCCGCGCACCGGGTACGACCTGCGGGGGGTCACGTACGCCCGGTTGCGCGGCGGGCCGGTGCAGTGGCCCGCCGCCCCCGACGGGCCGGCCCGCAACCCCGTCCGGTACCGCAACGACGGCGTGCACCAGCCGCTGCACGTGCGCCCCGACGGCACCCGCCCCCGGCTCGTGTTCCCCACGCCGAGCGGGCGCGCCGTCTTCCACGCCCGCCCGCACCTCGACCCCGCCGAGATGCCGGACGACGACTACCCGTTCGTCCTGACCACGGGCCGCGTGCAGCACCAGTGGCACACGCTCACGAAGACCGGCAAGGTCCCCGCGCTCAACCGCCTGAACCCGGGCCCGTTCGTCGAGGTGCACCCGGACGACGCGGCGCGGCTGGGGCTCGTCGCCGGCGCGTCCGCCGAGGTGGCGTCGCGGCGCGGGCGCGCGGTGCTCCCCGTCGTCGTCAGCGACCGCGTGCGCCCGGGCACCCTGTTCGCGCCGTTCCACTGGAACGACCTGTTCGGCGAGTACCTGTCCGTGAACGCCGTGACCAACGACGCCGTCGACCCCCTGTCGTTCCAGCCCGAGCTCAAGGCGTGCGCCGTCACCCTCGCCCTCGTGGCCGCGCCCGAGGCGGACGCGGCCGCTCGCACCGGGGACGCGGCCGCCACGGCGGGCGGCGGGGCGGTCGACGACGCCGACGGTGCGGCCGTCCCGACGACCGCACCCGCCCTCGACGGGCCCGCGACCATGCAGGCCCTCGCCGCCGCCCTCGGGCTCGAGGACGTCGGCCCGCCCGCGCTCGGCCCCGACGAGCAGCGGTACCTCGCCGGCTTCCTCGCCGGCCTCGGCCGCGGCGCCCCCGGGACGCCCGTCCTGCCGCCCACCGCACCGCTCGACGGCGCCGCCGCGCTGTGGGTCGACGGCGTGCTCGCCGGCATGTTCTCGCGGGCGCCCGGCGCCGCCCGGCCGCCCGCCCGTGCCGCCGCGCCGGCGCGCGAGCTGGTCGTGCTCTGGGCGTCGCAGACGGGCACCGCCGAGGACCTCGCAGGCCAGGTGGCCGCCCGGCTCACGGCCGGCACCGGGCGCACACCTCGCGTGGTCGCCATGGACGACGCCCTCGACCGGCTCCCGCGCCGCGCCGACGTCGTCCTCGTCACCAGCACCACCGGCGACGGTGACGCCCCCGACAACGGCACCGCCCTCTGGGAGCTGCTCGCCGACCCGGCCGCACCGACCTTCGACGGCGCCCGGTACGCCGTCCTCGCCCTCGGCGACCCTGCCTACGACCAGTTCTGCGGGCACGGCCGCCGTCTCGACCGGCGCCTCGCCGAGCTCGGAGCGCGGCGCCTCGTCGACCGGCTCGACCGCGAACCGGGCGACGACGACGCGGTCGCCCCCTGGCTCGACGCGCTCGTCGCCGCTCTCGCGGACGAGGGGGGCGCCATCCCCGGGGTGGACGCGCCCTCCACCCCCGACGCGGGTGCGTCGTCGGCCGCCGACGCGGCGGCGCCCGTGTCCGCCGGTGCACCGCAGGGGCGCGCACCGGCCCGCACGGACGTCGTCGGCGCTCCCGGGCCGGCCGCGCCGGCGCACGCGACCCGCACGCACCCCGGCCGCGCGCGGCTCGTCGTGAACCGTCGCCTCGGCGCGACGGGCTCCGGCAAGGAGGTGCGCGAGCTCGTCCTCGACACGAGCGACAGCCCGCTGCCGGTGCCGTACCGCGCGGGGGACGCGCTCGGCGTCCGGCCGGTGAACGCGCCGGGCCTCGTCGCCGAGTGGCTCGCGGTCACCGGCCTGGACGCCGGCACGGAGGTCGTCGTCGCCGGCGGCGCGCTGCGGCTCGAGGACGCGCTGCGCACCGAGCTCGACGTCACGCGCCCGTCCACGGCGCTGCTGCGGTTCCTCGCCGACCGCAGGGGCGACGCCGACCTGCGCCGCCTGCTGCGCCCCGACAACGGCAACGACCTCGCGAAGTGGCTGTGGGGACGCCAGACGGTCGACGTCGTCGCCGAGCTCGGCGTGCGTGCCGACGCCCAGGAGTGGGTCGACGTGCTCAGGCGGCTGCAGCCGCGGCAGTACTCCATCTCGTCCAGCCCTCTCGTCGACCCGCACCGGGTGCGCCTGACGGTGTCGGTGGTCCGGTACGCCGGACGGGGCGGCGTCGCCCGCACCGGCGTCTGCTCGGCCTTCCTCGCCGACGCGCCGGACGGTGCCGAGGTCGCCGTGCACGTGCAGCCGTCGACGCACTTCCACCTGCCCGAGGACGGGACGGTGCCCGTCGTCATGGTGGGCCCGGGCACGGGCGTCGCCCCGTTCGTCGGCTTCCTCGCGGAACGACGGGCGCGCGGCGACCGTGGCGAGTGCTGGCTGTTCTTCGGCGAGCAGCACGCCGCCACCGACTTCTGGTACCGGGAGGAGCTCGACGCGCTGCGCGCCGACGGCGTCCTCACGCGGCTCGACGCCGCGTTCTCGCGGGACCAGCGCGCGAAGGTCTACGTGCAGGACCGCATGCGCGAGCAGGGCGCGCAGCTGTGGTCGTGGCTCGAGCGCGGCGCCCACGTGTACGTGTGCGGGGACGCCTCCCGCATGGCGAAGGACGTCGACGCCGCGCTGCGGGAGGTCGTCGTCCGGCACGGCGGCCGCACCGCCGAGGACGCCGCCGCCTACGTCAAGCGCCTCGCGGACCAGCGCCGCTACGCGCGGGACGTGTACTGAGCCGCGACCCGCGCCGGCGTGGGCCGCGCTGGCGGGCGGTCAGGCCACCGTGACGTCGACGCGGTGGTACCCCGTGGCGCCGTCGGGCACGACGCCCTGCGGCACGCCCGTCTGCGGGCCGTCGGGGTCGAACGCCCGCACGTGCAGACGGTGCGCGCCCGCCGGTGCGTCCCGCCACGTCCAGCGCCACTGCCGCCACGTGTCGACGCCGCCGTCGCCGGCGAGCCCGGCGTCCTCCCAGGGGCCGTCGTCGACGCGCACCTGCACGCCCGTGACGCCGCGGTGCTGCGCCCACGCCGTCCCGGCGACCACCACGTCGCCCGCCGGGACGGTGCTGCCGCCGCGGGGGACGTCGATGCGGGACTGCGTCTTCACGGGTCCGCGTGCCGACCAGCCGCGCTGCGTCCAGTAGGCGTCGACCGCGTCGAAGCGGGTGACCTCGAGCTCCGTGACCCACTTGGTGGCGGACACGTACCCGTACAGGCCCGGCACGACGAGCCGCACCGGGAACCCGTGCTCGGGCGGCAGGGGTGCGCCGTCCATGGCGACGGCCAGCAGGGCGTCGCGGTCGTCGGTGAGGGCCTCGATGGGCGTGGACGCCGTGAAGCCGTCGACGCTGCGGGACAGCACCATGTCGGCGTCCGCGGTCGGGCGGGCGCGGGCGAGCACCTCGCGCACGGGCAGCCCGAGCCACCGCTGGTTGCCGATGAGGTCGCCGCCGACGGGGTTGGAGACGCACGCGAGCGTGACCCAGGCCTCGACGAGGTCGGACGCGAGCAGCTCGTCCCACCGGAGCTCGACCTCCTGCTCGACGTGGCCGTGCACGCGCAGCCGCCACGTCGACGGGTCGACCTGCGGCACGACGAGCGCGGTGTCGATCCGGTAGAAGGTCGCCGGCGGCGTCGCCCACGGCTCCGCGCCGTCGACGTCGACCTGCACGTCCGCCGGG
>JAPSIR010000149.1:0-5543 GCA_031178625.1 Cellulomonas sp.
CCCCGGGACGTTGCCCAGCGTGTTGCGCGCGCGTTGCGATCGGATGACCCGAGCCTATACCCCGTGGCTCAGGTCACGCCCATGACGTTGGTCCGGCCCCTCACCCGTTCGCATGCTGGACGATCGCCTTGCGGCGACGGGACGGCCCGGCCCGCGGTCAGAGGTCGAGCAGCTCCGGGCTGAGCCCGGCCTCGGTGTCGGGGATGCCGAGCTCGACCGCGCGGCGGTCGGCGGTCGCGAGCAGCCGCCGGATGCGCCCCGCGACCGCGTCCTTCGTCAGCGGCGGGTCGGCGAGCTTGCCCAGCTCCTCGAGCGACGCCTCCTTGTGCGCGAGCCGCAGCTCGCCGGCCTGGCGCAGGTGCTCGGGCAGGTCCTCGCCGAGGATCTCGAACGCCCGCTCGACGCGCGCGCCGGCGGCGACGGCGGCCCGCGCGGACCGCCGGAGGTTCGCGTCGTCGAAGTTCGCGAGCCGGTTGGCGGTGCCGCGCACCTCGCGCCGCACCCGCCGCTCCTCCCAGACGAGCATCGTGTCGTGCGCGCCGAGGCGTGCGAGCATCGCGCCGATCGCGTCGCCGTCCCGGATGACGACCCGGTCGACGCCGCGGACGTCGCGCGCCTTCGCGGTCACGCCCAGCCGGCGCGCCGCGCCGACGAGCGCGAGGGCCGCCTCCGGCCCCGGGCAGGTCACCTCGAGCGCCGACGAGCGGCCCGGCTCGGTCAACGACCCGTGCGCGAGGAACGCACCGCGCCACGCCGCCTCGGCCTCGCCTATGCCGGCCGACACGACCTGCGGCGGCAGACCCCGGACCGGGCGCCCGCGGTTGTCGAGCAGCCCCGTCTGGCGTGCGAGCGACTCGCCGTCCTTGACGACCCGGACGACGTACCGGCTGCCGCGTCGCAGCCCGCCCCCGGACACGACGATGATGTCGCTCTCGTGCCCGTACACCTCGGCGATGGCCTGCCGCAGGCGCCGCGCGGCGATGCCCGTGTCGAGCTCGGCCTCGATGACGATGCGCCCGGAGATGATGTGGAGGCCGCCGGCGAAGCGGAGGGTCGCGGAGATCTCCGCCTTGCGGCACGAGATCTTGTCCACCTTGAGGCGGGCGAGCTCGTCCTTCACCTGTGCCGTCAACGCCATGCGGTCATCCTGCCATTGCCGGACACCTGTCCGTGGTCGCCTCCGTGGACGTCCCCGACGTCACGTGCGTCACCCCGGGGTGCGGGTCCCGACGTCGCCCAGGTACCCCTCCACGACGTCGCGCAGCGCCGCCGCGAGGCGCAGCGGGTCGTGCACGTCGCGCTGGTCTCCGCGGCTCACCTGCCGCACGAGCAGCTGCGCGCCGAGCTCCCCGCACAGGTCGGCGAGCACGGACACGTCGTCCACGGACGCGGGGTCGGCGACGACCGCGTGCAGCGGCAGGTCGGGGGCGTGGGCGCGCAGCACGTCGAGGTGGTCGCCCGGGCGCATGCCGGCCGTCTCCCCCTCCTCGGGCGTGAGGTTGAGGACGACGACGATGCGCGCCGCCGTCTCGAGGAGCGCGGCACGCAGCTCCGGCACCAGCAGGTGGGGCAGCACGGACGTGTACCAGGAGCCTGGGCCCAGCAGCACCCAGTCGGCCGCCCGCACGGCCTCGACGGCCTCCGCGCACGCCGGCGGTGCCGGCGGGTGGAGGCGCACGTGCTCGATGGCGTCGACCGTCCGGGCGACCTCGCTCTGCCCCACGACGACGTCGACCGTGCCGTCCGGACGCCGGACGTCCGCCTCGATCCGCAGCGGCACGGACGCCATCGGCAGCACGCGCCCCCGCGCGCCGAGGAGCCGGCCGACGAGGTCGAGGCCGCCCACCGTGTCCCCGAGCAGCTCCCACAGGGCGACGATGAGCAGGTTGCCGACGGAGTGCCGGTCGAGCGGCCCGTCGGTCGAGAAGCGGTGCTGCAGCAGGTCGCGCCACGTGCGGCCCCAGTCCGAGTCGTCGGTCAGCGCCGACAGCGCCATGCGCAGGTCGCCGGGCGGCAGCACGCCCAGCTCCTCCCGCAGCCGGCCGGACGAGCCGCCGTCGTCCGCGACGGTGACGACCGCCGTGATCCGGTCCGTCATCAGGCGCAGCGCCGACAGCGACGCCGAGAGCCCGTGCCCGCCCCCGAGCGCAACGACGGCGGGCCGCCGCGGGTCCTGCTGCCGTGCCGACGTCGTCGTGCTCACTCCTTGCCCAGGTCCCGCGCCGTCACCTGCACCCGGTGCCCACGCTCGCGCAGCCGCGCACCCATCGCCTCGCTGATGGCGACCGAGCGGTGCTTGCCGCCCGTGCACCCCACGGCGATCGTGACGTAGCGCTTCTCCTCCTTGAGGTACCCCGCGAGCACCGGCTCCAGCGCGTCGACGTACCGCTCGACGAACGTCGTGGCGCCCGGCAGCCCGAGCACGTAGTCCCGCACCGGCGCGTCGCGCCCGGACAGGTGCCGCAGCTCGGTGATCCAGTACGGGTTCGACAGGAAACGCACGTCGACCACGTGGTCGGCGTCGAGCGGCAGGCCGTACTTGAAGCCGAAGGAGACGACCGACACGCGGAGCACGTCCTCGCCCGGGCCGCTCACGGCGGCGCGGACCTCCCGCGCGAGGTCGTGCACGTTGAGCTCGGACGTGTCGATGACCACGTCCGCCTGCTCGCGCAGCTCGGCCAGCAGCGACCGCTCGAGGGCGATCCCGTCGAGGATCCGGCCCTCGCCCTGCAGCGGGTGCGGCCGGCGCACCTGCTCGAACCGGCGCACGAGCACCTCGTCGGACGAGTCGAGGAAGAGCAGGCGCACGTCGACGCCGCCGCTGCGCAGCTGCTCGAGCACGCCCGCCAGCGCGGCGAAGTACTCACGGCCGCGCACGTCGATGACGGCGGCGAGCCGGCGCGCGCCCGACCCGACGGGACCGCTCGTGAGCATCCCGACGAGGTGGGTGAGCATCTGCGCCGGCAGGTTGTCGACCACGTACCAGCCGAGGTCCTCGAGGACGGCAGCGGTCCGGGTGCGCCCGGCGCCGGACATGCCGGTGATCACCAGGACCTGCGCCTGGTCCAGGACGGGGGCCTCGGCCGCGGCCTCGAGCGCGGGGATGCCGGAGGGGACGGTGATGGGCGACGGCTCGCTCATGCGTTCAGGATGCCAGCCCGCTCGTCCCGCGCCTCCGGGGACCCGCCGGACGACGCCGTCGGGTCCGCGGCGACGTCCGCACCGGCGGGTCCGGCGTCCCCCGCCGGCTCGACGGGTGCACCTGCGGGCGCGCCGCCGCCGAGCGCCGCCACGACGGCCTCCGCCGTGCGCGCCCCCATGCCCGGCACGGTGGCGATCTCCTCGGCCGACGCGGCCCGCAGTCGCTTCACCGAGCCGAAGTGCCGCAGCAGCGCGGCCTTGCGCGCGGGCCCGAGACCCGGGACGTCGTCGAGCACCGACGCCGTCATGCCCTTGCTGCGCCGCTTGCGGTGCGCGGAGATCGCGAAGCGGTGCGCCTCGTCGCGGACGCGCTGCAGCAGGTACAGGCCCTCGGAGCTGCGCTGGAGGATCACCGGGTACTCCTCCCCCGGCACCCACACCTCCTCGAGCCGCTTCGCGAGGCCGCACAGGGCGACGTCGTCGACGCCGAGCTCGGCCAGCGCCGCGGCGGCCGCGGCGACCTGCGGCGGCCCGCCGTCCACCACCACGAGGTTCGGCGGGTACGCGAACCGGGCCGGCCGGCCGGTCGTCGCGTCGACCTCGCCGCTGCGCGGGCCGTCCTCGTCCTCGCCGTCGCCGAGGTCGGGGTCCCCGAGCTGCGACCGCTCCGCCAGGTAGCGGCGGAACCGGCGCGTGATGACCTCGTGCATCGCCGCCGTGTCGTCGCGCGCACCCTGGCCCTCAGGTCCGCGCACGCTGAACAGGCGGTACTCGCCCTTGCGGGCCAGGCCGTCCTCGAACACCACCATCGACGCCGACTGGTACGTGCCCTGGTTGTGCGAGACGTCGTAGCACTCGATGCGCAGCGGCGCGGTCGGCAGGTCGAGCGCCTCCTGGATCTCGCGCAGCGCCTGGCTGCGGGTCGTGAGGTCGCCGGCGCGCCGGGTGCGGTGCAGCGCGAGCGCGTGCTGGGCGTTGCGCAGGACCGTGCGCGCCAGCTCCGCCTTGTCCCCGCGCTGCGCGACGCGCACCTGCACCCGGCTGCCGCGCAGCCCCGTCAGCCACGTCTGCACCTGCTCGAGGTTCGTCGGCAGCACCGGCACGAGCACCTCGCGCGGGACCGCCCCCGTCGTGGCGCCCCCGGGCGTGTCCTCGCCGCCGTACACCTGCTGCAGCAGGTGCTCGACGAGCTGCGCGTCGTCCAGGTCCTCGACCTTCTCGACGACCCAGCCGCGCTGACCGCGGATGCGCCCGTCGCGCACGTGGAACACCTGCACCGCGGCCTCGAGCTCGTCGCCGGCCATCGCGAACAGGTCGGCGTCCGTGCCGTCGGACAGGACGACCGCGTTGCGCTCGGTCGCCTTCTCCAGGGTGGCGATGTCGTCGCGCAGCCGCGCGGCGCGCTCGAAGTCGAGCTCGGCGGCCGCCTCCCGCATCCGCTGGGCGAGGCGCCGCGTGAACCGCGCCGTGTCGCCGGCCATGAAGTCGCAGAAGTCCTGCGCGAGCTGGTGGTGGTCCTCGGTGGAGATCCGCCCCACGCACGGTGCGGAGCACTTGTCGATGTACCCGAGCAGGCACGGCCGGCCCTGCTGGCGCGCGCGCTTGAACACACCCGCCGAGCACGTCCGCACGGGGAAGACCCGCAGCAGCAGGTCGACGGTCTCGCGGATCGCCCACGCGTGCGCGTACGGCCCGAAGTACCGCGTGCCGGCGCGCTTGGCGCCGCGCATGACCTGCACGCGCGGCACCTCGTCGGCCATCGTGACTGCCAGGTACGGGTACGACTTGTCGTCGCGGTACTTGACGTTGAACCGCGGGTCGAACTCCTTGATCCACGAGTACTCGAGCGCGAGCGCCTCGACCTCGGTGCCGACGACCGTCCACTGCACGGACGCCGCGGTGGTCACCATCTGCTGCGTGCGCGGGTGCAGGTGCGCGATGTCCTGGAAGTAGCTGTTGAGCCGGTTGCGCAGGCTCTTGGCCTTGCCGACGTAGACGACGCGGCCGTGCTCGTCCCGGAACCGGTAGACCCCGGGCGCGTCGGGGATCTCCCCGGGCGCAGGGCGGTAGGTCGCGGGATCGGCCATGCGTTCGAGCCTAGTTGGCCGCACCGACACCCTCGGCCGTGAGCCCCCTCACTCGTAGGGTGGCCGCATGCCCCCGATGCACACGTACACGGTCGACCTGCGGTGGACGGGAGCGGGCGCGGCCGGCACCGCGTCGTACACCTCCTACGGGCGCGAGCACGAGCTCACGGCGCCGGGCAAGCCGCTGCTCGCGGGGTCCTCCGACCCGGCGTTCCGCGGCGACGCAGCGCGGTGGTCGCCGGAGGACCTGCTCGTCGGGGCGCTCGCGCAGTGCCACATGCTGTGGTTCCTGCACCTGGCGGCGCAGCGCGGCGT
>JAPSIR010000149.1:5643-7658 GCA_031178625.1 Cellulomonas sp.
GCGCCGTGGCACACCTCGCAGGGCACGTAGACGTCCGGCAGGAAGTTCATCTCGATCTTCAGCGTGCCGTCGCCCGAGCACGCCTCGCAGCGCCCGCCCTTGACGTTGAACGAGAAGCGCCCCGGCGTGTAGCCGCGCACCTTCGCCTCCGACGTCTCGGCGAACAGCCGGCGGACGTGGTCCCACACGCCGGTGTACGTCGCCGGGTTCGACCGCGGCGTGCGCCCGATCGGCCCCTGGTCGACGTGCACCACCTTGTCGAGGTGCTCGAGCCCGGTCACGCGCCGGTGCCGACCGGCGACCTGGCGGGCGCCGTTCAGCTCGTTCGCCATCACGGTGTAGAGGATCGAGTTCACCAGCGTCGACTTGCCGGAGCCGGACACGCCCGTCACGGCGGTGAGCGTGCCGAGCGGGAACGACACGTCGATCCCCCGCAGGTTGTGCTCGCGGGCGCCGACGACGGTGACCTTCCGCGCGGGGTCCACGGGACGCCGCGTGGCGGGCGTCCCGATGGAGCGTCGGCCCGACAGGTACGCGCCGGTCATCGACTCGCGGGAGGCGAGGAGCCCCTGCAGGTCGCCGGAGTGCACCACGTGCCCGCCGTGCTCCCCCGCGCCGGGGCCGATGTCGACGATCCAGTCCGCGGTGCGGATCGTGTCCTCGTCGTGCTCGACGACGATGAGCGTGTTGCCGAGGTCGCGCAGGCGCGTCAGCGTGTCGATGAGGCGGCGGTTGTCCCGCTGGTGCAGCCCGATCGACGGCTCGTCGAGGACGTACAGCACGCCCACCAGGCCGGACCCGATCTGCGTCGCCAGACGGATGCGCTGGGCCTCGCCGCCGGACAGCGTGCCCGCGGGGCGCATGAGCGACAGGTAGTCCAGCCCGACGTCGAGCAGGAAGCCGAGGCGCGCCTGGATCTCCTTGAGCACCTGCGCGGCGATGGCCCGCTCGCGCTCGCCGAGCTCCAGCTGGTCGAGGAACACGCGCGCCTCGTTGATGGGCAGGTCGCAGACCTCGGCGATGGAGCGGCCGCCGACCTTGACCGCGAGCACCTCCGGCTTGAGCCGTGCGCCCTTGCAGACCGGGCACGGGACCTCGCGCATGTAGGCCTCGTACTTCTCCTTGCTCCACTCGGACTCGGTCTCGGAGTGGCGGCGCTCGAGGAACGTCAGGACCCCCTCGAACCCGGTGGAGTACGTGCGCTCGCGCCCCCACCGGTTCTTGTAGCGGACCTTGACCTCGTGGTTCTCGCCGTGCAGCACCGCGTCCTTCGCGCGCTTGGGCAGCGCCCGCCACGGCGTGTCCATCGAGAAGCCCATGTCCTGGGCGAGCGCGGTCAGCACGCGCGTGAAGTACTCCGACGACACCTGCGCCCACGGCGCGACCGCACCCTGGGCGAGGGACAGCTCGTCGTCCGGGATGACGAGGTCGGGGTCGACCTCGAGGCGCGAGCCGATGCCGGTGCACTCCGGGCACGCGCCGTAGGGGGCGTTGAAGGAGAACGTGCGCGGCTCGACCTCGTCGAGCGTCAGCACGTGGTCGTTCGGGCAGGCGCGGTTCTCGGAGAACCGGCGCTCGCGCTCGGGGTCGTCCGGGTCGGCGTCGACGAGCTCCACGACGAGGAGGCCGCCGGCGAGCTGCAGCGCCGTCTCCACCGAGTCGGTCAGCCGTCGCTGCACGCCCTCGCGCGAGACCAGGCGGTCGACGACGACCTCGATGTCGTGCTTGAGCTTCTTCTCGAGCGTCGGCGGCGTCGCGAGCTGGACGACCTCGCCGTCGACGCGTGCGCGCGAGAAGCCCTTGCCCTGCAGCTCGCGGAAGAGCTCGGAGTACTCGCCCTTGCGGCCGCGGACCACCGGCGCGAGCACCTGGTAGCGCGTGCCGTCCGGCAGCTCGAGCAGCCGGTCGACGATCTGCTGCGGCGTCTGCGCGGTCACGCGCTCCCCGCAGACGGGGCAGTGCTGCGTGCCCGCGCGTGCGAACAGCAGGCGCAGGTAGTCGTACACCTCGGTGAT
>JAPSIR010000017.1 GCA_031178625.1 Cellulomonas sp.
GAGCGGGTCGTCGTCGACCCCGACGCCGGCCCGTCGGAGCGCGACCTGCTCGTCATCAAGCCGTCGGGCGTGACGTACGACGAGCTGAGCCCGGAGGCGATGGTCGTCTGCGACCTCGACGGCGAGCTCGTCGAGGGCACGCGCGCACCGTCGTCCGACACCGCCGCGCACGCCTACGTGTACCGGCACATGCCCGAGGTCGGCGGCGTCGTGCACACGCACTCGACGTACGCGACGGCCTGGGCCGCGCGGGCGGAGCCGGTGCCGTGCGTGCTGACGATGATGGCCGACGAGTTCGGCGGGGACGTCCCGGTCGGCCCGTTCGCGCTCATCGGCGACGACTCCATCGGCCGGGGCATCGTGGAGACCCTGCGCGACTCGCGCAGCCCCGCGGTGCTCATGCGCAACCACGGCCCGTTCACGATCGGCCGGGACGCGAAGGCCGCGGTGAAGGCCGCGGTCATGGTCGAGGAGGTCGCGCGGACCGTCCACATCAGCCGCCAGCTCGGCGAGCCGCTGCCCATCGCGCAGCAGGACGTCGACTCCCTGTACGCCCGCTACCAGAACGTCTACGGCCAGCGCTGACGCCGGCCGGAACCCGACAGGAGAGACCATGAGCAAGCCCTACGCCGACCGCGAGGTCTGGTTCCTCACCGGCTCGCAGGACCTGTACGGCGAGGAGACCCTCCGCCAGGTCGCGGAGCAGTCCCAGGAGGTCGCCGCGCAGCTCGACGCCTCGGACGACGTGCCGGTGCGCGTCGTCTGGAAGCCGGTGCTCAAGGACTCCGGCGCCATCCGCCGCGCGATGCTCGACGCCAACGCGGACGACCGCGTGCTGGGCGTCGTCACGTGGATGCACACGTTCAGCCCGGCGAAGATGTGGATCACGGGCCTGGACCAGCTGCGCAAGCCGCTGCTGCACCTGCACACGCAGGCGAACGTCGAGCTGCCGTGGGACACGATCGACTTCGACTTCATGAACCTCAACCAGGCCGCGCACGGCGACCGCGAGTACGCGTACATCGCCGCGCGCCTGGGCGTGCCGCGCACGACCGTCGCCGGCCACGTGTCGAACCCCGCGGTGACGAGGCGCGTCGGCACGTGGGTGCGCGCGGCCGCCGCCCGCCGCGCCGTGCAGGAGCTGCGGCTGGTGCGGTTCGGCGACAACATGCGCGACGTCGCCGTGACCGAGGGCGACAAGACCGAGGCGGAGCTGCGGTTCGGCGTCTCGGTGAACACGTGGGGCGTGAACGACCTGGTGGCGGCGGTCGAGGCCGTCGTCGACGCGGACGTGGACGCGCTCGTCGCGGAGTACGAGGAGCTGTACGACGTCGTGCCGGAGCTGCGCCGCGACGGCGACCGTCACGAGTCGCTGCGCTACGCGGCCCGCCAGGAGCTGGCCATCGAGGCGTTCCTCACGGAGCGCGGTGCGACGGCGTTCACGACGAACTTCGAGGACCTCGGCGACCTGCGCCAGCTGCCCGGGCTCGCGGTGCAGCGCCTCATGGCGAAGGGTTACGGCTTCGGGGCGGAGGGCGACTGGAAGACGGCCGTGCTGGTCCGGGCCGCGAAGGTCATGGGGGAAGGGCTGCCCGGTGGCGCGTCCCTCATGGAGGACTACACGTACGACCTCACGCCGGGCGCGGAGCGCATCCTCGGCGCGCACATGCTCGAGATCTGCCCGACCCTCACGACGTCGCGGCCGCGCGTGGAGATCCACCCGCTCGGCATCGGGGGCAAGGAGGACCCGGTCCGCATGGTGTTCGACGCGGACGCGGGCCCGGGCGTCGTCGTGTCGCTGGCCGACATGCGCGAGCGGTTCCGCCTGACGGCCAACGTGGTCGACGTCGTGCCGCCGAGCGCGCCGCTGCCGCACCTGCCCGTCGCGCGCGCGGTGTGGGAGCCGCGGCCGGACTTCGCGACGTCGGCGGAGTGCTGGCTGACGGCCGGCGGGGCGCACCACACCGTGCTCTCGACGGCGGTCGGCGTCGACGCGTTCGAGATGTTCGCCGAGATGACGCGCACCGAGCTGCTGGTGATCGATGAGTCCACGACCCGGCGCGGCTTCGCCGCCGAGGTCCGTTGGAACCAGGTCTACCACCGCCTCGCGCAGGGGTTCTGATCCCGGCGCAGCGCCGCTGACCTGCACCGACGGCCCGTCCCGCGCAGCGGGGCGGGCCGTTCGTCTGTGTACGGGTGAACTCGCAGGCTTGGGTGATACGTCTCAGTGCTTCTGGCCTGCGGCGCTGCTAATCTGTTACGCATCCGCTACAGAACAACGGGGCGCACGATCAGTGCCCCGGACGCACGGACGCGGAGACACACACCCTCGCGCACGGTGGTGCGCGGGTGCAAGGAGCTCCGGCCGACTGCGGGCAGGCACGGGGCGTCCTCCTGAACCCCTGTCGTCGTCGACGCCTGCCCACGTCCCCGGAGAGCTGATACGTGTCTGTGCACCTCGACCCGTCCCCCCGGCCGCCGCGCGCACGCCGGCAGCGGCGCGGCACCACCGTCGCGCTGGCCGCGCTCACGGCCGTCGCCCTGCTCGGGACGCCCGCCGTCGCCACGGCCGCACCGGCGCCCGTCGCCCCCGCGCCGACGAGCAGCGCCGCCCCCGCGGCGTCGTCCGGCACGACGCCCGCCGCGCCGTCCCCGTCGACGCCCGCCACGCCGTCCCCCTCGACCCCCACCGCGGAGCCCGGTCAGGCGCTCAAGGACCGCAAGGCCACCGGTGCGCTGCCCGCGCCGGACGCACCGACGCGCGTCGGTGGCCTCCGCACGCTCCAGCAGGGGGCGGCCACGCAGCCTGCCGGCGCGTCCACGCCGGCCGCGGCGGCGCCGGCCGCCGTCGCGCCCGCCGGCACGGACCTGCGCGCCGTGCCGGGCACGCTGCTGGGCGAGTACGTGGTCCGCGGCGAGCTGCCGAGCGTCGAGGCCGCCACGCAGGCCACCGAGGAGGCCCTCGGCCGTCGCCTCGACACCCAGCGCCTGTACCACCGCTGGGACGAGAACCTGCTCGGCCCCGTCGCGACCGGCACGGTGCAGCGCTCGCGCGTGCCGATGCTGTCGATCCTGCCGCGGCTCGGCAACGGGTCCGTGGTGCGCTGGGCGACGATCGCGAGCGGCGGCGCCGACGCGCAGATCCGCACGCACGCGCAGCAGGTCAAGCAGCTCGGGCCGACGGTCTACCTGACGCTGCACCACGAGCCCGACATCGCCGGCACCTCGTTCGGCACCCCTGCCGAGTACGTCGCCGCGTGGCGGCACTACGTCGAGGTGTTCCGCGCCGAGGGCGTCACCAACGTGCTGTGGACGTGGATCTCCACGACCGGCGCGCTAACGCAGCCGAACACCGACCTCACCGCGAAGGGCTTCTACCCGGGTGACGACGTCGTGGACCGCATCGGCTCGGACACGTACAACTGGTTCGGCTGCCGCGCCGGCAGCACCACCGGCTGGCGGTCGTTCGAGCAGGTGACCGCGGGCCTGCGCACCTTCGCCGCGAACCACGGCAAGCCCGCCGTGCTCGCCGAGTGGGGCTCCGTCGAGGACCCGGCGCAGCCCGACCGCCGCGCCGCGTGGATGCGTGACGCGTTCGCGTACATCGCGTCGTGGCCCGAGCTGGAGGCCGTGGCGTACTTCGACACCGTCGGCACGTGCGACTGGCGCCTCGGCGACGGCGCCGCCGCCGCGGCCTACCGCGAGGCGGCCGTCCGTCCCGAGATGCGCCCCCGCCCGTCCGCGTGGCTCGAGGCGTCCCGCACCCAGGGCGCCGGCACGCTGGCCGTCGAGCTCTCCGGTGCACGCAGCTCCGGTGCGCTGTCCGCCACGGGCACGGGCATCACGTCGTGGACGCTCGACCTCGGCGACGGCACCACCCGGTCCGGCACCGGCCAGCCCCCCGCCGGCCTGGGCCACACGTACGGCGTCGGCACGTTCACGCCGACGCTGCGCGTCACCGACGCCCGCGGCCTCACCGCGGTCGACGCGCGGACGGTGACCGTGGCGGCCCCGCCGGCGGTCACGGGCATCGCCGAGCGCAACATCACCACCACGGCGGCCGACCTGTTCGTGTGGGTCGACACCAAGGGCGTCGCGGGCACGGTGACGTTCGAGTGGCGCACCGGCACGACCGTCGTCGGGACGGCCACGGCCGCCGCGACCGCGAAGAACGGCCCGCAGGAGCTGTCCACGACCAAGCCCCGCGGCCTGACGCCGGGCACGAAGTACACGTGGACCGCCACCGTCACGACGGGCGCCGGCAGCGCGTCCCGCGACGACAGCTGGATGACGCCCGGGCCGCCGACCGTGCGCGACGTCGCCCCGGCCTCGGTCGGCAGCACGTCCGCCGTCCTCAAGCTGCGCGTGACGCCGAACGGCGTGGCGACGAACGCGTGGATCGAGTGGGGCACCACCACCACCGACCAGCGCACCCCGACGCTGGCGCTCGGCGCGGTGGAGTACGAGCGCGGCGAGCAGCAGACCGTCTCGGGTCTGAAGCCCCGCACGACGTACCGGTTCCGGGTCGTGGCGGAGAACTCCTACGGCCGGACGGTCGGCCCGGTGCAGACCTTCACCACGAAGAGCTGACCGGGCGCTCCGGACGGGCGGGTCGTCCCCCGGCTCACCCGTCCGGAGCAGCGCGGGGCCGTGCTCCGGTTGCGGCCCCGCGCGTGCGACTCCTACGGTCGGCTGCAACGGGCGCCGAGGGCGACGCCCGACGGCTGGGGGGTCTGCGGCACATGGACGTGCACCGGATCGCACGACTCGCGGGGACCTGGCTGGTCCGCGCCGTGCTGACCGCGGCCGCCGCCGCGCTGTTCGTCCTCCTCGGGGCCGTCGTGGGCGGCCCCTACGACGCGAAGGCGTCACCGCGCCCCGCCGGTACGACGGGTGACGCGCTCGGTGCGCTCGTCGGCGGCGGCGCGGCCCCGGTCGGCGCCGTGCTGGACCCGGTCCTGGAGCCGGTCGGCGGGGTCGTGCAGAGCGTCGTCGCGCCCGTGACGCAGGCCGTCGCGCCCGTGGTGGCGCCCGTCGCCGCCCCGGTCGCCGAGGTCGTCGCGCCGCCGGTCCGCGAGGTCGTCGCCCCGCCGGTGGCGGCCGTGGTGGAGCCCGTCGCGCCCGTCGTGACCGACGTCGTGACGCCCGTCGTCGCGGCGGTCACGCCGGTGACCGACGCCGTCGTCACCCCCGTCGCCGACGCGCTGGCGCCCGTCACGGACCCCGTCGCCGGCCTGGTCGGCGCCGTGACCGCGCCCGTGCAGCCCGTGCTGGACGGCGTCGCGCCGGTGCTCGAGCCGCTCGCGCCGGTCGTCGACGCGCTGGCCCCCGTGGTCGGCGCCCTGCCCGTCGTGCCGCCCGTGGTCGGCCCGGTGCTGCCGGGCACCGACGTGCCGGTCGTCGACAGGCCCGGCGCCGGTGGGCCCGCTGCCGGTGTCGCCGGTGCCGCAACCCCGGGTGCCGATCCCGCGCGCGTGGCCGCCTCGGCCGCACCGGTCGTCGACCTCGTCGCCGTCCCGGCCGCCGTGCCCACCGGCGCACCCGCGGCCGAGCGGGCCTCTCTCGCCGGGCCGCGCACCCGTGCGTCGCACGCGACGGCGACGTCCGGCCCCGCCGCCACGACGACAGCCACGGCCGCCCCCGCCGCGGGTGCGAGGGTGCCCGCCGGCGGCCCGCAGGACGCCCCCGCCGCCCCTGCCCCCGGCCTGCCCGCGGGCGCCACGAGCGGTTCCGGCTCCGCGGGCGCGGCGCCCCGCACGGGCGTCGACGCCACGCTCCTCGCCTCCGTCGCCCCCGCCGCGCTGCGGGTCGTCGCGACGGTCTCCCCGCACGACCTCGGGTGCCCCGCGGCACCCGCGCAGGACATCCCGCACACCCCTGCCTGACCGGGCTCCCGTCGCCACGTGCGACGCACGTCCCCCCCGCGCCCGCGCGACGGGCGCTCCGGTCTTCGCAGAGGAGCTGTTCATGCACACGTACGTCCGTCGAGCGCTGCGCACCGCGCTCGTGAGCGGTGGCCTGGTGGTCGCCGGGGCCTGCATGGTCCACGCCGCCCCCGCACCGGGGGCCCTCGGGGTCGACGTCGCCGTCGACCTCACCTCCGGCACCGCCGTCGAGGTGGAGCTGGGACTGCGCGGTACGGACCACGCGGGCGGTGCGCCGCTCGTGTCGGAGCCCGTCACGGTGCCGGTCGACGTGTCCGGGGCCGCCGTGGGCGTCGTCGGCGGCGCCGCCGTGGCCGGGGCGGCCGATGGCGCCCCGACGGCGGCCGCGCCGCGCGACGCCGGCCGTGGCGCGCTCGTCGAGGCGCCCGTGACGGTGCCCGTCGACGTGTCGGGCGTAGCGCTCGGCGTGCTCGGCGACGCCACGGTGCAGGAGGGGAGCACCGCGGGGTCGGTGACCGGTGGCGAGGCGGACGGGGCCGGTGACGGCATGTCGGGTGACGGTGCCCTGGCGGCCGCGCCGGTGACGGTGCCGGTGGACGTGGCGGGGCTCGCCGTCGGCCTGCTCGCCGACGTCGGCGTGACCCCGGCCGGCACGGTGCCGGCGGACACGGAGATCCGCACGGCCCGGGGCACGACCGACCCGGGCACGACGAGCCGCGGCCTCTCGGCACCGGGCACGCCGACCCCCGCCACGGGCGGCACGTCGCCCTTCGTGCCGGTCGTGAGCCGCACGGTCGTCCCCGGGGGCGCGGGCGAGGCCCCCGCGGCCGCGCTCGCGGCCCGCACGGCCGTCGCGTCGGACGGGCGCGCGGTGCTCGCGGCGGGCGTCGTGCCGGCGGGCGGCTCGGCCGCCGCGCTGGCCTCGACCGGCGCGGAGCTGTGGCTGCTGCCCGCAGCGCTCCTGCTGATCGCGGCGGGCGTGGGGCTGCGCAGCCGGGCGTCGCGCACCCGTGGCCGCCACGCGGCGTCGACGCTCGTCCTGCCGACCCAGCGCCGGGCGACGGACGCGTCCTGACGGGCGCCGGCGGCGGGGCGGCCGGTCCGGCCGCCCCGCTCCCCGGGCGCGTCGTCCGCGGCGCGGCCCCGCGCAGGGGGAGGGACCGCGCACGGGTAGGGTCGCCGCCCGTGGACGAGCAGCGGCTGGCAGGGGGCGGGGTGCTGCGCGTGGCGCGACCCGGTGACGAGGCGGGCGTCCTCGCGTGCATCCGCGCGCTGGCGACGTACGAGCGTGAGCCGGACGCGGTCCGGACCACCGCGGCGGACCTCACGCAGGCGCTCTTCGGGCCGGCGCCGGCGGTGTTCGCGCACGTCGTCGAGGTCGACGGCACGGTCGTCGGCATCGCCGTGTGGTTCCGCAGCTTCTCGACGTGGACGGGCCGGCACGGGATCTACCTCGAGGACCTGTTCGTCGACCCCGCGCACCGCGGCCGGGGCTACGGCCTCGCGCTGCTGCGCTCGCTCGCGGTCGTCGCGGTGGCCCGCGGCTGGACGCGCGTCGACTGGGCGGTGCTCGACTGGAACGCACCCTCGATCGCGTTCTACCGCGCGCTCGGGGCCGTTCCCATGGCGGAGTGGACGGGCTACCGGCTCACGGGCGACGCGCTGGTCGCCGTGGGCGGCGGACCGGTGCCCGGCGGCGCCTGACGGATCCCGGCCGCGCCTGACGGGGTCCCGTCACGCCGTCGCGTCGAGCCGGGCGAGCTCGGTGGCCACGTCGTACGTCGGCTCCGGCCAGCGGAGCCGCAGGTCGGCGAGCGCGTCGTGCAGCAGCGCGCTGACGGCGAGCCGCGCGTACCACTTGCGGTCCGCGGGGACGACGTACCAGGGTGCGACGTCGGTCGAGGTGTGCGCGAGCACGTCGGCGTACGCGGCCTCGTAGGCGGGACGCCGCAGGCGCACGTCGACGTCGCGGGGGTCGTACTTCCAGTGCTTCTCCGGACGGGTCAGCCGCTCGCGCAGGCGGGCGTGCTGCTCACCGGGGGAGACCCACAGCAGGACCTTGACGACGGTCGTCCCCTGCGCGGCCACCTCCGCCTCGAACGCCGTGATGTCGGCGAGCCGGGCGTCGAGCCCCGCGGCGTCGAGGTCGCCCTCGACGCGCGGCACGAGCACGTCCTCGTAGTGCGAGCGGTCGAAGACGCCGATCCGGCCGGGGGCGGGCAGGGCCGCGCGGACGCGGACGAGGAAGTGCTGCGCACGTTCCTGCGGCGTCGGCACGCCGAAGGCCCGCAGCGCGACGCCCTGCGGGTCGACCATGCCGAGCACGTGCCGGACGATGCCGCCCTTGCCGGCCGTGTCGAGGCCTTGCAGGACGAGCAGCACGGAGCGCTCGCCGCCGGTGCGCCCGTGCGCGAACAACCGCTCCTGCAGGTCGGACAGCCCGGTGCCCAGCGCCGCCAGAGCGGGCACCGCGTCGGCCTTGCGCCCGTCGAAGCCCGGGGTGGCCGACGCGTCGACGTCGGCGAGGGCGACGCCGGGCCGTGCGCGCAGCAGCGTCCGGACCGGTGCGTCCCACGCGCTGCGCGTGCTCGTGGTCGTGCCGTCGTCGGTCATGCCGGCCTCCGTGCGTCGTCGACCGACGGCCCGCGGGTGCGGGTCGTCGCGCTCACGGCCGCGCCGCGAACCGTTCCAGCAGGTCGGCGTGCCCGCCGACGATGATGAGGTCGTTGGACGAGATGCGCGTCTCGGGCGTCGCGTAGAGGAAGTCGACGCCCGGGCTCTTCACGCCGATCACGGTGACGCCGTACCGCTCGCGGATCTTCGACTGCGCGAGGGTGAAGCCCTGCGTCTCCTTCGGCGGGCGCATCTTCACGACGGTGAAGCCGTCCTCGACCTCGATGTAGTCGAGCATCTTGCCGGACACCAGGTGCGCGACGCGGGCGCCCGCGTCCGCCTCGGGCAGCACGACGTGGTGCGCGCCGATGCGCTGCAGGATCCGGGCGTGCTCGCTCGAGATCGCCTTGGCCCAGATCTGCGGGACGCCGATGTCGACCAGGTTGCCCGTGATGAGCACGGACGCCTCGAGGTAGGACCCGACGCCGACGACGGCGACGGGGAAGTCGCGCGCGCCGAGCTGCTCGAGCGCCTCGGGGTTGGTCGCGTCGGCCTCCACGAGCGGGACGCGGCCGGCCCACTGGGCGACGAGGTCCGCCTTCTGCTCGACGGCGAGGACGTCCTGGCCGAGGCGGTCGAGGGTCGCCGCGATCGACGACCCGAACCGGCCGAGGCCGATGACGAGGACGCCGGAGCCCTTCTTGGGCGACCGGGGGGCGTTGCGCGGCTCGCCGCCGCCGGCCCGCAGGCTGTCAGCCAATGATCGGCCTCTCTTCGGGGTAGCGGACGACGCGACGACGGTTGCGCAGCGCGAGCGCCGCCGCGAGCGTGATCGTGCCGGTCCGACCGATGAACATGAGCGCGGCGAGCACGTACTTCGCCGGGTCGGGGAGGTCGGGGGTGATGCCGGTCGAGAGCCCGCACGTGGCGAACGCGGAGATGACCTCGAACAGGATGACGTCGAGCGTGAGGCCGGTCATGGCCAGCAGCAGCAGCGCCGCGACGAGCACGGACGTCGCCGCCACGAACGCGACCGCGATGGCGACCTGGAGCGCGTCGCGGGAGATCCGCCGGCCGAACGCCTCGACGTCCCGGTCACCGCGCGCCTCGGCGACGATCGCGAGCAGCATGACGGCGAGCGTGGTGACCTTGATGCCGCCGGCGGTGCCGGCGGACCCCCCGCCGACGAACATGAGCGCGTCGAGCAGGAGCCACGTGCCCTCGTGCATCTGCCCGACGTCGACGGTCGAGAACCCGCCCGAGCGCGGCATGATGCCCGCGAACAGGGACGCCAGGAGCGTCCCGGCCCAGTCGAGCGGCTGGAACGTGCGCGGGTTGGTCCACTCGAACGCGGCGACGACCACCGACCCGAAGACCAGGAGGGCCACGCTCATCGTGATCGTCAGCTTGGTGTGCAGGCTCCACCGCCGCGGCTCGCGCAGGCGGCTGGCCACGTTGAGGATCACGGGGAAGCCGAGCGAGCCGATGAACACGCCGACGATGATCGGCAGCAGCATCCACCAGTCGGAGACGAACGGCTCGAGCCCCTCGGGCGTCGGCACGAAGCCGGCGTTGTTGAAGGCCGAGATGGCGTAGAAGACGGCGTGCCACGCCGCGGTGCCGACGTTCTGCTCGTGCAGGACCAGCCGGGGGAACAGGACGAGCGCGATCGCGACCTCGAGCACCGTGGACGTCACGATGACGGTCCGCACGAGCGAGCCGACCTCGCCCAGGCGGGTCACCTTGGTCTCCGACGACACGAGCAGGCGCTGGGTGAGCCCGATGCGGCGCGACACGGCCATGCCGAGCAGCGACGCGAGCGTCATGACGCCGAGGCCGCCGACCTTGATCGCCACGAGGATGACGACCAGCCCGTAGACGGACCAGTACTCGCCGGTGGGCACCGTGACGAGCCCGGTGACGGTGGTCGCGGACGTCGCGGTGAACAGGGCGTCCACGAACGGCGCACGCGCACCGCTCGCCGTGGCCCACGGCGCGGAGAGCAGGGCCGTGAAGACGACGATCACGAGCGCGAACACGACGAGGGCGAGGCGCGCGGGCCCGTGCCGGGCGGCCTGGTCGACGTACTCGCGGACATGCCACAGCAGGCCTGGTCGTGCCGCCATGCTGCCTCCCGCCCGTGCGCCGACCCGTTGCCCGCCGCGGGGTCCGGCGACGGCGCACCGGACCCGGACGACGGCCGGCTCGCGCCGGACAAGGGCCCATGCTGGCACGCCCGGCCGACACCCGTGCGCACGACGGGGCCGTCCGGTCGACACGGGCCGCGAGGCGGTGGGAGCGTGAGCCCATGACGGCGACGGCCACGGACGCGGCCCCCCACGGTGCTGCGACCGCGCCGGTGCGCGTGGTGTGGTCCACCGAGATGCTCGGCTACGACTTCGGCGTGGGGCACCCGATGACGTCGGACCGGATCGACCTCACGATCGCGCTCGCCGCGGGTCTCGGGCTCCTCGAGGGGCCGGGCGTCGAGGTGGTCGCCGCGGCGCCCGCGAGCGACGAGCTCCTGGCCACCGTGCACGACCCCGACTACGTCGCGGCCGTGCACGCCGCCGCGGAGCAGGGCGTGCCCGACCCCGCGCGCGGGCTCGGCACGCGCGACGACCCGCTGTTCCCCCAGATGCACGAGGCCGCGGCGCGCGTGGTCGCCGGCTCCGTCGACGCCGCGCTGGCCGTGTGGGAGGGGCGCGCGCCGCACGCCGTCAACGTCGGGGGCGGTCTGCACCACGCGATGCCGGGCGCGGCGTCGGGCTTCTGCGTCTACAACGACGCCGCCGTCGCCATCCGGGCGCTGCTCGCGGCCGGCGTGCGGCGTGTGGCCTACGTCGACGTCGACGCGCACCACGGCGACGGCGTGCAGGCCGTCTTCTGGGACGACCCGCGCGTCATGACCGTGTCGCTGCACGAGACCGGTGCGGCCCTGTTCCCCGGCACGGGTCACCCCGGGGAGACCGGTGGTCCGGGTGCGGACGGCACGGCGGTCAACGTGGCGCTGCCGTCCCGCACGGGCGACGCCGGCTGGCTCCGCGCGTTCGACGCCGTCGTCCCGGCCGTGCTCCGGGCGTTCCAGCCGCAGGTGCTCGTCACCCAGCACGGCTGCGACACGCACCTCCTCGACCCCCTCGCGTCCCTGCGCGTGAGCGTGGACGGGCAGCGGCTCGCGGCGGAGCGCCTGCACGACCTCGCGCACGAGCTGTGCGACGGGCGCTGGCTCGCGCTCGGCGGCGGCGGGTACGCCGTGCTCGACGTGGTGCCGCGCGCGTGGGCGCACGTCATCGGGATCGCGACGCACCGCCCGGTCGACCCCGCGACGCCCGTGCCGGCCGAGTGGCTGGACGCGGTGCGCGCGCGCTACGGGCGCGAGGCGGTGGCCGCGATGACGGACGGCGGCGTCGCGGAGGCGCGCCCGTGGTCGGCCGGCTACGACCCCGCGGACGACGTCGACCGTGCCGTGCGGGCGACGCGGGCGGCCGTGTTCCCGTCGCTCGGCCTCGACCCCGAGCTGGACTGAGAGGCCGGGGAGCGACCGGAGGGGCGGCGGGCGCCGCCCCTCCGCGCAGGGGTGGGCGGCGCCGACCCGTGACCGCAGACCCGTCCGGGTGACCCCGCGGCCGTGCGCGCCGTCCCGGCTTCCCCACCCGTCACAGGCGCCACTACTGTGACCATCGAGCACCCCGCCGGTGGGTGGCACGCCGCCGGCGCTGGACCGGCCGTCGGGAGGTCGGACGATGGACGAGCCGGGGCGCGACCCGCAGGGACGGGTGCGGTTCCTCACCGTGAACGAGGTCGCGGACCTCATGCGCGTGTCCCGGATGACGGTGTACCGGCTGGTGCACTCGGGCGAGCTGCCCGCCGTCCGCGTCGGCCGGTCGTTCCGCGTCCCGCAGGACGCCCTCGACGCGTACCTGCGCTCGTCGACGACCGTCGACCTCGGCGACGCCGGGGAGCACCGCCGCACGTCCTGACCGTGCTCCGCGGGGGTGCCGGTGGCGGTGCCCGGGGGACCGGTTCGCGGGCCCACGGCCCGATCCCGTAAGGTGGGCCCCCGGACTTCTGCGTGCGTGGACCGGTCGGTCGCCTCGAACCCGCATCGCCCCGCGCGTCGGCCGACCACCTTCGCGGTCCTGACGACCGTGACCGGACACGAGTGAGGCATTCATGGGCTCCGTCATCAAGAAGCGCCGCAAGCGCATGGCGAAGAAGAAGCACCGCAAGCTGCTCCGCAAGACGCGTCACCAGCGCCGCAACAAGAAGTGAGCTGAGCGCACCCGCGCAGCGCAGCGCACCCCGGGCCCGGTCGTTCGACCGGGCCCGGGGTGCGTCCGGGGCCGGAGATCTCTACATCGATGTACTGTGGGCCTTGTCGAAGGAGGCCCCGATGACATCGCCGTCGTCCCCGCCCGTCGCCGCGACCCCGGTCGACGGCCCCTGCACGCCGCGCGCCGCGCACGGTGCCCTGCGCCCGCTCCCGTTCGACGCCGTGCGTCTGTCCGCCGACGGCATGCTCGGCGCCTGGCAGGAGCGCAACCGCGCCCGGGTGCTGCCGCACGTGCTCGAGCGTCTGGAGACGTCCGGCGTGCTCGACAACCTGCGCATCGCGGCCGGCCGCGCGCAGGGCGAGTTCCGCGGCTTCAACTTCGCCGACTCCGACCTGCACAAGACGCTAGAGGCCCTCGCGTGGGAGGCCGGGCGCGTGCCCGACGCCCAGCCGTGGGAGGACTTCGTCGTCGCCGCGGCCGACCTGCTCGCCGCCGCGCAGCGCGACGACGGGTACCTCTGCTCGCACGTGCAGCTGACCGCGCCCGGCGCCGAGCTCACCGCGCTGCGCTGGAGCCACGAGCTCTACGTGCTCGGGCACCTGCTGCAGGCCGCCGTCGCGCGCGCCCGCACCACCGGGCGCACGGACCTGCTCGACGTCGCGACGCGCTTCGCCGACCTCGTCGACGCACGGCTCGGCCCGGACGGCGCCGAGGGCTACGACGGCCACCCGGAGGTCGAGACCGCGCTCGTCGAGCTCTACCGGCTCACGGGCGAGCGGCGCTGGCTCGACCTCGCGCGGCGCCAGGTCGACCTGCGCGGGCGCGGGCTGCTCGGGTCGGGGCCGTTCCCGCCGGCGTACCACCAGGACCACGTGCCGGTGCGCGAGGCGAGCGAGGTGGCGGGCCACGCCGTGCGGCAGCTCTACCTGCTCGCGGGCGTGGCCGACGTCGCCGCCGAGACGGGGGAGCAGGCGCTCGTCGACGCACTGGTGCGGCTGTGGGACTCCGCCGAGGGCACGCGCACGTACGTCACCGGCGGGCTCGGCGCGCGGCACAAGGACGAGTCGTTCGGCGACGCGCACGAGCTGCCGTCCGACCGCGCGTACGCCGAGACGTGCGCCGCGATCGCGCTCGTCCACTGGGCGTGGCGCATGCTGCTGCTCACGGGCGAGCCCCGGTACGCGGACGCGATGGAGCGCACCCTCGTCAACGCCGTCGCGGCGGCCGTGGGCCTCGACGGCCGCTCGTTCACGTACTCCAACCCCCTGCAGCTGCGCAGCGGCCACGACGGCACCGACGAGTACCACCCGAGCGGCCGCCTCGACTGGTTCGCGTGCGCGTGCTGCCCGCCCAACCTCGCCCGCCTGGCCGCGTCGCTGCACGCGTACGTCGCGACGGTCACCGACGACGCCGTGCAGCTGCACCTGTACGCCGCCGGCGACGTGCGCGTCCCGGACGACGGCACCGTCCTGCGCGTGCGCACCGACTACCCGTGGGACGGGCGCGTCGAGGTGACCGCGGACCCCGCGGGCGCGCCGCTCGTGCGCGACCTCACGCTCCGCGTGCCCGCGTGGGCGGACCCGGCGGCCGCGACGCTGACCGTCGACGGCCGCCCCGTGCCGCTCGACGCGCGCGACGGCCGCGTGACCGTGCCGGCGTCGCCCGACGCCCCCGTGCGCACGGTGGTGCTCGACCTGCCGATGCCGGTGGTGGCGCTGACCGCGCACCCCCACGCCGACGCCGTGCGGGGGTGCGTCGCGCTGCGGCGCGGCCCGGTCGTGTGGGCGCTCGAGCAGGCGGACCTGCCCGACGGCGTCGTGCTCGAGGACGTCGCCGTCGTGGCCGGCGCGCAGCCGGTCGACGGCCCGCCGGCGCCCGTGCTCGGCGCCCCGGTGGGGGTCCGCGTCGCCGGCGTGCACCGCCCGACGGCGGACGCGCCGCCGTGGCGGGCGTCGGGCACCGTGCCGGCCCTTCCCGGCCCCTCCGGGGGGACCCCGCTCGAGCTCCGCCTCGTGCCGTACCACGCGTGGGGCAACCGCGGTCCCGGCGCGATGCGGGTGTGGCTGCCGGTGTCGGCGGCCGGTGCGGGCGCCGCGGACGAGGACGCGGACGACCACGCGGACGACCAGCCGGACGACCACGGGGTGTCCCCGCACGACGCGGCGACCGCCGCTCTGCCACGCTGTGCCCCGGACGGGACGGCCGTCCGGTGACTGCCGCTCCCGGCGCGCCGGCGACGAGGACGGGGACGGGGACGGGCAGGATGAACGGTCGACGGACGGCCACGGTGACGATGCACGACGTCGCCGCGCGGGCCGGGGTCTCCATCAAGACGGTGTCCAACGTCGTCAACGGCTACCCGTACATCCGCCCGACGACGCGCGAGAAGGTCGAGACGGCCATCGCCGAGCTCGGCTACCAGGTCAACGTCTCGGCCCGGAACCTGCGCCGCGGCCGCACGGGGCTGATCGGCCTCGCCGTGCCGGAGCTGTCGCTGCCGTACTTCGCGGAGCTCGCCGACTCGGTGATCCGCGCGGCCGAGGAGCGGGGCGTCACCGTGCTCATCGAGCAGACGGGCGCGGTGCGCGAGCGCGAGCTCGAGGTGCTCACCGGGCAGCGCCGCCAGTTCACCGACGGCCTCATCTACTCGCCGCTGGCGCTGGGCCCGGACGACGTGGGCGAGCTCGCGACGGTCGGCTACCCCATGGTGCTGCTGGGCGAGCGGATCTTCGGCGGCCCCGCCGACCACGTGACCATGAGCAACGTCGAGGCCGCCCGCGCCGCGACGCAGCACCTCATCGACCTGGGCCGGCGGCGCATCGCCGTCGTCGGCGCGCACGCGGGCGAGACCGTCGGCTCCGCGGCCCTGCGCCTGCAGGGGTACCGGGAGGCCCTCGACGCGAACGACGTGCCGTTCGACCCGGCGCTCGTCGGCGAGGCCGGCCTGTGGCACCGCGCCACCGGCGCCGAGACGATGACGCGCCTGCTCGACGCGGACCTGGGCATCGACGCGGTGTTCGGCCTCAACGACGCCCTCGCGCTGGGCGCGCTGCACGCGCTGCACGCGCGGCGCGTGCACGTGCCCGGCGACGTCGCGGTCATCGGCTTCGACGACATCGAGGAGACGGCGTACTCCTCGCCCACGCTGTCGACCGTGCACCCGGGGCGCGAGCAGATCGCCACGACCGCGGTCGACCTGCTGCTCGCGCGCATCGACGAGCCCGCCGCGGACCGGCCGTTCCAGCAGGTCGTCGCCGACTTCTCCGTGGTGCCGCGCGAGTCGACGCTCGGTGACGGCGCGCCGGTGGACCCGACGCCGGGCGAGCGCACGGCGCACGCGGGCTGACGCACCCGCCGCCGACGCGCCCACGCTGACACCCGCGCCGACGCACCGACGCGACGCACGAACGCCCCGGGCACCGCGAGGACGCGGTGCCCGGGGCGTTCGTGGTGGCGCGAGCCCCGTCAGCGGGCGCCGTCGAGGCGGTCGAGCCGCACGTCGACGAGCCACCCGGTGACGAGCAGCGGCACGGTGAGGCCGGCCAGCGGCACGAGCACCGGCACGGCGGCGCACGTGAGCACCCACACGGCGACGGCGGCGAGCACGCCGAGCGACGTGCCGAAGCTGATCGCCGGCGCGAGCACGAGGAACCGCCACGTGCGGGCGGGGGAGTCGGCGTAGCGCCGCGCGACCGGTGCGAGGTGCGCGAGCACGACGACGGTCCACGCGCCGGCGAGCGCGAGCCCGACACCGGCCGCCGCACGCGCGGGGCCGGTGAGCACGCCGAGCGCGACGGCGTCCAACCACAGGAGCACCCCGACGGCCCACAGCGGCGCCCCGAGCACGTTCAGCCGCCGCCACCCGCCGCGCCACGCGGTCCAGAAGTCCCGCCACAGGTGGTCCGACGGGGCGCCGGCCGCGACACGGGCGAGCAGCGTCCCTGCGGCGTGCAGCGACGGCACGAGCCCGAGGACGACGCCGCCCGCGACCGTGCCGAGCACGAGCAGCAGCTGGGCGGCGACCACGTGCGCGAGCGCGCGCAGCACGGACATGACCCGGGCGGCCCACCCGACGTGCTCCTCGCCGGCCGTGCGCGCCGCGGCGCCGAGGTGCGTCACGCCGCGCCGCCGTCGCCGTCGTGCCTGGCGTGCCCGTCGTCGTCCACGCGCGTGCCGGTGGTGACCCGCCCGCGGTCGTCGAGCGCGACGAGCACGAGGGTCGCCCGCTCGCGCACCGCGTCCCAGCCGGGCAGGACGACCGCCGACACCTGCGCGCCGTCCGGCCACCGCCACGTGAACCGGCCGTCGCCCAGCGCGCGCACGTCGTGCGCGTCGAGCGTGCGCAGGCGCCCCCGCTCCACGCCGCGCGGGTCGCTGCCGGGCTCGAGCGTCTCCCACGTGCCCGTGAGGGCGGCGGGGTCCGCGGGCCAGCGGCGCTCGTCGTCGTCCTCGCGCGCGGGGCCCGCCCACGGCTGCGGGCTGACGAGCGGCCAGCCGTCGTGCGTCCACACCAGGCGGCGCACCTGCACCCGGTGCCGCTCGGGGGCGTCGTCGTCGCGCACGTGGTGCACGAGCAGCTGGCGGCCCGGTGCGTCGGCGCTCGACGGCTCGGTGAGCACGGACGCGTGCCCCGGCGCGCGCAGGCCCGGCCCGCCGGCGAGGCGGTGGCCGGCGAGCACGACCGTGCCGGCGTCGGTCGCGGGCTCCCGCAGGTCGCGGCCGAGCCGGTCCCGGTACGGGCCGGTGACGGCGTCGGCGACGGCCGCACGCACGTGGTAGCTCGAGAACAGCGAGTCCCACGACGCGAGCAGCGCCCACCCGCCGCCGGGGCGCGGCAGCACGTACGCCCCCTCGACGGCGCCCTCGACCTCGGTCGCCCGCCGCACCAGCAGCACGCCGGGCCCCGGGCTGGGCGCGCCCGGCGCGGGGGCGTCGAGCGCGAGCCCCGTCGCAGGGTCGAGCTCGAGCGCGTGCAACCCGCCGAAGAACGACCCGTACACGAGCCAGTGCCGGTCGCCGTCCACGGCCAGCGCCGCGTCGATGGCGTTGGGCGGGCCGTCGCCGTGCGGCGACCCGAGGGCGTCGGCGGGCACGGCGTCGCTCGTCACGACGAGCCCGCGGTCCTCCCACGGGCCGGCGGGGTGCGCCGCGACGGCGAGGCCGATGGCGGACCGGCGCGACCCGAAGGTCGACGCCGACCAGTACATCCGCCACTCGCCGCCGACGCGTACGACCTCGGGCGCCCACAGGCCGGGAGCGCCGGTCCACGCGGCCGCCGCGGCCGGCACGCCGGGCAGCGCCCAGCCGTGGAACTCCCAGTCCACCAGGTCGGTGGAGCGGCGCACCTGCACGCCGCCGCGCACGGGGCCGTCGCTCGACGCGTCGGTCGAGAACAGCCAGTACGTGCCGTCGTCGTCGCGCACCGCGGTGGGGTCGTGGGCGTGGTCGCCGCCCCACGCGCTCGTGTCCGGGACGAGGTCGACGCCCGGCTCCAGCGTGGTCACCGCATCAGCCCTTCGTGCCGGTGAGCGCGACGGACTCGATGATCTGCCGCTGGAACACGAGGAACACGACGAGGATCGGCAGCAGCGCGACGAACGACGCCGCCATGATCAGCGGGTAGTCGCGCTGCGTGGCGTACTCGACGTTGAGGTTCGCGATGACGACCTGCAGCGTCTGCTTGCCCGGGGAGTTCAGGTACAGGATCGGTGCGAGGTAGTCGTTCCACACCGTCATGAACCACAGGATGAACTGCGCCGCGATGGCGGGCCGGATCATCGGCAGGATCATCCGCCCGAAGATCGTGAAGTACGACGCGCCGTCGATCTTCGCCGCCTCGATGAGCGAGTCGGGGACCGACTCCAGGTACTGGCGGATGAAGAAGATCATGATGATGTTGCCGAACAGCAGCGGCACGATCAGCGGCAGCAGGGTGTCGACCCAGTGCAACCGCGAGAACATGACGAACTGCGGGATCATGATCGTCGGGTAGGGGATCATCAGGCCCGACAGCAGACCGAGGAACACGACGTTCTTGGCCGGCAGCCGCATCTTCGCGAGCGCGAACGCCGCGAGCGCGGACGTCACCGAGCCGACGACCGTGACCGTGCCGGCGACGATGAACGAGTTCTTGAAGCCGGAGAGGACCGGCGCCTCGGTCCACATGCGCACAAACGTGTCCCACTGCGGGGCGTCCGGCCACAGCACGGGCGGCAGCGCGAACACCTCGGGCTTGGTCTTCACCGCGGTCGTGAACATCCAGATCAGCGGCGCCAGCATGGCGATCGCGAAGACCGAGAGCACGACGAGCAGGACCGCGTTGACGGCGCGGCTCTCGCGGCCGGCGCCGGTGCCGGACGCGCCCGGCCCGCGGCCGGTGGGCGTGCGACGGGGCAGGGTGGTGATGGTGGTCATGGCGGGCCCCTCAGTCGATGCTGAAGCTGTTGCGCCGGTTGAGGCGGAACTGGATCAGGGTGATGACGAGGACGAGGACGCCGAGCACGATGGCCATGGACGTCGCGTACCCCATCTGCTGGTACCGGAAGGCCTGGCGCCAGATGTACCAGACCACGGACGCGGAGCTGAACTCGGGGCCGCCGGTCGGCGTCATGATGTTGATCTCGGTGAACAGCTGCGCGCCGGCGATGATGTTCGTGACGACGAGGAAGAACGTCACGGGCCGCACCATCGGCAGCGTGATGTGGCGCAGCCGCTGCCACCACCCGGCGCCGTCGAGGGCAGCCGCCTCGTGCAGCGACGCGGGCACCGACTGGATCGCCGCCAGGTACAGCAGCATCGAGTAGCCGAGGCCCTTCCAGACCATCATGAGGATGATCGCGGGCTTCACCGTGGCGGTGTTCTGCAGCCAGTTGGGCCCGTCGACGCCGAACCACGCGAGCACCTGGTTCACGAGGCCGAAGTCGCCGTTGTAGGCGAACTGCCAGACGATCGCGATCGCGGCCAGCGAGGAGATGACGGGCACGTAGTAGATCGTCCGGAACGCCGTGCGCCCCGGGATGCGACGGTCGAGCGCGATCGCGAGCAGCAGCGCGAGCGCCAGGCCGATCGGGATGCCGATCATGTAGAAGAACGTGTTGAACAGCGACTGGTGGAAGTACTGGTCGCCGAGCAGCCGCGTGTAGTTCTCGAGCCCGATGAACCGCATCGGCCCCAGGCCGTTCCAGTTCGTCAGCGACGCGTAGCCCGCGAACAGCACCGGGTACAGCGTGAACAGCAGGAACCCGATCACGGGCGGGGCGACGAACACCATGGCCCACCGGTGCTCGGTGCGGTGCAGCTGCCGGCGCTGACGCGCCGTGCGCATCGGCGGGGTGGTGCCCGGCCGGTGCGCGCCGGGCGGGGCGGGCGGGGCCTCGGGGGCCGCGGATCGCGACATCGGGGGTCCTCTCGTGCGAAGGCCGGTCGTGCGAGGGCCGGCCCGGCCGCCGGGGGAGCGGCGGCCGGGCCGGGGCGGGTCAGCTGCCGGCGAACGCCTGCTCGGCGTTGGCGTTCGACTCGTCGAGCAGCGCCTGCATGCGCGGCTGGACGTCGGCGAGGTAGTCGGCGGCCGTCTGCTTGCCGTCGAGGACCGGCTGGATGTTGGTCCACAGCTCGTCGTACCAGGCGGCGCCGTACGTGTACGCCGCCGGCATCGCGCGGCCGTAGTCCTGCACGATGTCGAGGAACTCCTTGCGGTTGGCCGGCTGCGCGTCGGGGGCTGCGGCCCACTCGTCGGCGACGTCGATCAGGTTCGGCACCTGGATGTTCGCGTCGACCAGCGTCTGCTGCGCGTCGGCGTCCGCGGACAGGTACGTGACGAGCTGCACGGCCTCGTCCGGCATGTCGGTGGTGCCGGACACGCCGATGCCGAGCGAGCCGATCCACGTGCCGGAGCCCGCGTCGCCGAGCGTCGGCCAGGGGATGAGGTCGTACTCGAACTCGAGCTCGTTGTAGACGCTGACGTCCCACGGGCCGACGGGGAAGAACCCGATCTCGCCGGCCATCCAGCGCTGGTAGGTGTCCAGCGTGGCCGCGTCGGCCGCGGACGGGGTGACGCCGTCGACGATCGTGAGGTCGGCGAACTCCTGGAGCGCCTCGGCGAACTCGGGCGTGTCGACGGTGACCTCGGTGCGGTCCTCGTTGACGAAGTCGCCGCCGTTGCTCCACACCACGGACTGCAGGTTCCACTGGACGTTCGGCCCCGTGCCCCACTGGTCGACGGTGCCGTCGCCGTCGGTGTCGGTCGTCAGCTGCTTGCAGATGGCGACGTACTCGTCCCACGTGAGAGGGACGTCCGGGTCGGGCAGCGGGATGCCCGCGGCCTCGAACATCGTCTTGTTGTAGCCGAAGGAGAACGGGCCGACGTCCTTGGGCAGCCCGTACAGCCGGCCCTCCGGCGTGCCCTGGAGCTCGCCGTCGAAGCGGTAGGAGTCGACGCCGTAGTCCCAGATGTTGTCGAGGTCGACCCCGAGCTCGTCGACCTGGTCGGTGATGTCCATCAGGACGCCCGAGGCGACGTAGGACTGCAGGTTCGCCTGCTCGATGTAGAACACGTCCGGCACGTTGTTGCCCGCGACGGCGGCCTGCAGCTTCGTCGCGTACTGGTCGGCGTCGGTGACGATGACCTCGACGTCGACGCCGGTGTCCTCGGTGAACTTGTCGATGGCTGCCTGGTAGGCCGCCTTCTCGTCCGGTCCGCCGCGGAACATGAACGTCAGCGCGCCGCTGTCGCCGCCGCCGCTGCCGCCGTCACCGCTGCACGCGGTGAGCGAGAGCGCCCCGACGAGCGCCGTGCACGCCATGCCGACGGCCAGCCTGCTCTTCTTCATCTGCCTGCCTCCCTGTCGTGGGTCGGTCAGGTCACGCCGGTCGGGGCGGCCCCGGGGAAGTACCCCGGGGGAAGCGACGCACCTGCGCGTCGGTCGTCCGCTCCTGCTGGTCGTCGTTGACCTCTCCGATGCTGACAACGTCGTCCTACAACGTTGATCTACAACGTTGCACAAGGTGGCACGCGTGCCGCCGCCGGGTCAAGCCACGATCAGGTAACGACTCGTGGCGGGGTGCCCGCCGGCCGGTGGACCCGTCGTTGACGCGCCCGCCGCCTCTCGTGCATGGTGACCCTACAACGTTGTAGACACGTGCTGTGCGCCGACCGGTGCCGCACGCCGCGCGAGGAGCACCCGACGATGACGTCCGCCCTCACCCCGCCGATGGGGTGGAACAGCTGGGACTGCTACGGCACCACCGTGACCGAGGCGGAGGTGCTGGCCAACGCGCGCTTCCTGGCCGAGCACCTGCTGCCGCACGGCTGGGACACGGTCGTGGTCGACATCGACTGGTCCGACCCCGACGCGCGGTCCCACGGCTACACGCAGGACGCCGCGCTCGTCCTCGACGCGCACGGGTACCCGCAGCCCGCCCCCGGCCGGTTCCCCTCGGCGGCCGACGGCACCGGCTTCACCGCGCTCGCCGGCCAGGTGCACGCGCTGGGTCTGCGGTTCGGCGTCCACGTGCTGCGCGGCATCCCGCGGCGCGCCGTCGCGGCGGCGCTGCCCGTCCCCGGCGACGAGGGCTGGACGGCGGCCGACGTCGCCGACCCCACGTCCACGTGCCCGTGGAACGGGCACATGGTCGGCCTCGACCACTCCCACCCCGGCGCGCAGGCGTGGCTCGACGGCCTCGTCGCGCAGCTCGCGTCGTGGGGCGTCGACTACGTGAAGGTCGACGACGTGCTGGCGCCGTTCCACGCCGACGCCGTGCGGGCCTGGGGCACCGCCATCGCGCGCTCCGGCCGCGGCATGGTGCTGTCGCTGTCCCCGGGCACCCGGCTGTCGACCGAGCACCTGCCGGTCCTGCGTGAGCACGCGCAGCTGTGGCGCGTCTGCGACGACCTCTGGGACCGCTGGGAGGACGTGCACGCGAACTTCGCCCGGCTCGCGCGGTGGGCGCCCCACCAGCGCCCCGGCCGCTGGGCCGACGCCGACATGCTGCCGCTGGGCCGCATCGGCATCCGCGCCGAGCGCGGCGAGGACCGGCAGAGCCGGCTCACGCCCGACGAGCAGCGCACCCTGCTGACGCTGTGGGTCATGGCGCGCTCGCCGCTCATGATGGGCGGCGACCTGCCGACCAGTGACCCGGCGACGGTCGCGCTGCTCGCGACGCCCGCGGTCGGGCACGTCCTGCGCACCGGCGTCGACGGGCGCGAGCTGATGCGCGAGCCGGCCGCCACGGACCTCGGCGCGGACGGCACCGACGCCGGCGAGGTGGTCGTCTGGGCCGCTCGCGCCGGCGACGGCACGGGCACCCGGTACGTGGCCGTCTTCTGGACCGGTGCGCACCCGCGCACGGAGCACGTCGCGCTGTCGTCGGTGGTCGGCGACGCCGACGCCCGTGCCGGACGCTGGGCCGTGCGCGACCTGTGGTCCGGCACCGCGCTGCCCGACCCGGTCCCCACGGCCGGGGAGCCGGAGGGGCGCCTCGACCTCGAGGTGCCCGCGCACGGCGTGCGCTGGCTCGCCCTCGAGCCCGCCGGGCAGCTCCCCGGCGACCGCACCACCACCGACCACCCCACCGACCACCCCACCGACCACCCCACCGACCACCCGACCGACCGCACCGCCCCGGCCGCGCCGGGACCGCACCACCGACAGGAGCCGTCATGATCCCCGTCCGCCTCACGCTCGACCCCGCGTTCCGGGTCGGCCCCGTCCGCCGGCGCACGTTCGGCTCGTTCGTCGAGCACCTCGGACGCTGCGTCTACACCGGCATCCACGACCCGGGGCACCCCACCGCCGACCAGGACGGCTTCCGCAAGGACGTCCTCGAGCTCACGCGCGAGCTCGGCGTCTCCACCGTGCGCTACCCGGGCGGCAACTTCGTCTCCGGCTACCGCTGGGAGGACGGCGTCGGCCCCGTCGAGCAGCGTCCGCGCCGCCTCGACCTCGCGTGGCACTCGACCGAGCCGAACACCGTCGGCGTCGACGAGTTCATGCGCTGGTCCGCGCTCGCCGAGGTCGAGCCGATGATGGCCGTCAACCTCGGCACGCGCGGCGTGCAGGAGGCCATCGACCTGCTGGAGTACTGCAACGTGCCCGGCGGCACCGCGTTCTCCGACCTGCGCCGTGCGAACGGCGCCGCCGACCCGTACCGCGTGAAGATGTGGTGCCTCGGCAACGAGATGGACGGGCCGTGGCAGACCGGCCACAAGACGGCCCTCGAGTACGGCCGCCTCGCCGCCGAGACCGGCCGGGCGATGCGCATGGTCGACCCGACGGTCGAGCTCGTCGCGTGCGGCTCGTCGAGCTCGTCGATGGAGACGTTCGGCGAGTGGGAGCGGGTCGTCCTCACCGAGGCGTACGACCAGGTGGACTACATCTCGGCGCACGCCTACTACTGGGAGGAGGACGGCGACCTCGGCTCGTTCCTCGCCTCCGCGGTCGACATGGACCACTTCGTCGAGTCGGTGACCGCGACCGCCGACGCCGTCCGTGCCGCGCAGAAGAAGAGCAAGCGCATCCACATCTCGTTCGACGAGTGGAACGTCTGGTACCAGAAGCGCGCCGAGTCCCGTCCGCCGAGCGGCGACGACTGGCCCGTCGCGCCCGTGCTGCTCGAGGACCGCTACAACGTCGCCGACGCCGTGGTCGTGGGCAACCTGCTGATCAGCCTGCTGCGGCACAGCGACCGCGTGCACGCGGCGTCCCTCGCGCAGCTCGTCAACGTCATCGCGCCGATCATGACGGAGCCGGGCGGGCGGTCCTGGAAGCAGACGATCTTCCACCCCTTCGCCGCCGCGTCCCGGTACGCGACGGGCGACGTGCTGCGCGTCGCGATCGACGCCCCGACGTACGAGACGGCCCGCCACGGCGACGCCGCGCTCGTCGACGCCGTGGCCACCCGGGACGAGGAGACGGGCGACGTCACGCTGTTCGCCGTCAACCGCTCGACCGGTGCGCCGGCCGTCCTCGACGTCGACCTGCGCGCCCTTCCCGGCCTGTCGCTCGTCGAGGCGACGTCCCTCGCGAACCCCGACCACACGTGGTCGGCCACCGCGGACGACGACACCTCGGTCGCGCCGCGCGCCAACGCGACCGCGGAGGTCGCCGACGGGCGCCTGCGCGTCCAGGTGCCGCCGGTCTCGTGGAACGTCGTGCGGCTCGGCACCCGCGCGTGAGCTCGCGCCTCGCGGGCGCCGCCGTCGCCCTCCTGACGGCGGCGGCGCTCGCGGCCTGCGGCGCCGCCGCCCCGTCCGGTCCCGCGGCCACCGACCTCGACCCCACCGGCGACGTGCGCGCGCACGACCCCGCGCTCGTCGCGGGGGCGCGGGACGAGCCCTGGTACGTCTTCTCCACCGGGGACGTGCGCGTCGGCGCCGGCTCCCCGCAGGTGCGCCGGTCCCTCGACGACGGCCGCACGTGGGAGGACGCCGGCACGGTCTGGGACGCGGCGTCCCGCCCGCGGTGGGTGTACGACCGCATCCCGGGCGTGCAGAACTTCTGGGCGCCCGAGGTCGTCGAGCACGACGGCACCTGGTACCTCTACTACGCGGCGTCGACGTTCGGCTCGAACCGCTCGCTGATCGGCCTGATGACCAGCCCGACGCTCGACCCGGACGACCCGGCGTACGCCTGGACCGACCGGGGCGAGGTGATCGCGTCCGAACCGGGGCGCGACCACTGGAACGCGATCGACCCGAGCGTGCTCACTGTCGACGGCACGCCGTGGATGGCGTTCGGCTCGTTCTGGGGCGGCATCCAGCTGGTCGAGCTGAGGTGGCCCGAGGGCACCCTCGCGGACCCGGCGGCCGCACCGGTCACGATCGCCAGCCGCGTCGGCGGGGAGAACGCGATCGAGGCGCCCACGCTCGTCGAGCGCGACGGCTGGTTCTACCTGTTCGTCTCGCGCGACTCCTGCTGCAAGGGCTCCGACTCGACGTACAGCACGGCGGTCGGGCGGTCACGCGACGTCACGGGCCCGTACGTCGACCGGTCGGGCCGGGAGATGACGGCCGACGGCGGCGAGGAGCTGCTCGCGACGCGCGGCGACCGCGTGGGGCCCGGCGGGGAGTCGTACTCGCGCGGGTACCTGGCGCACCACTGGTACGACGCCGCCGACGGCGGCGAGATCCGGCTCGGCATCCGCGAGCTCGCGTGGGACGACGAGGGCTGGCCGGTGGCGAGCACCCGTGCGGAGCAGGCCGAGGACGGCGGCTGAGCGGACCGCGTCAGCGGCCGGTGAGGCGGCGGCGGACGGCGCGCACGACGACGGCGCCGGCCCACGCCAGCCCGGCCAGGCTCGCCGCGTTGGCCCCGCGGCGCGCCTGGCGGCGCCGCCCGCGGAACTCGCGCACCGGCCAGCCTGCGCCGGCGGCGTGCCGGCGCAGGCGCCGGTCCGGGTTGATGGCGCACGGGTTGCCGACCGTCGAGAGGATCGGCACGTCGTTCGTGGAGTCGCCGTAGGCGTGGCACCGCGCGAGGTCGTACCCCTCACGCTCGGCGAGCGCGAGCACCGCGCTGGCCTTGGCCTCCCCGTGCAGCAGGTCGCCCACCAGGCGGCCCGTGTAGTAGCCGTCCTCGTGCTCCGCGATCGTGCCGAGCGCGCCCGAGGTGCCCAGGCGCCGCGCGATGAGCTCCCCGATCTCCACGGGCGTGGCCGTCACCAGCCACACCGCGTGCCCGGCGGCGAGGTGCGCGTCGAGCAGCGCCCGCGTGCCGGGGTAGATGCGCAGGCTGAGGACCTCGTCGTAGACGTCCTCCGCGATGGCCGTGACCTCGGCGACCGAGTGCCCGCGCATGATCGACAGCGCCCGCGAGCGGATCTCGTCGATCTGCTCGCGGTCCTCGCCGAACGCCTGGTACCGGGCCTGCTGGAAGGCGAACACGACGATGTCCCGCTTGCGGAAGAACCCGCGCCGGTACAGGCCCACTGCCAGGTGGAACGCGCTGGCCCCGCGGATGATCGTGTTGTCGACGTCGAAGAACGCCGCCACGCGCGTCCCCTCCGGGACGACCTCGGCGACCGGGGTCTCGACGGTGGCCGCGACCACGGGCCCCGTGCCGGCCACGTCCGGGCCGACCACGGCGCCCTCGCCGGTGTCGTCCGCCGCGTGCACCCGGCCACTCTAACGAGGCCCGTGCGTGCGCGGGGCGCGCCCAGGTGCGGCGGCGCGGCATGATCGGCGCCGGCGTGGCACCGCGACGCCGCGCTCATCACGGACGTGCGGGTGGAGGAGATCGAGGACGCGCTGATGCAGCGCGCCCGGGTACCTCGACGCGCTCGTCGACGAGGTCGCGCGCGGCAGGCCCATGTCCTCGATCCTGCGGGCCGTGCGGCGACGCGCGGGAGCCACGGCTGACGGCGCGGGCGACGGCTGACGGCCCGGACGCCTACCGTGGCGTCGTGAGCGGACCGCACGACCAGCCGAGCCCCGCCGAGGACGCCGCGGACACCACCACGGGCGCCGCGCCGGCGCCCGTCCCCGTCGCCGACGCGCGGCTCGTGCTCTACGGGCGCGCCGGCTGCCACCTGTGCGACGACGCCCGGGCGGTCGTCCGGCGCGTCGCCGCCGCGACGGGCGCGCCGTGGGCGGAGGTCGACGTCGACGCCCCGCAGCCCGACGGCCGCGTCCTGGCCGACGAGCTCGGTGAGCTCGTGCCGGTGGTGGACGTCGACGGCGTGCGGCGCGGGTACTGGCGCGTCGACGAGGCCCGGCTGCTGCGGGCCCTCGCCGCGGGGCCCCGCTAGGCCCTACCGTGGGCCGCGGCGCCCGGGCCGCCCCGCGACGAGGCGGGACGTGCCGGCGGGGGCCGTGGGGGGCGACGTTGGACGCTCGTGGGGGACGCTCGGGCCGCGGTGCGCAGGTGCCGCCGGCGACGGTCGCACGCCTGCCGGGCTACCTGCGCGCGCTCGAGGCCGTGGCGGCGGAGGGCTGCGTGCTGACGTCGTCCGACGAGCTCGCCGACCGGGTCGGCGTCACGCCGGCGCAGCTGCGCAAGGACCTGTCGTTCCTCGGCTCGTACGGCGTGCGGGGTGTCGGGTACGACGTCGCGCACCTGCGCGAGCAGGTCCGCGTCGTGCTGGGGCTCGCCGACGAGCGCCGCGTCGTGCTCGTCGGCGTCGGCAACCTCGGCCACGCGCTCGCCAACTACGCGGGCATCGCGCAGCGCGG
>JAPSIR010000150.1 GCA_031178625.1 Cellulomonas sp.
CCGGACGACACGACGAGGACGACATGCGCACCGCCGAGATCCGCCAGCGCTGGCTCGACTACTTCGCGAGCAAGGACCACGCCATCGCGCCGTCCGTGCCGCTCATCTCCCCGGACCCGTCGATCCTCTTCACGATCGCCGGCATGGTGCCGTTCATCCCGTACATCCTCGGCACGCAGGACGCGCCGTGGCCGCGGGTGGCGAGCGTGCAGAAGTGCATCCGCACGAACGACATCGAGAACGTCGGCCGCACGACGCGGCACGGCACGTTCTTCCAGATGATGGGCAACTTCTCGTTCGGCGACTACTTCAAGCAGGGCGCGATCGGGCTCGCGTGGGAGCTGCTGACGACGCCGCAGGACCAGGGCGGCTACGGTCTCGACGGCGACCGGCTCTGGGTGACGATCTGGAACGAGGACGCGGAGTCGGCGGACGCGCTCGTGCGCGTCGGCGTGGACCCGAAGCACATCGTGCGGCTCACGCGCGAGGAGATCTTCTGGGACACCGGCCAGCCCGGCCCCGCCGGTCCCTGCGCGGAGTGGCACTACGACCGCGGCCCGGAGTTCGGGCCCGAGGCCGAGGGCGGCACCGTGGACCCGGGCGGCGACCGCTACCTGGAGATCTGGAACCTCGTCTTCGACCAGTTCGTGCGCGGCGAGGGCCGCGGCAAGGACTACCCGCTGCTCGGCGAGCTCGAGCGCAAGGCGATCGACACCGGTGCGGGCCTCGAGCGCATCGCGTACCTGCTGCAGGGCAAGAACAACCTGTACGAGACGGACGAGGTCTTCCCCGTCATCGCGCGCGCGCAGGACCTCACGGGCCGGCGCTACGGCGCGGTCGAGGAGGACGACGTGCGGCTGCGCGTCGTCGGCGACCACGTGCGGTCGAGCCTCATGCTCGTCGCGGACGGCGTCACGCCGTCGAACGAGGGCCGCGGCTACGTGCTGCGCCGACTGCTGCGCCGCACGGTGCGCTCGATGCGCCTGCTCGGCGTCGAGGAGGCCACGCTCCAGCACCTGCTGCCCGTCAGCCGGGACGCGATGGCGCAGTCGTACCCGCAGGTCGCGACGGGCTTCGACCGCATCGCCCAGGTCGTGTACGGCGAGGAGGAGGCGTTCCTCCGGACCCTGTCGGCCGGCACGACCATCTTCGAGGGTGCGGTCGGCCGCGCCCGGACCGCGGCGTCGGGCACGGGGCCGGCGGTGCTCTCGGGCGAGCAGGCGTTCGCGCTGCACGACACCTACGGCTTCCCGATCGACCTCACGCTCGAGATGGCGTCGGAGCACGGCGTCACGGTCGACGAGACCGCGTTCCGGTCGCTCATGCAGGCGCAGCGCGAGCGGGCGCGCGCGGACGCGCTGGCGAAGAAGACGGGGCACGCCGACACGTCGGCGTACCAGCAGCTGCACGCGTCGCTGGCGGGGGAGACCGGCTCGCCCGTGCGGTTCGTCGGCTACACGGACACGACCGCGCGCACGAAGGTGGTCGGCCTGCTCGTCGACGGCGTCCCCGCGCCGACGGCGACCGCGCCCGCGCACGTCCAGGTCGTGCTCGACGTGACGCCGTTCTACGCGGAGTCCGGTGGCCAGCTGGCCGACACGGGCACGATCGCGCTCGACGGCGGCGGCCTCGTCGAGGTCGACGACGTGCAGGCGCCCATCAAGGGTCTGTCCGTGCACCACGCCCGCCTGGTCGACGGCACGCTCACGCTCGGCGACGCCGGCACGGCGACGATCGACACGGCGCGGCGTCGCGCGATCGCGCGCGCGCACACCGCGACGCACATGGTGCACAAGGCGCTCCGCGAGGAGCTCGGCGACACGGCGACCCAGGCGGGGTCGGAGAACGCGCCCAGCCGGCTGCGCTTCGACTTCCGGTCGGGCGCGTCGGTGCCGTCGTCGTCGCTCGCGCAGATCGAGGGCCGCGTGAACGAGCGGCTGCAGGACGACCTCGAGGTCACCGACCGGACGATGGCGATCGACGAGGCCCGCGCGCTCGGCGCGATGGCGCTGTTCGGCGAGAAGTACGGCAACGAGGTCCGCGTCGTCTCCATCGGCGGCGACTGGTCGCGCGAGCTGTGCGCGGGCACGCACGTGCGCCGGTCCGGGGAGCTCGGGCTCGTCACGCTGCTGGGCGAGTCGTCCATCGGCTCGGGCGTGCGCCGCGTGGACGCGCTCGTCGGCGACCAGGCGTACGGCTACCAGGCGAAGGAGCGCGCGCTCGTCAGCCAGCTCTCCGGGCTGCTCGGGGCACGTCCCGACGAGCTGTCCGACCGCGTGTCGTCGCTCATGTCGCGGCTCAAGGAGTCGGAGAAGGCGCTCGCTCAGCTGCGCCAGGGCCAGCTGCTGGCCGCGGCGGGCTCGCTCGCGGCGGCGCCGCAGCAGATCGGCACGACGCTCGTCGTCACGCACGACGCCGGTGACGTCGCGTCCGCCGACGACCTGCGCACGCTCGCGCTCGACGTGCGCGCCCGCCTCGGCGAGGCGTCGCCGTCGGTCGTCGCCGTCGGCGGGACGAGCAAGGGCCGACCGGTCGTGGTGATCGCCACCAACGCAGCGGCGCGCGAGGGCGGCCTCAAGGCCGGTGCGCTCGTCCGCACGGCGTCGGGCGTGCTCGGCGGCGGCGGCGGCGGCAAGGACGACGTCGCGCAGGGCGGCGGCGCGGACGCGAGCCGGCTGCCGGCCGCGCTCGACGCGGTCGTCGCGGCGGTGCGGGGCTGACGTGCCCGGACCGGACGCGCCGACGGCGCCGGACCCGGACGTCGTGACGCGCGGTGCCCGGCTCGCGGTGGACGTCGGCACGGTCCGCGTCGGCCTCGCCGCCAGCGACCCCGACGGCATGCTGGCGACCCCGGTGGAGACGCTCCCGCGCGCCGCGGGCAAGGTGAAGCCGGGGTCCGCGGACGTCGTCGCCGTCGCCGCGCACGTGCGCGATCGCGACGTCGCGGTGGTGTACGTGGGGCTGCCGCGGCACCTCTCCGGGGCCGAGGGGTCGTCCGCAGACCTCGCGCGCGCGTACGCTGTCGCACTGGCGCGCCAGGTCGCCCCCGTCGGGGTGCGGCTCGTGGACGAGCGGATGAGCACGGTGACCGCTCACCAGGCGCTCCAGGCGTCCGGCCGATCCGGACGCCGCCACCGGCAGGTCGTCGACCAGGCGGCCGCGGTGGTCATCCTGCAGCACGCGCTCGACGCCGAGAGGGCGACGGGGCGGAGGTCCGGAGAACGGGTCGACGTCGACCGACGCAGCTCGCGCCGCGCCGTGGAGGGGTCTGCGGGCGACGGCACGACGACGACGGAGTGACGCGCAGGTGAGCAACCAGACGGAGTGGTGGGCCCCGGTGAAGTCCGACGAGAGCGCAGCCGACCTGTTCGGCGGTGAACGCGTCGGACGGGCAGGTGCGCCCGCGCCTGGCGAACCCCGACGCCGTTCGCGGTCCTCGGGACGCAAGCGCGAGGAACGCCTGCGCAAGCAGCGTCGCCGGCGGTCGATCGCCGTCCTCGTGGTCGCGCTCGTCATGGTGGTGGGCGCCGGCTACGTCGTGTTCTCCCTCCTCGGCGGCACCAACCTCTTCGGCGGCGGGGACGGCGGCCAGGAGGCGCAGGTCGAGGACTTCGCCGGTCCCGGGCGTCCCGGCGCGGCACCGGTCGTCATCAACGCGGGCGCCACGGGCGCCGACATGGCGACGACGCTCACCGACGCGGGCATCGTGGCCACGCGGGACGCGTTCCTCGACGCGTACGCAGCGAACCCGGACGCGGCGTCGATCCAGCCGGGCACGTACCAGCTGCTGCTCGAGATGAAGGCGTCCGACGCGGTCATCGCCCTGCTGGACCCGAAGAACCGCGTGTCCATGAAGGTCACGATCCCCGAGGGCTACACGGCCGCGCAGATCTACGACCGGGTCCAGGAGGTCACCCTCATCCCGGTCGACCAGCTGAAGGCCGCCGCCGCGGACCCGGCCGCCATCGGCCTTCCCGCCGAGGCCGGCGGCAACGTCGAGGGCTGGCTGTACCCGTCGACGTACCAGATCGAGCCCGGCACGGACGCCGCCGGCGTGCTGCGGCAGATGGTCGCCAAGACCGTCGAGGTGCTCACCGCCAAGGGCGTCGCGCAGGACCAGTGGGAGACGGTCCTCAACAAGGCGTCGCTCGTCGAGCGCGAGGCGCGGCACGACCCCGACCGGCCGAAGATGGCCCAGGCGATCCAGAACCGCCTCGACCGCGGCATGATCCTCCAGATCGACGCGGCGGTTGCGTACGGCCTCGGCATCCCGGGCACGCAGCTGACGACCGAGATGCTCCGCGACCCGTCGAACGCGTACAACACCTACAAGCACACCGGCCTGCCGCCGACGCCCATCGCGTCGCCGGGGGAGAAGTCCATCGACGCGGTGCTCGCCCCCGAGCCCGGGCCGTGGATCTTCTGGGTCGCCATCAACCTCGACACGGGCGAGACGCGCTTCGCCGAGACCCTCGAGGAGCACGAGGCGAACCGCGACCTGCTGCGGGCGTGGCAGGCGGAGAACGGGTGACGCCGGGCCGCCGCTGCGCGGTCCTCGGGCACCCCGTCGGGCACTCGCTGTCCCCGGTCCTGCACGGCGCCGCGTACGCGGCGCTCGGGCTGGCGGACTGGCGCTACGAGGTGCACGACGTCACCGAGGAGACGGTGGGCGTGTTCCTCGACGGCTTGGACGCGTCATGGGCGGGGCTGAGCCTGACCATGCCGCTCAAGCACGCCGTGCTGCCGCTGCTCGACCACGTCGAGCCGCTCGCGCAGGTCGTCGGCGCCGTCAACACCGTGCTGCCGCAGGGCGAGGGCGCCCGGCGCGTCCTCACCGGTGCGAACACCGACGTGCACGGCATCGTCGCGGCGCTCGGCGAGGCCGGGGTCACGGGCGGTGTGGGGCCGGCTGCCGTGCTCGGCGCCGGCGCGACGGCCGCGTCCACGCTGGCGGCGCTCGCGCAGCTCGGCTGCACCACGCCGACGGTGCACCTGCGGTCGGCCGGCCGCGCCGGTGCGCTGCTCCGCGCCGCGCACCGTATGGGCGTCGAGCCCGTGCTGCGCCCGCTGGACGCGAGCGCGCCGGAGATCGCCGCGGCCGACGTCGTGGTCTCGACGCTGCCCGCGCACGCGCCCGACGCCCTCGCGGACGCGCTGACCGGTCCGGTGCGCGGCGTGCTGCTCGACGTCGTCTACGACCCGCGCCCGACCGTGCTCGCGCAGGCGTGGGAGCGCGCCGGCGGCCGCACGGTCGGCGGTGAGCGGATGCTGCTGCACCAGGCGGTGGAGCAGGTCCGCCTCATGACGGGCCGCACCGCACCCGTCGGCGCGATGGACGCCGCGCTGCAGACGGCGCTCGCACCCGTCGTCGGCTGACGGGCGGGCGGTCCGGCGCCCACCCGTGCCCCGCACACCCCGTCGGCGTCATGTCCGTACCCGCTCGCGTCACGACCGGGTGATGACGTGGCCCCCCGGACGAGTGGTCCCCGAACCCCCGCGCCGGCGCGCTCAGGACACCCGTCCGGGTTGCCGATGACCCGTGTGGGGTGCTGCACCGGCGCACCCCGGTGAGGCGGAGGTGACGCGCGTGAAGCAGCTCGGGGAGATCCTGCTGGACGAGGGGCTGGTGACGGAGGCGCAGCTGCTCGCGGCGCTCGACGAGCAGACCTCGATCGGTGCCTCGCTCGGGCGCACGCTCGTCGAGCTCGGCATGATCAGCGAGGCGCAGCTGGTGCGTGCGCTGGCCGCGCAGGTCGGCATGGAGTTCGTCGACCTCGACGAGTACCCCGTGGACCGCACGGCCGTGACGATGGTGCCCGCGGCGGTGTGCCGGCGGTACTCGGTCCTGCCGATCGCCATCCGCAACGGCGCCCTCGTGCTCGCGACCGCCGACCCGGCGAACGTCGTGGCCGTCGACGACGTCCGCACCGTCGCGCGCGTGCCGGTCGTCCCTGTGGTCGCGACGTACGACAACGTGCTGCGTGCCATCGACCGGTTCTGCCGCGCCGACGGGGAGATGGAGGACCTGTCCTCGGCGTTCATCGACGACGAGCCGGAGCCCGAGGTCGACTTCTCGCGGATCGGCGACTCGATCGAGGACGACGCCCCGATCGTCCGCTACGTCAACCTGCTGGTGACGCAGGCGATCACGGACCGCGCGTCCGACATCCACATCGAGCCGACCGAGCACGACCTGCGGGTGCGCTACCGCATCGACGGCGTGCTGCACGAGACGCAGCGCTCGCCCAAGAACATCATCGGCGGTGTCATCAGCCGCGTGAAGATCATGAGCGACATCGACATCGCGGAGAAGCGCAAGCCGCAGGACGGCCGCATGTCGGTCACCCACAACGGCCGCAAGATCGACCTCCGCGTGGCGACGCTGCCGACGGTGTGGGGCGAGAAGATCGTCATGCGCATCCTCGACAACTCGACGGCGAGCCTGGACCTGCGCGACCTGTCGTTCCTCGAGCACAACTACGCGACGTACCGCGAGTCGTACACGAAGCCCTACGGGATGATCCTGGTGACCGGCCCGACGGGCTCCGGCAAGTCCACGACCCTGTACGCGACGCTGAACGCGGTGTCGAAGCCCGACATCAACGTCATCACGGTCGAGGACCCGGTCGAGTACCGGCTGCCCGGCATCAACCAGGTGCAGGTGAACCCGAAGGCGGGCCTCACGTTCGCCGCGGCCCTGCGCTCGATCCTGCGGTCCGACCCCGACGTCGTGCTGCTCGGTGAGATCCGTGACCACGAGACCGCGCAGATCGCCATCGAGGCCGCCCTCACGGGTCACCTCGTCCTCTCGACCCTGCACACGAACGACGCCCCGTCGGCCGTCACGCGGCTGACGGAGATGGGCATCGAGCCGTTCCTGGTCGGGTCCGCGCTGGACTGCGTCGTCGCCCAGCGCCTCGCGCGGCGGCTGTGCCCGAAGTGCAAGGAGCCGTACACGCCGTCGCCGGCGGAGCTCGAGGCGGCGCGGTTCCCGTGGGTGCCGGGGGAGCCGATCCCCGACCTGTACCGGCCGGCGGGCTGCGTCGCGTGCTCGCGCACCGGCTACAAGGGCCGTCTCGCGCTGCACGAGGTCATGCGCGTCACCGAGGAGATCGAGCGGCACGCGGTGGCGCACTCGTCCTCCGCCGACATCAACACCACCGCCGTCAAGCAGGGCATGCGGACGCTGCGCGAGGACGGCTGGTACAAGGTCGCGTCCGGCGACACGTCGATCGAGGAGATCCTCCGCGTCGTCGCGTGAGGCCACCGGCGCGGGCGTCCCCGGGAGGGGCGACGCCCGCGCCGGTCCACGTCGTCGCTCAAGTCGGGGCCGTCCGGGACCGATGACCAACGCGTGCCCGTGGGCCGCCGTGGGGCGGCGCACGACCGTGCTGGAGAGCCTGGAGGCAGACGACGTGAGTGAGACCTACAGGCCGGCCTCGGGGGACCCGACCCGGCCGCTGCCGCCGTACCGGCCGGCCGGTCCGGTCGCGGGGGAGGCGCCGCCGGCGCACACCGCGACGTACCAGCCGGTCCCGTCCCAGAGCCGGGGCGCCTACCCGCCGCCCGGATCGGTGCCGCCGCCCGCGCACGCGTCCGCCGCGTTCCCGCCCATGCCGGAGCGGCCCGACGGCGC